>DATEPX010000030.1:0-13053 GCA_035272945.1 Terriglobales bacterium
ACGAATCCATCGTAGCTCCCGACGACATCCTCTTCCGTATTGCCTCGTTTGCCAATGGGGATGCCCGCGCCGCTTACAACACGCTCGAGCTTGCCGCCCGCAGCGCGCAACTGAGTGAAAAAAAGGCGCGTGCCATCACCCCGGAACTCCTCGAAGACGTGTTGCAAAGAAAACTCCTGCGTTACGACAAAGCCGGCGAGGAGCACTTCAACCTGATCTCCGCCCTGCACAAATCCGTCCGCAATTCCGATCCCGACGCGGCGCTCTACTGGCTCGCGCGTATGCTCGAATGCGGCGAAGATCCTCTCTATCTCGCCCGCCGCATGGTCCGCATGGCCAGCGAAGACATCGGCCTTGCCGAACCCGGCGCCCTGGCCGTCACGCTCGCCGCCAAGGACGCCTTCGATTTCCTCGGTCCCCCCGAAGGCCATCTCGCCCTCGCCGAAGCGGCTGTCTATCTTTCGCTCGCGCCGAAATCCAATGCTCTCTACACCGGCTATGGCGCCGTCATCGAAGACGTGCGCAAAACCGAAGCCGATCCCGTCCCCTTGCACCTCCGCAACGCCGTCACTGGCCTCATGAAGAACATCGGCTACGGCGAAGGCTACAAGTACGCGCATAATTTCGATGAAAAAGTCACCGATATGGCCTGCCTGCCCGAGAATCTCGCCGGCCGCACCTATTACAAACCCACCGATCAGGGTTTCGAGCAGCGTTTGCGCCAGCGACTCGACGAAATTCGCAAAATAAAGTCGCCCTCGTCGTCGACCGCTTGAGGTAAGCGTATGAACCGTATGTTGCCGTCACTTGTAAGCGTCATTCTGTGCACTTCAGCCAGCGCCCAAGAGGAGCGTTCAAGGCCGCCAATCACGGGGATCGCTGCCGTGCAGTTTTACTCTACAAATATGAACAGCGCCCGCAGCTTCTACACCCGCGTCATGAGCGGTGAAGGTACGCCCTCGGATGCTTGTCGTTGGTGCGAAAGGTCCTCGATCGGTGGGGAGAGGCCGATGACTACCTTCCCCTTCTTGATGCAGCTAAGCTCCGGCCAAAACTTGGTGCTCGCGACGGCACCCAAGACGCCGCCGTCTAACCTATTTTATGAGATGGTGTTGGCCACGGACGATGTGCAGGCGATGAAGAAATACCTGGCGGCGAAGAAGATCCCAATCCTGAAAATGAGAGATTCCAGCGACGAATACTTCGCAGTAATAGACCCGGAGGGGCATCGCATCGGCTTTAGGCGGCCGACGAACGCCAGCACTCCGCGGGCCTGGTCCAATTTGCGTATCATCCATGTCGGCTTCGTCGTTCGGGACCCTGACGCGGAAGACCGCTTCTATAGAGATATTCTCGGCTTCCACGTCTACTGGCATGGTGGGAGGAAAGACGACGAAACCAGCTGGGTCGACATGCAAGTCCCCGATGGCACCGACTGGATCGAATACATGCTCAACGTTCCCGCCAACGCTGACCATCACACCCTCGGCGTCATGAACCACATGGCTCTCGGAGTCCCGGACATCCACGCGGCGGAAGAGCAACTTCGCAAGAACGGTTGGAGCGGCAACGAACAACCCAAGGTGGGTCGCGACGGCAAATGGCAGCTTAACCTCTACGATCCCGACGACACCCGCGTCGAACTCATGGAATTCACGCCCACGCAGAAGCCCTGCTGCTCCGAATTCACCGGGCCGCACCCCGGACAACATCCATGATCAGCTTTCACCTCGGCCACCTGCGTAGGATAAAATCGTGTGTCGCACCAAACTTTCAAGGGAGTCCCATGAAACCCATCGCATTGGCGCTCGCCGCCACGTTTATCTCCCTTCCGCTCAATGCCCAGGACCAGCCCGCACGACCGCCCATCACCGGCATCGCGCACGTCCGCATCTATTCCGCCGATCTTCGCAAGTCGCTTGAGTTTTACAGCGGAATTCTGGGCATCACACCACGCAACGCGGGCTGCACGGGCATGACGCGCCCGTGTTTCATCGTCAACGACCACCAGCAAATTCAGTTGTCAGAAGTGGCCTCTCCCGCTCCTGCGAACCTGCTCGCCGAAATCGCCTTCGCCACACCCGACATTATCCGGATGCGTAGCTACCTCCTTGCCCACCATGTCGCGGTTGGCCCGGTCACCAGAGATATCAGTGGCGTCGCGCGTTGCGTTCTCCACGACCCCGAAGGTAATACCATCGCCTTCGTGCAGCTGCACCCCCGCATCGTGTTCACTGCACCCGCCGAACAAATCAGCACGCGCATGCTTCACGCCGGCTTCATCGTCAAGGACCGCGCTGCCGAGGATCGCTTCTATAGGGATCTCCTCGGCTTCCGTATGTACTGGCACGGCGGCTTCAAGGACGCCGACAACGACTGGTGGGAGATTCAGGTCCCCGACGGCACCGACTGGATCGAATACATGCTCAACATCTCGCCCACTGCGGACAAACAGGAGCGCGGCGTGCAAAATCATTTCTCCTTAGCGGTCGAACAAATTAAGTCCGCCGCCGCTCGCCTCCGCGAGCACGGCCTCAAGACCAGCGGTGAGCCCGAAATCGGCCGCGACGGCAAATGGTCCTTGGACATCTACGATCCGGACCTCACCCGCGTCGAATTCATGGAATTCAAGCCCGCGCAGCCCCCGTGCTGCAATCCCTACACGGCGTCACATCCCGTACAATGACGTTGCGCACAAACCATGACCCATCCCTGCTACGCTAACCGCTCGCGCTGGCTCCGTCCTATGGGTTCGTTGCTCTGCATCTTCTTGGGCTGCTGCTCCGTTCCCTCGGCCTTGGTCCAAAATCTCGATAAGCCCCTCCAAACCATCGACGAAGACATCACTTCCTTTGCCTTTGCTCCCGACAACCGCATCGTATATTCCGTTCATCGTAACTTCAAAACCAAGCTCTACGACCTCTCGCACGACGACATCTGGCTCCAGGACACCAGTGGTAAGCGCCGTCGCCTTCTGGAGGGTCAAAAATTCAACCGCGGTAATCAGCCGTTCAGCTACATCGTCGATTCCCTCCGCTGGTCTCCCAACGCTCACCTCATCCTCGCCGGACTCCTCACCACTACCGTCGTGGACGATTCCGGCAAGACTGAAGATTCCTTTATGACCCTCTTGCTCGACGACAGCGGCCACGAAATACGCGTCGCCAAGGGTGACAGCGTCATTCCCGATGCGGCCGATCCTTTCTTTCTTCCCGACAATATCACCATCAATTTCCTCTCCGAAGCCGTAAAGCCTCGTACGCTCTTCTCCTTGAAATCCACCCGGCTTGACAGCGGCCCCGTCAAGTCCTCCTATGAGGGCCGCACCTTCCGCGAGGTCATCCCCATCCCTAGAACGGATTCTGTTGTCGCTGTCGAGCAGGATCACGCCATGACCGGCCCCCATCGTCTTCAGCGCCTCGACCTGTTGAGCGATGATGATAAGGAGTTGGCGACGCTGGATGGCTATGAAGGCGGACTGAGCGTGTCCCCCAGCGGCAAGAGAGTTGCTTACTTCATTGACAAAGAACTTCTCGAGGTTCGCGATCTCACTTCTCTCAATCATGTGGCCCGACTTCGCGTTGGCCTCGGCGTTTTTCGCTGGTCGCCCGACGAATCGCACATCCTCCTCAAACGCGCCCGGGAGAAAAAATCGGGCGATCTCGTCTGGATCGCTCTTCCTACGCTCGCCGCCTCATCAGGGCATGACGCTCCCGTCTCGCAACCGCAGCCCGTTTTCATTCTTCACGGCCTCAGTTTCCGCGATTTCGCCATCTCCCCCGACGGCCGCTTCCTTGCCGTCGTAATTACCGGCAAGCGCAATCTCCTGGTCTTCCCCCTGCCCCGTTGACGCTCCGTTGCTCTTCCCACTCTTCTCTGCGACCGCGGTGTGTCCGGGCAAAATCTTCTTCAGTCTTTTTTCCTATTTCCAAAAGCTAAAAAAGCCCACGCCATTCCTGCGCAGGGCCTCCATATCCTTCCCAATTGTCCGGCTCTTATTGCTGCAGTTCTCTCGTTCTCCTCCGATGCTCCACCAAAATGCACGCGTCTTCGATCACCACCAGCCCCGCGGATCGCGCCTTTTCCGCAGCCTCCTCGTTCGCAATTCCGAGCTGCATCCAAATGACCTTCGCCCCTACGCGAATGGCACTCTCTACCACCGGCGGTACTTCCTCGGGGCGCCGAAACACGTTCACGATCTCTATTTTCTCCGGCACATCTTCCAGACGTGCGTAACTCTTTTCCCCCAGCACTTCCGTCTCGTTGGGGTTCACCGGGATGATCCGATAGCCTGCAGCCTGCATGTATTCCGTCACCGCATAACTGGGCCGCATCGGATTCGAAGACAATCCGACCACCGCGATGGTCTGGTATTTTTGCAGGAGCTCAAGAACGGCGTCAGCGCTGGCATTAACGCTACCCGGTAGCAGTACTCTCATCGCGCGGCGAGTTCGCCCTTGCCCGCGCGCTTCAAGATCATCCGCGCCATGGCCGACAAACATTTGTCATTTTCTTCCGCGGTCCCAACCGAAATACGAATCGCATCCGGGAATCCCATCCACCCCAGCGGCCGCACGATCACACCCAGCTGCAGCAGATCATCGCTCAGCGCCTTCGCATCCGGACCCACAGCAATAAAAACAAAGTTCGCCTCACTCGGCACCGGCCGGAATCCCAGCTTCGCCAATCCCTCGCTTAAACGTTTCCGTTCCGCTGCATTCGTCTCGATGCATCGCCTCACATGCTCTTGGTCATCCAGCGCAGCCAGCGCGGCTGCCTGTGCAACACCCGAGGTATTGAACGGCGTTCTCAATTTATTCATCGCCGAAAGCAGTCCCGGCGGTCCGATGGCATAGCCAATACGCAGTCCCGCCAATCCATAAACCTTCGAAAACGTCCGCAGAATCAGAAGATTCTTCCGCTGGCGATGAGCTTCCACCGAATCGCGCAAGCCCATGCTGATCGCATAATGGATATAGGCCTCATCCAGTACCACCAGCACGCCATCCGGAACCGCTGCGAGAAACTCTTCAAACTCTTTGCGCCCAAACGCGCTTCCCGTCGGATTATTAGGATTCGCCAGATAAATCACACCCGTTTTCGGAGTGATGGCATGCGCCATGGCCTTCAAGTCAAACGCAAAATCTCGCTGCGGCACCAGCACCAGCTCGGCCCCGCTCGCGCGAATGGCCACCGAGAACGGCGCGTACGTTCCTTCCGACGTCAGCCCCTGACGCCCTGCTCGCAGGAGCGCCCGCGCCGCAAGATCAATAAGCTCGCTCGACCCCAATCCGATAAAAATCTCTTCCGGCGAAACGCCCCTCCGCTCCGCCAGAGTTTGCCGCAATGCGTGCGTGCCCCCATCCGGATAGCGGTTCGAATCCCCCAGCACCGCACGCGCCGCCACCATGGCCTTCGGCGAAGGCCCCAGCGGGTTCTCATTCGAAGCGAGCTTCACCGCATGAATCTTCAGCTCCCGCTCCACTTCTTCAATGGGTTTTCCCGGAACATACACGGGCAGCCCGCGAAGGTAATCCGGTATGAGGTCTTCAATCGTTTGCGTCACCTTTCTAGTCTACTTCTGCAATTGTTTTGCCGCCAATCCACGTTCACCCGTGGTGGTCATTCGCTCACGGTCAGAGACTCTTCAGTTGCGCCACTTCCCGGACCGTCAGTGCACGATATTTTCCCGGAGGAACATCCAGGACCAGCGGCCCAAGTTGCACGCGCTTAATTTTTTCCACGTTAAATCCCACACGCTGAAACATCCGCCGAATCTGACGATTCCGTCCTTCGCTCAGGATCACCTCATACCAGGGATTCGCGCTGTCCTCCACCAGCCGTAATTTTGCCGGCGAAGTCTTCACCCGCATGCCATCCTCCAGTTCAATTGTGATTCCCGCTCGCAGACGATTGAGCGCCTGCTCGTCCGGCTGTCCGCTAATTTTCACCAGATAGGTCTTTGGCGCGTGCGAACCGGCTTTCATCAACCTCTGCGCCAGCTGGCCGTCATTGGTCATTAGCAGTAAACCTTCGCTGGCATAGTCCAGTCGCCCCACCGGGTACACGCGCTGCGGGCATCTCTTCATCAGTTCCATAACCGTCGGCCGCCCCTCGGGATCGCTGACCGTGGTCACGTAACCCTTAGGCTTGTGCAGCAGGAAATACAGCAGGCGCTCGCGGCTCTTCAACGGTTTTCCATCCACGCAAATTACGTCCCGCTGCGGATCGGCTTTCGTTCCCTGTTCCACCACTACTTTCCCGTTGAGCGTCACGCGCCCCGCCGCAATGATCTCCTCAGCCTTGCGCCGCGACGCGATCCCGCTCGCCGCTATGATTTTCTGTAATCTTTCCGAAGCCATCGTGCGTGAACTCTCCTAGCCCACATTATTCATGAAAACTGACTTCGCGATCGATTTTGCGTTGTTTTTGTTCACTTCAAGACGGCAGGTGACAAGGGTGAGACTTTTATTGAATCGCGAGTTGATTCCAAAGCGCTTAGGCGGACAAAAGACAGGAAATTGAGACACCTCAAGTAGCAGTCGACAAGTAAAAAGTTCCTAGCGCGGGTTAAGGACGAAGCTACCCGCTGCGCGCGCCTAAGTTCAAGGCGAGGCGATGGAAGCTGTCCAGATAAGGAAACGATTGTGGCAAGTGCAGCAGGATCCGACGTACTGAAGTCACCACCAGAGCTCCGATTTTCAGAAAACGCTCTCGCAAGATGGAGACCTGCGCCCTGGCGGAAGCTGTGCCGGCCAAACCTAAGCGCATCTCTTGCATCAACACGTAGCCTGCTGCAGTCATCAGCACTCGGAACTGATTGGCCCAGAAGTTCGTGCAACTGGTACGTCCAATCTCCATGCCATAGTGCAGTTCCTTGATTCGATTCTCGATGTCACCTCGTTGACAGTAGACCTCCTCGTACAGCCACCGTGGTGTCTGCTTCATGTTGGTCACCACGAAGCGCGGATTGTCCTTGGGTTTCTTGCCCTCCGCCCGCACCACCTCGGCTTTATAAATGACGCGACGTTTCCACGGCCAGGTCTTGCGCGTTCGGTACTGACACGCGCCGTAAACATGCGCGGTTTGCTGCGAGCTCTCCGAAGCACGACGGGCCCGTTGCATGGCCGACTCCGCTTTTCGCTCCAGCACCGCATTGGCCGCGAAATTCACGAGGTATTCCACTTTCGGTTCGCTGTCCAAAAAATCCAGAACTTCCGGCGCCGCGAAGCCACCATCCAAGCGCACCCGTATCTTGGCCTTCGGAAAGGCTTCCCTCAGCCGCTCGATCAGACGGCGCAGGATGCCCACTGCTCCTGCCGAGCCGGGGGCGTTCCCCGGACGCAACACCGCGGTGACCAGATACTGCTCGGCCTCTTGGTCAAAAGTCAGGAACCCCACCATCGGCAGGTAGCAGTAGCTGTCATAGTGCCAATTAAAAAAGCTCAATTGTTGAGCGCCATGTGTGGGATCGAAATGGGCTGCAGCGCATTTCGATCCCTATGTGCAGTGTGGCGTTATGTAGAGTCGCTGCGGTAAGTACTTGGCACTCAGTTCCTTCCTCTTGGATCAGAGCACATAAAATCTCATGATGCACTCCTTGGTGGCCATCGAAGGGGCCACTCAGAGGAGGTCCGCCATGGAACAAACTCATTCAAAGAAGTTGCAACTGCGTCGCCTTGTCGCTGATGCATTGGGCGAGATCGAGCGGTTGGGCTACAGCAGAGGCTCGCGGGATCGGTATCGAACAACCTGGAAACAACTCATCGAATTTTCTCAGCGGAAGGAACTGGGCGACGAGTTTTCCGCGGATTTGGTGGCACGCTTTCTAGAGGAGTGTCGCGTCAGGGACCAGCAGACGAATTTGCCAAGCGATGGCTGGCGCCGCCATATCGCGTTCGAAGTAAAAATGCTTGCCGATTTCGCTAAGAACGGGCGCTTTGAACGAGCTCACACGCGTGTGCAGGCAATCCATCGTCCTCCGGCCATGCAGAAAACACTTCGTGATTACGAACAGTATTGTAAGGATCGGCTCTATCTTCGGCCATCGACCCTTCTTTTGCGAACCACAGCAGCCACGACCTTTTTGGATTTTCTCCATTCCAGCAAAGCGCAAACACTGGAGCAAATTCAGGCGGCGGATCTGTCCGAGTTCCTATCCTCTCGCGATCACTTGCAGCCAAAGACGGTCGCGCGAATCGTATCCGATGTGCGTTGCTTTCTCCGGTTTCTCACCATGCGTGGGATTCTGCAAAAAGATCTCAGTGCAGAACTGCCGACAGTCCGTGTTCCCAGGGATGCAACGATTCCGTCGGTATGGGATCAGGAACTGATCGTCCGGCTTCTCGGTGCAGTCGATCGCAGTTCTGCAAAAGGGAAACGAGATTACGCCATCCTCCTACTGGCATGCCGGTTGGGACTGCGCACTGGAGATATTCGCACGCTGAAACTGGACAACCTGCGTTGGGCGGAGTCGACCATAGAAATCACGCAAGCGAAGACGGGCACGCCGTTGACTCTGCCTTTGCCCAACGAGGTCGGCGAGGCCTTGATTGACCACTTGAAGTCGGGCCGCCCCCAATCGGCACACCGAGAGGTATTCCTTAAAGTGAACCCGCCGTTTGATCCTTTCGGAGACAACGATAATCTCCATCACATTATCAAGTATTGGCGTCAGCTGGCGGGGATCACCTTTCGGTGCCCACAAAAGCGGGGTCTACATTCGCTGAGACATACTCTAGCGACTCGGCTTCTAGAAAAAGGCACTCCGCTTCCGACCATTGCGGAAATTTTGGGACATACCAGTTTGGAATCAACACGTATCTACGCCAAGGCGGATGTAGAGGCCTTGCGGAGTGTGGCGTTGGATCCTGAGGAGGTGAATCATGCCGGCTGATTCACCCAACGGGTTCCAGAGCGTTCTGTCTGTCTGCATGGAGAAATTCCTTCAGGAAAAGTACGCCTGCGGATACGCCTATCGGGAGGCGACTCGAATCTTGCGGCGCCTCGACGACTTTTTGGTGCAGGAGGGGCTGGCAACGTGTGAGTTGCCTGGGCCTATCGCCCGGAAATGGCTAGCCAAGAAAGCGCACGAAAGTGCACAAACCCAAAGGCACCGCATCACCTTGGTTCGGCAATTCTCCAGGTTTTTGTTGCGGCTTGGCTATTCCGCGTATGTGCCCGATTCCACATTCGCGACTCGAAGCACGGCGACTTTCGTGCCCCGTATGCTGACTGACGAAGAGCTTCGGAAGTTCTTTCAGGCCGTGGACGCGCTCAAGCCTACGGCACGTTCGTCTTTGCGGCATCTCATTATGCCGGAAGTTTTCCGACTCCTGTTCGGCTGCGGGTTCAGGGCCGGAGAAGTGCTGAAACTACGGGTTCGAGACGTCGATCTGAATCAAGGCATCATCACGGTTCGCCAGGGGAAATTCCGCAAAGATCGCTTGGTTCCTCCCGCCTTGCCCCTCGTAAACCGCTTGCGAAAGTACGCGGCCCATTTTGAAAATCGTCCGCCCGATGCCATCTTCTTCCCGGGACCAAGTGGAAGGCCCTTCAACCTATCCACCATTTACAAGGTGTTTCGTCAACTGTTGTTGCAGTGTGGAATTCCTCACGGCGGACGAGGCAAGGGGCCCAGGATCCACGATGCTCGTCAGCATGCCGAGTCCTGGATTATGCCGAATCTGGCGGAGTAGCTTTTCTACCAACCCCATTTGATGCTTCTTTCCGCACTCCTCTAACAAAGTGAATTCGGCATAATCCGGCTATCTTCACCTTGCTGGCTGTGAAGCCAGTAAGGAGGAGAAGCATGATCGAAAGTTCCTTTCAAGAACCGCGAAGAACCAAACCTTTTCCTGACCCACTGGTTGCCGAGCTTCAAAGATTCACAGACTCACTGATCGAGCAAGGCTACGCAGATGTGACAGTTCGAGTGAAAGTGAAGCTGGTTACGAGTTTTGGGCAGTGGCTGAAACGAAACAGACTCGCAGTTACAGATCTTGCTGAGCCGCTGGTGGAGACATTTCTCGAGCGCAAGCACCGAGTGCACCGGGGCGATTTAAGAACCCTCCAGCAGTTTCTCGATCATCTGCGAAGGCACAAGGTTGTTCCAGCACGAGAGCTAGTTTGCGACCGATCGCCACTGGCTCAGATTCTGAACCGGTACGAAACACATTTACGCATAGAGCGCGGGCTTGTCGCCCACACGATCCTGGAATACCAATCTTTCGTTCGTAAGTTTCTCCTGAAGCGCTTCCGCCGCCGACCGCTTCTTCTGAAAGCAGTGAAAGCCTCCGATATTTCCGATTTTGTTCTGTGCCACGCACCCGGCATGCGCGTTAAGAGAGCACAAGTGATGACGACGGCTTTCCGCTCTTTCTTTCGGTTCCTGTTTCAGAAAGGAGAACTCCAAGCCGACTTGGCCGCCTCGGTGCCCACAGTAGCCAATTGGCAACTGTCCACAGTGCCCAAATACCTGACTCCGAAGGAAGTCAAACGTGTGCTTAAGGCCTGCGACCGCCGCACAACGGCCGGTCGCCGCGACTATGCCATCCTTCGTCTACTTGCTCGTCTGGGTCTTCGCGCCGGGGAAGTGGTCGGTCTTCAGCTAGAGGACATCAATTGGAGAGCCGGCGAAATCCTCGTTCGGGGCAAGGGGCTGCTGCACGACCGGATGCCCCTCCCTGCGGATGTAGGCGAAGCCTTGGCCTCTTACCTGCGTCGAGATCGCCCTCACTGCCGAACACGCCGAGTATTCGTTTGCACGAAAGCGCCACGCCGAGGCTTTGCTGGTCCCTCGACACTGACCACGATCGTTCGCCGAGCACTCGACCGCGCGAACTTGCACCCCGAGTTCAAGGGAGCCCACCTTCTTCGCCACAGCCTGGCAACTTCCATGCTTCGTTCTGGAGCGACGATGGGAGAAATCGGAGAAGTTCTTCGGCATCGAGCCCCGAACACAACGGAGATTTACGCCAAGGTTGACTTCGAGAGCCTGCGTTCATTGGCTCACCCCTGGCCGATAGGAGGTCCCCAGTGAAGCCATTGGAACAGGCGTTGAAGGACTACCTCCGCATCCGCCGCAGCCTCGGGTTCCGGCTCCGGGAACCAGGAGGTTTGTTGCGGAATTTTGTGGCGTTTCTCCAAGCTGAAGGTGCTTCGCATATCACCAGGGAACTGGCGCTTCGCTGGGCCACACAGCCTGCCAAGGACCAACCTGCTACCTGGGCTGGGCGTTTAGGCATGGTCCGGCGCTTTGCCATCTGGCATAGCGCCATCGACCCACGCACCGAGATTCCCCCGGTAGGACTTCTCCCGCATCGTTACCGCCGCAAGCCACCGCACATCTACAGCGACGAAGAGATTGAAAGGCTTCTTCGCCGCACGCAACAACTCCCCTCCCCCAAGGGACTCCGCGCCCGCACATATACGACCCTTTTTGGCTTGCTGGTGGTGACAGGAATGCGGGTCAACGAAGCCTTGGGTCTGGACCGGACGGATGTCGACCTCAAACTCGGCATCCTGCACATCCGGCGGACGAAGTTCGGAAAATCGCGTTACGTGCCAGTCCATCCTTCTACAGTAAGGGCTCTCAAGAACTACGCTGAAGCCCGAGATCGCTTCTTCCCCGCACGACTCGTTCCTGCCTTTTTTATCTCCGAGCAAGGTCGCTGGGTCACAGAATGGATAGCGCGATACACGTTCGCCAAAATTTCCCAACGAATTGGCCTCCGCGCGGGAGCCAAGGGTCACGGCCGAGGTCCTCGGCTGCAGGATATGCGTCATCGATTCGCTGCCCGCACCTTGATTCGCTGGTATCGCTCCGGGCTCGACGCCGAACGGGAACTCCCCAAGCTGTCCACCTACCTGGGGCACGTCCATGTGAACGACACCTATTGGTACCTCGAAGCTGTGCCCGAACTCCTTCAGTTGGCTACCGACCGGTTGATTCAGCGGGAGGTGCGACTGTGACTTCCGCCAGCTTTCCTTCGCTCCTTCAATCCTTCTTCACTGATCGTTTGCTTCGCCAGCGGGAATCGAGCCCGCATACCGTCGCGGGATATCGCGACTGTTTCCGCCTGCTGCTGCAGTTTGCTGAGAAGCGACTGCACAAAAGTCCCTCCCAGCTGCGGATCGAAGATCTTGATGCCCCCTTCATTGGTTTCTTTCTCGATCACCTGGAGAGCGCCCGCAAAAACAGTGCTCGCACGCGGAACGTTCGTTTGGGAGCCATCCATTCTTTCTTCCGGTACGTGGCGTTAGAAGAGCCCGCGCATGCCCTCCATTGCCAGCGGATACTGGCGGTGCCTAATAAACGCCACGTACGAAAACCGATCGAGTTCCTCAACCGGGAAGAGATCGATGCACTGCTCGCGGTCCCGAATCGTTCCACCTGGATCGGTCGTCGCAATCGAACCCTCATCCTGCTCGCGGTCCAAACCGGTCTGCGGGTTTCCGAGTTGATTGGGCTGAATTGCCAGGATGTCGCGCTGGGAACCGGTGCCCACGTGCGCTGTCTCGGGAAAGGCAGAAAACTGCGTTGCACGCCACTCCGTCCAGAAACGACAAAGATGGTAGGTGCATGGCTAAGAGAGTGCCACGGTCAGCCAGAGGACCCAGTCTTTCCGAGTATCCGCGGCGGCAGACTCAGTCGCGATGCGGTCGAGTATCTCCTCGCCAAATACGCCAATCTGGCTGCGCGGAGTTGCCCGTCTCTCAAACAAAAGAAGGTCACCCCCCATGTCTGCCGGCATGCCGCAGCCATGGACCTTCTTCATCATGGTGTGGATCGCTCCGTGATTGCACTCTGGCTCGGGCACGAGTCCCCGGAGACCACGCAGATGTACCTCCATGCGGACATGCGGTTGAAAGAGAAAGCGCTCTCGCGCACTGAGCCCATCGGCGTGAAGCCAACACGTTACCGGCCGGATGACAAACTGTTGGCCTTCCTGGAAGGGCTCTGATTATGCCGAACGAGAAAACGGTCCGAGCCCCTCCAGCCGACGTATTTGAAAGAGATTCGGCATAATCCGGGACTCGGCATGCTGCCGA
>DATEPX010000031.1:0-2987 GCA_035272945.1 Terriglobales bacterium
CATGATTGCCAGAAGATCGCGAAAGGCAGATTTCCGGGCTAATGTCACTAGGAAGGCAGCACAATTTTGTTGCCATTCTGCCAGCGGATGAGCAGTATTCGATGCCCTACTTGTTTTCCGCTCTGAGCATCGAGACGAAACCTGCCATAAAACGTATGGCAGTCCAAATCGGAAGCAGCACTTCGCAGCTTGTCACCGTCCAGGGAACCAGCGCGGCGAATGCACTCCATCACGATTAGTCCGGTTGCAAAACTTCCGGCTGCAACGTAATCCGGCGTAGATCCGAACCGTATCTGGAAATCATTGATGAACGAATCAGAGGGTGGTCCTACAATCGTTGGGAAGCTCACCCCAGGTTCCCACTGGCTCGGCCCGAGCACTCCATCGGCCAACTGCCCCACCTGAGAAGCAAAAGCCGCGATTCCGGCCGCCACGGCTGCTACAGCTCGCACCGACGTTGGCCAGCGCGGGCGAGTTCGCATGATTGCCAACTCGTCCTGGAAACTCCCTGCTAACATGACAGCTTCGGGACTGATATCGAGAAGCAACGAAAGCGCGGCATCACTGTCCTTAAGCGGAGTATCTAACGGGACCAGTTCAACTGACTGGCGAGTCTCTGGAGCAGATTCCAGGACCCCGCGGGCAACCTGCCATCCGAAGGTCCCTTGTGATGAATAGAGAACACAAATGCGACAGCGTTTAGGATATTGCTTAACTAGCCACTGCGGAAGCGCACGCAGGTAGTCGCTTGCGGGGCTAGCGATCGCGATCATGTATCGCCAGCCATGGCTGAAGATCTCATCAGACGTGCCGCCATAGTTCCAGAGAATCTTCTTGTACTCTTCCGCAATCTCCGCGGCAGCCATTGTCAGACTGCTGGAATATGGTCCCAGGAGAATATCTACACTGTCGTTCCGGATGAGCCGGAGCACGTTTTCGCGAGTGCGGCTGACTCGGCTGCCGTCGTCATACCAGATTAGGCGGACGGGCCGCGACATACCGCCATTACTAGGAATACCGCCCTGAGCATTTGCATGAGACTGCCAGAGCAGAATGCCGTGGAGGGCCTGTTGACCTTGGAGTTGGAACCTGCCGGAAACCGAAACAGAAAGTCCGACTCTGATTTCGTGGTCGCTCACAATGTCGGCAGCCCGCACACTTTGCGCTGTGCTTGGCGTACTCTCCGGACGTGAATCTGCCACCTTGCACGTAGCTTGCGTTCAGTTCGGCGTACTGCTTCCACTTCTTCGGTAGATCGTCTAGCGGAAAAATGGCTGACACACGGGGCAAACTGGAACGCAAGCGCCGCAGTCAATGCACTCCACAGGATCGATATAGAGTTGCGGGACCTCATCGAACCCGGGGCGGGGGTCCTCATAGCTGGTGTTCTTCTTCGGATGGATGCAATCTACCTGGCAAGCGTCGACACAGGAGGCGTCTTTTACTCCAATACCGGGCTCAGCAATGACGTAAGCCATACGACACCTCCTCCATTTCACGCTATGCGTTTCAGAAGCGAATTCAACAAAGGTCAAGCGCGATAGACTGCTGCCCCTATGAAGGCGAAAATTGAAAAGATCTCCGCTATCACCCTGAAGGTCACTGACATGGAAGCTTCCGTGCGGTTCTATCGCGATGTGCTGGGATTGGAACTCCTCTATGGCGGGCTGAATGCAGGTTTCTCTTCTCTTCGTATTCAAGATACCGAGTTTCCGATCATCAATTTGCAACAGGGCCAGGCGACTGCTCGATGGGGCCGAGTGATACTTCACGTAGCAGGTGTGGATGCATTCTGGACTCATCTCAAAGAGAAAGGATTCAAGCCGGATACTCCTCAGAACGCTTCCTGGGGAGAACGGTATTTCCATGTGCATGATCCGTACGGTCACGAGCTATCGTTTGCGCGACCGCTATGACCCAACTCGAGACCATCGTTCGCCACCTTTGGCCCCGTACCCGTTGCACCGGATTAGGGGCAGGGCGTAGACACTCTGGGGAGCTGGGTCTGCAGCCGACCGCTTGCAAGGCCAAACATCGATCCCAGCACTACACACGGGTTAGGACATCTATACAAAGGCGTTCCATTTGGGCCTCTTCATCGAACACGGGGTTTAGGAGGACATAGCCTACGCCAGCATTCCTGAGGCGCGCGATCTGGTCCACAATTTGCTGTGGTGAACCCCATATTGCCACCTGATCTGCCATTTCGGGCTTGCCGTAGAATGCCCCAAACCATTCCCGCAATCGCGGCAGATTATCTCCCAACGCTAGGTAGAGGCGCTTTGCCTTCGGAAAGTTCGGAGGCAGTTGCTTGATGTCCTCTAGGAAAACGTCCATCGGTGTTGAACCGGCGCCAATGTAGCCATCCCCCAACTCCACAGCACGCCGTAACGCTGCCTCTTTATGCCCGCCGAACCAGATTGGCGGATGTGGTTTCTGCACGGGTTTCGGCTCCATCGGTATGCTTTCGAGGTGCGAGAAGCGCCCGTCAAATGTAACTCTCTCTTCTGTCCAGAGCCGCTTCATGATGGCGAGATTTTCGCGGAAGCGGGCGACGCGGCCCTCCGATGCAAGTCCGTAAGCAGGATAGAATCTGGTGCTCTGGCCTAGGCCCACGCCAACAATGAGCCGGCCGTTCGACAGCACATCCAGGGATGACAACGATTTCGCAAGGTCAATAGGGTTGCGTTGAGCAATAAGTAGAACCGCAATGCCCAGGCGTAATCGCTCGGTGATTCCGGTTGCGTACGCCAGGGTCGTGACGGATTCCAGGACCGGAGCAGTTCCGATAACCTGCTCAAGGCACCAGGCCGCAACCAAGGGCAGCTCTTCGGCTCGCCTCAGGAATCGCTGGATACAAACTGGATCTGAATACGTCTGAGGAATGGCGATCGCGAACTCCATTACACACCTCCGCTTGGCTCCGAGTAATGGCTCAGGACCAGTCTCTCCGATGCCTGAAGACGATGGCTAGATTCAGTCATACA
>DATEPX010000032.1:0-47563 GCA_035272945.1 Terriglobales bacterium
TTGACCTGGCATCGATTTCCAAAGTGATTGCCACCACCAGCATGGCGATGGTCCTATACGAGGGCGGCCTTCTCGATCTGGATATGCCGGTTGTCGCAGCTGTGCCCGAGTTCGGCGGAGGCGATCCGCGGCGCCGGGAAATAACCATTCGCATGTTGCTGGCCCACTCCTCGGGACTGCCGGCCTACGAAAAACTGTTTTTACGGGCGCACACTCCGGAGGAACTCCTTGCAGCGGCGTTCGCCGTTCCGCTTGCGGCTGATCCCGGAACTGTCGCGGTGTACAGCGATGTCGGCTTCATAGTTCTCGGAGTGGCGCTGGCGCGGCTTGCGGACGAACGTCTGGATGAGTTCTGTTTCCGGCATTTGCCCATGCTTGGCATGCCCGACACGCTCTTCAACCCTCCTGCGCGATGCCGAGCTTCCATTCCTCCCACCGCCGATGACCGACGCTTTCGGCAGCGGATTATCCAGGGCGAAGTGCAGGACGAGAACGCCAGTGTTCTAGGAGGAGTTGCCGGACATGCCGGGTTGTTCGGACCGGCGCGCGATGTCGCGAATTTCGCTCACGCTATGCTGTCGGGCGGACCGCCCCTGATTCGCCGGGAGACGCTGGCCCTGTTCACTCGCCGTGAATCCATTCCCGAAGGAACCTCTCGGGGGCTCGGCTGGGATACTCCTTCGCAACCATCGCAGTCGGGGAAATATTTCTCGCCACGCTCGTTCGGTCATCTTGGCTACACAGGAACCTCACTGTGGATTGATCCGGAGCGGCAGCTTTCAGTGACTCTGTTGACCAACCGCACCTGGCCTGATTGCAAGAACCAGGCTATTAAGCGGGTGCGGCCAAGATTTCATGATGCAATAGCGGAAGCACTGCAGCATGAAAAGTAAGTCCACTCTGCGAAAATTAAGAACAGAGCAACCCAATCCTGTCTCCGCCGAGCTAGACCATAAGTCGTCTCTTGAGATTGCCCGCATCATGAACGCCGAGGATGCGAAGGTCGCAGCGGCCGTGAAGCGGGCTTTGCCGCAGATTGCGCGCGCGATCGACTGGATCGAAGACGCCCTGCACAGCGGCGGACGGCTGATCTATGTCGGCGCGGGGACCAGTGGACGGATTGCCGCCTTAGATGCCGCCGAGTCCCCTCCTACGTTCGATACCGACCCGAGAACGGTTCAATTCGTCATCGCGGGCGGTCCCAAGGCGCTGGCGGCAGCCACTGAGGTCAGCGAGGACTCGCGGGCCCTGGGTCGTCACGAGATCGACAAGCGCAAACCTGGCACGAACGACGTGGTGGTCGGAATCGCCGCCAGTGGACGCACTCCGTTCACTGTGGCGGCCGTCCAAGAGGCTCGCCGCAAAGGCGCCAAGACGATTGCTGTGACCTGTAACCGTAATTCCCCACTGGAAAAGGCTGCGCACCTGGCGATTGTGACCGAGGTCGGCCCAGAGGTACTCGCCGGCTCCTCCCGCCTGAAAGCGGGTACGGCGCAGAAACTAGTGCTGAACATGCTTTCGACCGGGGCCATGACTCGCCTTGGCTATGTCTACGGCAACCTGATGGTGAATCTGCGTCTGAAGAACGAAAAGTCAAGGGAGCGCGGAATCAGCATCGTGGAACAGGTGGCCGGAGTCACGCGGGAGACAGCGCGGAAGGCACTACATGCGGGGGGCAGTGTGGCCATCGCCCTGGTGATGTTAAAGGCAGGAGTCAGCCGCGATGGGGCCGCCCGCGCGCTGAAACTCACTCGCGGCAATGTCCGAGAGGCCATCACAGGCGCCAAGCGGGGCTTACACTAAAGTGTGTTTTCCCTGTACCCCCTTTTCCTGCGATCCACAGGACAACTGGCTACAATAGAAAGCAAAGCCGGATTGAAAGCATCGTCAGGCTTCCTCAAGGAACTATTTCAGCATGGATAAGTTTGTTATTCGGGGCGGTAATCCCCTGCTAGGCACGGTTCGTGTCAGCGGAGCTAAGAACGCGGCCCTGCCCGCGATGGCTGCCGCCCTGCTCACCGAAGAAGCCGTCATCCTCGAGAACGTTCCGCAGGTGCGCGATATCGAAACCACCCGCAAGCTGCTCTCCAGCATGGGTGCGGAAGTGGAGCTGGGCTATGGACGGGCGCAACACCGTACCACAATTTCCTGCCGCAATCTGGCTACGCCCGAGGCCTCCTACGAACTGGTGAAAACGATGCGGGCATCCACCCTCGTCTTGGGTCCGCTGGTAACTCGCTGCGGACGTGCTCGCGTTTCCCTTCCCGGCGGCTGCGCGATTGGCGCCCGGCCCATCGACCTGCACATCAAGGGGTTGGAACGCCTAGGCGCTCGTATTACCCAGGAGCACGGCTATGTGGAAGCAAGCGCCAAGCGCCTGCGAGGCGCTGAAGTTGTTTTCGACAAGATCACCGTCACCGGCACGGAAGACGTTCTCATGGCGGCCACCCTCGCCGAAGGCGAAACCATCATGCAGAATTGCGCCTGCGAGCCGGAAGTCGCCGATCTCGCCGACCTGCTCAACAAGATGGGCGCAAACATTGAGGGTGCGGGAACTCCCACCATTCACGTCAAGGGCGTCAGCAAGCTGAACGGTGCTCGCCATCGCATCATTCCTGATCGCATTGAGGCTGGAACCTTCATCATCGCTGCCGCTCTTACGGGGGGCGATCTCAATGTCACAGGCTGCGAGCCGCATCACCTTGAAGCTCTGCTTCTGAAACTTACAGAAGTCGGAGTGAAGACTGCGCACAACGGCGATTCCGTCCGCGTGCTCGGCAGCGGTGATCTGAAGGCTTCCGACGTGGTCACGGAAGAATATCCCGGCTTCCCCACTGACATGCAGGCGCAATACATGGCGTTGGCCACGCAGGCGGAGGGAACGTCAATCATCACGGAAAACATCTTCGAAAATCGTTTTATGCACGCGCTGGAACTGGTGCGCATGGGAGCCAACATCAAGATGGAAGGTAGCCGGGCGATTGTACGCGGGAAGACGCCTTTGAGCGCAGCCGCAGTGCTGGCCTCGGATTTGCGGGCTTCGGCTTCGCTCGTCTTAGCCGCGTTGGTTGCCGACGGCGAGACCATCATTGATCGCGTTTACCACATTGACCGCGGGTATGAACATATCGAAGAGAAACTGCGCGGCGTGGGAGCGCAGATCCGACGCATTGGCGAGATGCTGCCTAAGAAAGTGGCAGCGCCGCTCGTAAGGGCGTGAAGTGGGGAAGGGTCTCTGACCCGTTCGGCCGGGCGTAGCTCGGCTAGTTAGTGTCTACCGTGGCCGCCACCACCGCGGCCACCGCGCCCGTTATGTCCCCGCCCGCCTCGGCCACCACGACCACCACCACCACCACCACCTCGGCCACCGCGATCATGACGTGCGCCTCCGCTACCGGCGCGGCGAGGGTCGTCGCGATTGAAGTTAGGCTCGCCGCTTTCAGGTTCCTCGGGAAACTCTCCCCCGCCCTCGATGGTCATAGCCGGAGCACCACCTTCCGGGGGCGCTTCTCCGCCGCCCATCTTGGCACGCTGCTCCTTCAGGATCGCTTTGCGCGATAGGCGAATCCGATTGCCTTCCACCGCCAGTACCTTCACCAGGACCTGGTCACCTTCTTTCAGTTCGTCGCGAATGTCTTTAATGCGATGCTCGGCGACTTCGCTGATGTGCAGCAACCCATCGGTTCCCGGCAGGATTTCGACAAAGGCTCCAAAATCCGCTAACCGCGATACCTTCCCAAGGTAGGTCTTCCCTACTTCGGCGGTAGCCGTCAGGTCGCCGATTATTTGCAGCGCCTTGGCTGCCGAGGCTTCGTCATTGGACGCTACGTTGACCTTGCCGGAGTCCTCGACGTCGATCTTCACTCCCGTCTGCTCGATGATGCTGCGGATCATCTTGCCGCCGGGCCCAATCACGTCGCGGATTTTATCGACAGGAATCTGCAGGGTGTAAATGCGCGGAGCATACGCCGACACCTTCTCGCGCGGAGTGGAGATGGCTTCCTCCATCCTGTCGAGAATGAACAGGCGCCCGCGCTGGGCCTGGGCAAGCGCTTCGCGCATGATCTGCGGAGTAATTCCCATCACCTTGATATCCATTTGCAGCGCAGTGATGCCCTCTTTCGTTCCGGCAACTTTAAAATCCATGTCGCCGTAATGGTCTTCAGCGCCTGCGATATCGGTCAGGACGGCGTATTTGTCGCCTTCCTTCACCAGTCCCATTGCGACGCCCGCAACCGGCGCAGCGATGGGTACTCCGGCATCCATCAGCGACAAAGATGCGCCGCAGACCGTAGCCATCGACGAGGATCCGTTCGACTCCAGAATGTCAGAAACCACACGCATGGCATAGGGCCACTTATCTTCCGTGGGCAGGACCGCAGAGAGGGCTCGCTCGGCTAGCGCCCCGTGTCCGATTTCCCGGCGGCCTGCGCCGCGCAGGAAGGCTACTTCACCGACCGAAAACGGCGGGAAGTTGTAGTGCAGCATGAAGCGCTTCTTCGCCTCCCCTTCAAAAACTTCCAGCCGCTGCATGTCGTCGCTGGTGCCCAGGGTGGTAGTGACCAGCGCCTGGGTTTCGCCGCGGGTGAAGATGGCCGAACCGTGGGTGCGCGGCAGCATGCCCACTTCAATCCAGATTGGCCGGATCTGGTCGAATTCGCGCCTGTCCGGACGGCGGTGCTGGTCAATGACCTGCTGGCGAAAGATGCGCTCGCGCAGGATTTCGTAATAGTGCTCCAGTTGTTCGCGCCCCTCTTCGTCTTCTTCCGGCAAGGCCTCTAGCAATTCGTTCTTTAAGGCTTTAACCAGGTTGTGGCTTTCGGACTTGGGATGCTTCTCTGTATCCAATGCGTCGGTAAGCCGGTCGCCAGCCTTCTTTCTGAGGTCGTTATAGTAGGCCTCGTCGAATGTAGGAGGCACGACTTCCCTCTTGGGCTTGCCGGCGCGGCTGCGCAGGTCCTCAATGGCCGCACAAATCTTCTTGATTTCAGCGTGGGCGAACTCAATCGCGTCCACCACAGTTTCTTCTTTCACCTGCTTGGCGCCGGACTCGATCATCACGATGCCGTCCTTGCTGCCGACCACCATGATGTTGAGCAGGCTATCGCGCATTTCCGAGTAGGTCGGGTTGATGATGAACTGGCCGTCAACCAGGCCGACACGCACCGCGCCTACCGGACCTTGGAACGGAACGTCAGAGAGAGTCAGCGCACAAGAGGCAGCATTGATGGCCACCACGTCGGGATCGTTCTCGGTATCTGCGGAAAGAACGAAGGCAATGACCTGAGTCTCACAGCGGAAACCGTCAGGAAAAAGCGGACGGATGGGCCGGTCGATCTGGCGGCTGGTGAGAATCTCGCGCTCGCTGGGACGTCCTTCGCGTTTAATGAACCCGCCGGGAATGCGGCCGCCGGCATAGGTGTATTCACGGTAGTCGACGGTCAAGGGGAAGAAATCGATTCCCTCCCGCGGTTCCGCGTTGGCCACAGCGGTGGCCAGGATGACGTTGTCGCCGAGGCGTACCACAGCGCTGCCATGCGCCTGCTTTGCCAGCTTCCCGGTTTCGAAGGTGATGCGTTTGCCGCCGGAAAGTTCAACGGTAGTTACTTGAGGTTCGGGCTTCATGATTCATTCCTTTTGAGCAGGAGGGTATCCGCCAAAAGCGGATGCAAGGTAGATGAGTGCCAGTAGCGTAAATTGCACGGGGCCGAAAACACTCCGAAGTTGGGGAATCTCAAACGCGACCGCCTACACCTCGGCGGAGCAATCCCCAGTGCGCCCCGGCACAGACGCGCCGGGAACTCGACCGCAAATCACTACTTGCGCAGGCCGAGTTTCTGAACAACCGTCTTGTAGCGCTCGGAATCGTATTTCTTGAGGTAGTCGAGCAAGCGACGCCGCTTGCTGACCAGCATGAGAAGACCGCGGCGTGAACCGTGGTCTTTCTGGTGCGTCTTGAAGTGCTCCGTCAGTTGACCAATGCGCTCGCTTAGCAACGCGATCTGGACTTCTGGACTGCCGGTATCCGTGGGATGCGTGCGGTATTGGTCAATGAGGGACTGCTTTTGCTCTCTGGCTAGCACTAACCTGGTGCACTCCTGTCTGTTTTCGATTGTCTTTTGTGACGCTGTTGACTCTAACACGTTGATGCGAAACCTGTAAAGTTAGCAGCTACTCAGCAAACCACTAGCGTCGTTCTTTCCTCTAAAATATGCTATGAAAGTGGGAGGTGTGGTGCTCTGCCCCAAATGCAGGAATGACAATCCGGCGGATTACCGCTTCTGCGGCATGTGCGGCACCCCGCTGGAGAAACCGGCCACAGCTTCCGAGCCGGCGGGAACCACGCGAACGGTCGAACTGTCAGGCCTCCGCGAGCACACCTCCGACACCCATTCCCCTGTCAGCGGGCCGTCGTTCCTGGGTCTAAACGATGCACCCTCGCGAAGCGGCTACGGAGACCCTTCCCGGGACGTCACCTATCTGTTTGAAGATGAGCGGCCGCGTCGCACCTACTGGCGTTTCACCCTGGTGCTAATCATCCTTCTCGGTTTTGCTGGACTGGGATGGCTGGAATATACCCGTTCCGGAAAATCGTGGAATGCGCCTTGGTCGAAAGGTCCGGCGCAGAATCCGATCCAGGCAAGCCAGCCGGCGCCACAGGATCAAAGCCAGACAACTCTGAATCCTCCCGCAGCCGACAATCCTGCGGCCCCGAAGCCGGAAAACGCTCCGGCCGCAGCCGCGTCCACCCCAGCCCCCACGCCGGCACAACCGGCACCTCCGGAAAACCAGTCGGCAACCAAGGAACCCGCCTCTGGAAATCAGAATCAGCCAGAGGCCCAGGGCATCACGGGAAGCAAGCAGGAGCCAGCCGAAAGCGCATCCTCCGCAAAACCGCCTGCGGAAAGTGAGAATAGTGAAGAGGCGGACACAACGGAACCTGCCAAACCGGCCCGGCCGGCCAAACCCGGGAGCCTGGCTAAGTCAAAGCCAAAGCCCGCGCCAGTCACATCGCCGGATGACGCTCTGGTCACCAACGCCGAGAAGTATCTCTATGGTCGGGGGGTGCCGCAGAATTGCGATCGCGCATTAAGTTCTTTGCGGGCTGCCGCCGACCGCGAGAACCTCCGGGCGCGGAGCCTGCTGGGAACTATGTACGCGACCGGCCACTGTGTGCCGCGCGACCTCCCCAATGCTTACCGGTGGTTTGCTCTGGCTTCCCGCGAGAATGCGGACAACATGTGGGTGCAACGCAATCTGGAGATGATCTGGCGGGAAATGACTCCGCAGGAGCGACAACTGGCTACCCAAAGAAGCCAGTGAAGCGAAGGGCCGCGCGTTTCCTCTCGTCCTGGACCACCGCTTAATACCTACCTCTTAAAGTACATCCACGCGGTAAGTGCCAATAAGACAACTGTGACGATCCAGAGAACTGAATCGCTCATTCCTGTTTTCTTGGCCATGGACCACATTCTAAGCTATGTCGGCTCCGGAAAACAGAGAACGGAATTCCAGAAGTAAACAGGACGCGCAAAAGAATCGCTCCGCCCGAAGCCTTATTTCTCTAAGGCAGACTGTCCAGGTAACAGGGATCACCCGTTGCTTGGGCAGGAACTGATGCGGGTGGCGTTGCCCAAGGCACATTGGCGAAGTTGAAAAAGTCACTCATATCGCTGGCCGCCGCATCCCGTTTGGTGAGGTTGGGAAGGTTGAAGCGGGTTTCGATCAGCTTCAGAATCGCCGTGTAGTCGGTCGCCGTATGGGAAACGTAGTTTTTCTTGGTGAATGGTGAAACCACGATCAACGGCACGCGGAAGCCGGTAAACGTAAAATTGCAGTTAGGGCCCCACGTTATCGTGCAGGTGTCGGGTGGACTCTGAATGAGGTCCGACGGTTGTATCCCGTCCGGGTTCGGGACCGATATGGGGGCGACATGGTCGTACAATCCTCCACCCTCGTCGAAGGTGAGAATGAATGCCGAATCCTTCCATGAGGGGCTATTCATGAGGGAGTTAATCAGCTTCGATACGTATCTGGCCCCGTCCTGAATCCTGGTTGGGGGAACACCTGGTGTCACGTTGACCGTTGGATGTTCGTCCAGGCCTGCGCCATAGGCGGGCTCGATTAATGCGACGTTGGGC
The DNA here is from genome assembly GCA_035272945.1 of Terriglobales bacterium. GTDB lineage: Bacteria > Acidobacteriota > Terriglobia > Terriglobales > Acidobacteriaceae > Gp1-AA122. Next base: position 8,142 of record DATEPX010000032.1, read on the forward strand.
AAGGTTCCATTCTGCACATCCTGCAGATACTGGGCTACCGATTGCACGTGCGCCAGCAGCGTGGGATTACCCTTCATCATCTGGCCGAGCTTGAACATTCCAATTTCGCTGTAATTAATCAGGCAAAGAGAGTCGCTGTCTGCGCACGGGCTACTGTTGGCGGTACTCTGGGATGGCACATAAATCTTCCAGCTCAGCCCTGCGTCTTCCAGTTGCTCAAAAATCGTCTTAGCCGTGAGCGGCGGATCGGTGGCGCCGAGTGGATAGACATGCCCTTGTGACGTAGCCGCGATCAGATACATCCGGTTGGGTTGGGTACGTGATAGGAGCGGCGAGAACCAACGATCCGATGTGGCGAAACTCGACGCCATGAAATAGTAGTAGTTCAGATCGTTGCCGTCGTAGTACCCCATGGCGCGCATGCCATTGACATCCAGGTAGCCGGTAGTTCTGCGCGAGTTGTTGGCGGCGCTATTCACGAAGCCGTCCAGCGTGGCCGTGCTGTTTACCGGATCACTCAGGTTCCAATCCATGTGGCTTTCGTTCCAGGATGGACTCGGGTTTTCGATGCACTGCGTCAGCAAATGGAATGAAGCAATTGGGTTGGAGTCATTTGGAGTGGCATTGCAGCTGCTGGTTAACGGAGAAGTCGGATCGCAGCCTGGATTTGTCGGCGTTGACCCTGCGGGATGATTGAATTGCGGCAAGCCATCGAAATCCTGATCGGGAAACTTGCCCTGGCTCTGAGCCCAGTATTCGCGGAGCGCTCCGAAGTAGTGATCAAACGAGCGGTTCTCCTGGGCCAGGAAAATAATGTGGTTCAGCGACTGCAGAGTGCCGACAAACTTAGCGCCCACTGATGTCGCTGCCGTAATCGTGACATTGCACGTGGCGGCCGTTCCGGAGCAAGCTCCCGACCAACTGTCAAAAGCTTGCCCGTTGGAGGGCGCCTCAGTGAGAGTGACGGCAGTGCCCGACGGAAAACTTGCGGTGCAGGTTTGACCACAATTGATGCCGGCCGGATTGCTAGTCACCGTTCCTGCCCCGGTCACGGTTAGTGTCAGTTGAAACGAAGGCGGAGGTGGCGGAGGCGGAGGAGTTGGCGGCGGAGGTGGGGGAGGCGGCGGCCCGCTCGGTTTTGCACCGCTCAGTCCCTGACAACCGGTCAAGACAAGAGCAAAAAGAAGAACAAGAACAAAGACGGTCGCGAAACGCAAATTTGAACCTGGGGCCATGCACTCTATTCCTTCCTGCGCTCCCGTTTCGATGGCACAACGGAGTAGCCGGTTGTTTGCTCCTGGAGCCCAGTTCCTACCAGCGTTTTCAGGGCCTTATGGCGCTGTCTTGTTTCTGATTACGGTGTTTTACGGCCGATTTCTACAGGATGATCTGGAGTAGAAGGAAAGGAGGTTAGAAGTTGTTAAGAAAATGTTAATTGTTCGGCGTAAGAATCTTCGACAGAAACAGCTCCGCAGACGCGCGAGCCTTCCTAAAAGAAAAACGCACTCCGCAGGACAAAGAGCAGTCACTCGGAGTGCGTTGACTCTTGGGCGGTTATTTTGCGGTCTCTTCGACCATGCTGACGTTGTCCACGGTTAGGGTGTTGTTGTCCATCGAACCTTCTACTTTCACATGATGGCCGGCGTGGTCCTTCAAAGCTGCCTGATTGGCCACGGGTACAACACTTTTGTCAGCATCGTTGACAAACACCACCGGCTGTCCAGCTTCGACGCACTTTTTCGCGCAGTCCGCATTCACCTTGGCGCCGCACTTGGCGTCACTGACATACCCTGTCCAGCTGCCTTTGCTTCCTCCGGCCAGCGCCGCTGTGACCAGCAGGGCCAGGAGAGCTGCTACTGCAAGCATCTTCTTCTTCATCTATATTTCCTCCTCATTCGATTTTCAGACTAGACTTTATGCGTGGCGTTGGTAAGGTGGAGTCCTGCTATGGTGTCGCAACCAACGCCTTCGTGTCAAATCCTGTAGTTCATGGCGAGGGAGGTTTCAAGGCCGATATCGTTGAGACTTTGAAACCTTGAAACTTTGAAACTCTTCTCTTTACCCTTCCATCGTGGAAACATCTCCCGCATCGGTTCCAGTCTCCTTGGCTTTCAAAAAGCGGCGCAAGATCTTTCCAGAACGCGTTTTGGGCAGCGCGGCAACAAACTCCAGGGCTGCTGGAGTCGCGATGGGGCCCAATTCCCTTCTCACGTGTTCGATCAGGGCGGCGGACAGCGAGTCCGATGGTGTGTATTCAACGCGCGTCTGCACGAAGACTTTGATAGTCTCGCCCTTGACGGGATCAGGAATGCCGATAGCTGCTGCCTCGGCGACTGCAGGGTGCGATACCAGCGCGCTCTCAACCTCGGCAGTCCCGATGCGATGCCCGGCAACGTTCAGCACGTCATCGGCGCGGCCAAGCACGGTGATGTAGCCATCTTTGTCCTTTAGAGCGACATCGCCGGTGACATAACAGCCAGGAATCTGCTGCCAGTCGCGCTCGTAACGCGCCGGATTGCGCCACACCGTGCGCAGCATGCAAGGATAAGGATGCTTCAACACCAGCCGTCCACCCACGCCTGGCGGTACTGGCTTTCCTTTGTCGTCGACCACGTCTGCGATGGTTCCGGGCAACGACACGCCCGCTTTGCCTGGACGCATGGCCATCACCGCAGGCGTCCCGATGGCCGGACCACCCAGTTCGGTTTGCCACCAGTTGTCCGCCACGTAGCCCCATTTCCCGTCTCCCGCGAGATGGGTTTGCGCCCAGCGCCATGCCTCCGGGTTGAGAGGCTCACCGGCGCAAGCAATGAAACGCAGGCTGGTGATGTCGTATTGTGCGGGAATCTTCTCGCCGTAGCGCATGAACATGCGCAGCGCGGTGGGTGCGGTAAACATCTTGGTCACACCGTAGCGCTCGACAATTTCCCAGGCAATTCCCGGATTCGGAAAGTCAATCGCGCCTTCGCGGAACAACGTAGTGGCGCCGGCGCACAGAGGCGCGTAAACGATGTAGGAGTGGCCCACGATCCAGCCAATGTCGGAGGTACACCAGAAAATATCCTGTTCGCCAACGTCGTAATAGTTTTCGAGATAGTAGGTGGTGCCCACCATGTATCCGCCGTGGACATGCACCACGCCCTTAGGCTTTCCGGTCGAGCCCGAGGTGTAAAGCAGGAACAATGGATCTTCGGCGTCCATTTCTTCAGCAGGACATTCAGCGGGAAACCTCATTAAATCGCTGAAATCAACTTCGCGATCACTGATCTCGGCAGCACGCCTCGAAAACACCACGACCTTCTGTACCATTTCTAAGCCGTCGAGCGCTTCGTCGACGATGGATTTCAGTGCGACGGTCTTGCCACGCCGGAAGCCGACGTCACCAGCAATAACGACTTTCGCCTGAGCATCTTCAATTCTGTCGCGCAAGGCCGTATGGCCCAGACCGGCGTAGACCACGGAGTGAATCGCTCCAATGCGGGCACAGGCTAGCATTGCCACCACACCTTCGATCGTCAGCGGCATATAAATGATGATCCGGTCACCCTTCCTGACGTCCAGCGATTTCAGTCCATTGGCGAAGCGGCAGACCATGCGGTGCAGTTGTCCGTAAGTGACGATTCGTTCGCTCCCATCCTCTCCCAGCCAGATGTAAGCCGCCCGGTTGCGCCGCTCCGAGTTGGCATGGCGGTCCAGGGCATTGATGGTGATATTCGTCCTGGCCCGGACGAACCATTGGTGATGTACCCCGTCCCAATCCAGAACTTTTTCCCAAGGACGAGACCACACGAAATTCCTGGCATAGTCCCCCCAGAAGGCTTGGGGATCTTCAATCGACCGGCGATGCTCCTCCGCCCAATTCTTCTGCCGGCAGGTTTGAGCGATGATCGCGGGAGAGGCGTACTCCTCGTCAATCGCCAGCAGATTGGAGATGTTCTGAGGGGATTCCCGGACAGGGCTGCTCATAGAGCCTCCGCTTCATGTTAAAGATGGGGAGCCAAACGCCACAATGACCGGCGATTCTCAGCCGCTGTGACGTCGGCTCAGCGATGCACATTACAAAAAGCTGTGGGGCGTAAACAAAAAGGGCCGGACCTGGGGACCGGCCGATTCTATACTCTCTCGGACGTCATTCGAAACCGGCACGAGACCAGAAGTCTGTCGCGGGTTATCGGTTTTTCCTGTGGGTCTTTTTTTTTGACTGTTTTATTGCACGCCAAATCTACTGGCGCGGGCCGCTCGAACGACGTAGCATGTATCTTCGTCTGTCGTCCCTACTGGAACAGTGACCGGGGTCACGAAGGCCTGTGCTGACAGTCACAAAGGAAACGCAGCTGTAGCTATTCTTCTTCCTTCAGCCTGGCAAGCACGCCGGGATCCGCGAGAGCGCTGACATCACCCTTCACTGCTCCGCCCCCGGCCAGTTCGCGTAGCAACTGACGCATGATTTTTCCGCTGCGCGTTTTCGGCAGCACATCGGTGAAGCGGATGTCATCGGGTTTGGCGAGTTCTCCGATTTCCTGCGCAACCCACGCGCGCAGTTCTTCTTTCAATTCGGGTGTAGGTTTGTAGCCTTGCTCCAGCGTGACGAAGGCGGCAAGGGCCTGGCCTTTCAGCTCATCGGGCCTCCCGACGACGGCGGCCTCTGCGACCTTGTCGTGAGCAGCGAGCGCCGATTCCACTTCCGTAGTACTCAGGCGGTGGCCTCCGACGCTGATCACATCGTCCACCCGGCCCGTTATCCAGAAGTTGCCGTCCTTGTCTTTGCACGCTCTATCCCCTGTGAAGTACACCCCGGGAATCTGCGACCAGTATTGCCGAGCGTAGCGGTCGGGATCGCCATGAATGGTACGCAGCATGGCAGGCCACGGCCTCTTAATCACAAGGTACCCGCTGGAGCCATCGGATACCGGCGTCCCGTCCATGCTCACGACCTCGGGCACGATGCCAGGAAACGGGCGCGTGGCTGAACCCGGCTTCGTAGCAATCGCGCCCGGAATGGGTGTGATCATGATCTGTCCGGTTTCGGTTTGCCACCAGGTGTCCACGATAGGACAACGCTTCAGCCCAATCACATCCCGATACCACATCCACGCTTCCGGACCGATTGGCTCACCTACGGTGCCGAGCAGCCGCAGGCTGTTGAGTCTGTGTTTCCGCGGCCACTCGTCCCCCCACTTGATAAATGTCCGGATCGCCGTAGGGGCGGTGTAGAAAATGGTTATCTGGTGACGATCGATGATGTCCCAAAATCGGTCGGCCTGAGGAAAACTGGCGGCGCCTTCGTAGAGGAAGCTGGTCGCGCCGTTCTGCAGAGGCCCGTACACCACATAACTGTGTCCCGTGACCCAGCTGATGTCGGCGGTGCACCAGAATGTGTCTTCGTCGCGCAGATCAAAGACCCATTTCGCCGTGAGGTAAGTGCCAACCGAGTAACCACCCGTGGTGTGGACCACTCCCTTCGGCTTGCCCGTCGTCCCCGATGTATAGAGGATGTACAGAGGATCTTCCGCATCCAGCGGTTCCGGCGGACATTCGTCCTGCGCCTTCGCCATCAGCTCCTGCCACCAGTGGTCGCGACCCGCCTCGATGTGGATCGAAGTGCCAGTCCTCCGGTAGACGACCACATGCTTTACCGACGGGCAGGACTTCAGAGCCTCCTGAGCGGCGGGAAACAGTTCCACCTCCGACCCGTGCCGGTAAGTGCCATCTTGAGTGATTAGAACCGAAGCCTCCGAATCACGGATGCGATCGACCAGAGCGTTGGCAGAAAAGCCACCAAAGACAACCGTGTGAACCGCGCCAATGCGTGCGCAGGCCAGCATGGCAATGGGCAATTCCGGTGTCATGCCCATGTAGATCGCCACGCGATCGCCTTTCTTGACCCCGAGCGACTTCAGCACGTTGGCGAACCGCTGCACCTCGCGATGCAGCTGCTGGTAGCTAAAGGTACGAATTTCGCCGGGCTCACCTTCCCAGATCAGGGCAGCTCTGTTTTTGCGCCAGGTCTGCACGTGGCGGTCGAGACAGTTGTAGGAAATGTTGATTTGCCCGCCGACGAACCATTTCACCGCGGGAGGATTCCATTCGAGCACGCGATCCCAGGGTTTGAACCAGTACAACTCGCGAGCTACGCGGCCCCAGAACTTCTCCGGCTGCTCGACCGACTCTTTATAAATTCGCTCGTACTCTTCCAGGCTCTTGATGTGAGCCTGCTGAGCAAATTCCGATGGAGCCTCAAACTTCCGGTCCTCTTTACGTATGGAATCAATGCCGGTAGTGCCTGTTGCCGCGTGGTTGGCCATAGATCCTCACCTTGGCGGGTTTTAGCCCCTAATAGCGGCAAATTGTACTGCTGCTGGTCAAGCCTGTCAGTGATGCGGGGCACAGACCTGATTTTGGGGTGACTGATCTGATTTGGCGGTGCCCCACCCATCGCGGTTTTCGTTGGGTGGGTGATACCCGGTCCCCGAGGCGAGTGGCCCACCCGAGCCCGGTTTTAGGCTTGAGTGGGGCCGCTCCAGGCGCTGCAGCCCCGCCAGGGGCGAAACAAGCTAGCCCAGGGGCGTAAGCCCTGGGTAGGAATCGATTCATGTGCAAGTCCCGGGGGGCGACACTCTTTTCTGCCTTGTTGGTTGGCACCCCACGTTTCCGGCCGTTTCGCAAACGTGGGATCCGAGTGCCCTTGTCTTCTCATCCCGAGCGCAGCGAGAGAGCGCCCCCAAACTTAGGCCCTGCGCTGATCAGCACCAGCCGGGAGGTGGATGAAGGCACTCCGCGATAAGTCTTAGTCTACCGTCCCGAACCGTTTGACATCTTCCGGTCCTTCTTTCACCGCGACCGGCTCTTTTCCCTGCACCATCTCCCGAACTTTCTCGACCACGTCGGGATTGGCCAGGGTGGTGATGTCTCCCGTATTTAGGTTGTTGGAAATCGCCGCCAGGACACGCCGCATAAGCTTGCCGGAACGCGTCTTCGGCATGTCCGGGACGATGTGGATTTTCTTCGGCCGGGCGATCTTGCCAATCATCGTCTCGATCGCCTTCAGGACTTTGTCGTGGACCTCCTGGCTGGGCTGCAGTCCCGGCTGCAGCGAGACATAGACCTCCGGAACACGCCCCTTGACTTCGTCTACAACGGGCACGACCGCAGCTTCGGCAACTTCCGCCACGGTCAGGCACGCGGATTCGATTTCCTTTGTGCCGAGTCGATGGCCGGCCACGTTGATGACATCGTCCACGCGGCCCAGAATGCGGAAGTAGCCGTCAGACGCGAGCATCGCGCCATCAGCGGCAAAATATGGCCAGTCGCGCCAATCCTTGCTGTTGGGGTTCTTGCAGTATTTTCGGTAGTACTGGTTGACGAAGCGCTCGCGATCTCCCCAGACGGTCTGGATGATTCCTGGCCAGGGATTGCGAATGCAAATGTTGCCGGCCTTTCCCGAGCCGGCCTGCACTTCATGTCCTTCCTCATCGAGGATGAACGGGTAGATCCCCGGCATGCCCGGACCCGCGCTGCCCGGCTTCATGGGGTCGAGAGCAGGCTTGGTGCTGCACAGGAAACCGCCGTTTTCTGTCTGCCACCAGGTGTCGACGATGACTGCCTCGCGTTTTCCGACGGTTTCGTAATACCAGCGCCAGACTTCCGGCTCGATCGGTTCTCCGACCGTGGTCATGTGCTTGAAGTGATAGTGATATTTCTTGGGCTCGTCCGCTCCGGCCTTACGCAACATGCGGATGGCGGTCGGCGATGTATGGAAGATGTTGACGTCAAGACGCTCGGCAATTCGCCACGGCCTTCCGGCATCGGGATAGGTGGGAACGCCTTCATAGATAACGCTGGTAGCAGCCAGCGCGAGAGGTCCGTAAACAATATAGGAGTGGCCGGTGATCCAACCGATGTCCGCCATGCACCAGTAAACATCGGTCGGATGAATGTCCTGAATGTACTTGGAGGTGCCGGTCACGTACGCCAGGTAGCCGCCGGTGCGGTGCTGGCATCCTTTGGGCTTGCCGGTGGTGCCGCTGGTGTACATCAGGAACAGCGGAGCTTCCGCGTCCATGGACACCGGATCGACCAGTTCACCGGCATAATTTTGCAGGACCTCGTCCACAAAATAATCCCGGCCCTTGACCATGGGCGATGCCGAAGCATTCTGGCCCGCATGCCGTCTCCAGACCAGGACCTTGTCCACGGTCTGGCCTTCCTGCTGGGCGATATCCAATGCAATTTCCGCGCCGGCTTTGTGGTCGATTAGCTTGCCATTGCGGTAGTAGCCGTCCATGGTGATGAGGACGCGGCTACCCGAATCAGCAGCACGGCGTCCGCAAGCTTCTCCGCTGAAGCCGCCGAAGACGACGGAATGAATGACTCCCAGGCGGGCGCACGCCAGCATGGTGACGGGCAACTCCGGCACCATGGGCATGTGAATCGTGACGCGGTCTCCGGTCTTGAGTCCGGCGAAATCGCGCAGCAGCGCCGCCATTTCATTCACGCGCACATACAGCTCGCGATATGTGACTGCGACCGGAGCCTCTCCTTCCGGCTCGGGAACGAAGATGATTGCGGCTTTGTTCTTGTACTTGTCCAAGTGCCGGTCGAGGCAGTTGTAGCAGGCGTTGATTTTGCCGCCGAGAAACCACTTCCAAAACGGTGGGTCGCTGGTGTCGAGCGTGGTGTGCCAGTACTGATCCCAGTCCAGCATGTCAGCGTATTGACGGAAGCATTCCGGAAAATTCTTTTCACTGAAATGCTCCATGATGCTGGGATCGGTCAGGTTGGCCTGGCCGACAAACTTTGGTGACGGATAGTAATATTCTTCTTCTCTCCAGTGGACAGCGATGTGGGCCTCGCTCGGCTCGGTGATTACGGCATGTTGTTCGCGAGTCTTAGCCATCTTCATTACTCCGGTTCATGAGATGCGGAATCCCGCAGGCGAGGTGATTCCTTGAAATCTCTCCTGGCGGGGATCGCATTCGGCAAGCGCCGGGACGGTACTGGAGTGCAGCACCGTCCCGGCGTAATGATATTTTTACCTAGTCGGCGGCGACTTCGCCCCCAACCTCTTCCCAGATGCGCACGTCCTTGGTCTCCTTAATGAACAAGGAGCCAATGACAAACGTCATCAGGGCTACAGCAATGGGCCAGGTAAGGCCCATGTAGATTGCGTGATCCTTAATCCAAGGATTGCTGCTGGTTGTCGCCCCAGCCACGATGGCGGTAGCGATGAACGGTGTCCACCCGCCAAACTCGCCGTTGCCCAGGTGATAGGGCAGCGACATCGAGGTGTAGCGAATCTTGGCCGGGAAGAATTCGACCAGGAAGGCCGCAATCGGCCCGTAGACCATCGTGACGTAAATTACCTGGACCGTTACCAGGAAAAGCAGCATGCCGAAGTTGACTGGGTTCGAATTCGCCTTCATCGCCTGATAAATGGGAACGTAGGTCAGAGCAGCAAGCAAGCATCCCGCCATGATGATCATTTTCCGGCCAATCCGGTCGGAAAGCGCGCCAAAGACCAGGAAGAAGGGAGTGCCGATCAGCAGTGAGTAACCCACAATCTTGTAGGCCACGACGTAATTCACCTTGCAGACGGACTGCAGGAAGAACAAGGCGTAGAACTGGCCGGTGTACCAGACGACCGCTTGTCCTGCGGTCGCGCCAAACAAGGCCAGCATCATCATCTTCCAGTTACGGCCGCTGCCTAGGCTGTCGGTGAGCGGTTTGATTGAGGACTTGCCCTGATCCTTCAGTCTCTGGAACAAGGGCGATTCGCGGAGGCGAATGCGGATGTACAGCGAGATCGCCAGCAATACCGCCGACAGCAGGAAAGGAATCCGCCATCCATAGGACTTGAAGTTTGCTTCTGTCATCTGCTGCCGAATGATCAGGATGACGAACAGCGCCACGAAAAAGCCCAATGTGGCGGTGGTCTGAATGTAACTAGTGTAGTAGCCACGCTTGTGGTCGGGCGAGTGCTCGGCAACGTAAGTAGCTGCTCCGCCATATTCCCCGCCCAGCGCAAGTCCCTGGATCAAGCGCAAACCTACAAGCAGAACCGGAGCGAGCACGCCTACTCTTTCGTACGTCGGCAGCAGTCCGATGAAGAAAGTGGACAAGCCCATCACCGTGAGCGTCACCACGAACGCGTACTTTCTTCCGACGAGGTCCCCGACTCGCCCGAAGACAATCGCGCCAAACGGACGCACCGCAAAGCCTGCGCCGAAAGTGGCCAGGCTGGCTAAGAAGGCCGCGCTTGGATTGCCTTTTGGGAAAAACAGGGTCGAGAAAAACACGGCCAAGCTGCCATAAATGTAGAAGTCGTACCATTCAATCGTCGTCCCCACCGACGATGCGGCAATCACCAGGGGCATACTGAAAGCCCGCTGATGACCCCCTCTCGCTTGCGCTATCGTTGCCATATTTTCCTATCCTCCATTCTTCGCCTTGGCATATCACTCACAGCGCTGAATCGCCTGCCCTTCGATCTCACGAACGCCGGACGTATTCACGAACCGCTACCGCGATATTTTGCAAAGAAGCCGAGGATGATCTTGACTTGGAGTGCCGCGCCGCCCCATTTAGTTGCCCGCCAGATACGTATGAGAATTCAGAATACGCAGGCAGTTCCGGCCCCCCGCACGGCCGAACAGGAGAGGGATTCTATCCCTTTGCGGGACACAATGGAAGGGGCAAATGGCATGGACAGGAAATCCCTTTGCCCCTGCCGCCCACCTCGCGCAGCAACCGAACCATACTCGGTCGCGCGCGGGAGGGCTCGTAAATGGTTGCACATAGCTAGTCGCTACAAGGGCTTGCATGCGCGATCTCATAGTGCGGAGTGCCGCCGAAATGGGCTTAGAACCGTGATCCCTGTCTGACGGCCTGACAATGCGCTTGAAACTACCAGCGGTCACGTTGTAAGCTCTGGCCCTCTTTTTTCATGTGTTCCAATGGTTGAGCGGACTACCACTTCGTTCGAGCAACCCGCATCCAACAAGACGCATGCAAGATGAGTGCCTGGGCAGCATCGGCAAATTGTCTCCAGGCTCGCTGCCTGCTGCATACTCACTTGCCTGCATCCGTGAATCAATCTTCGCCCACTGCCCGCATGGCGGCGTCCGCACACCGGGGTGTGACGACAGTCACAGCGCGGCAGTGTACAGCGAGCCTAACGTTTGTAGCGCTTTGCCTATCCTTTCGGCCCAGGCTCTTCTGAGCGCTAATCCACATCTTGCGCTCATGGCTAATTAATGGAGGAACTATGCAGGATTCCATGAAGCGGCTGTTTGTGGTTCTGTTGACGGTTGCACTCAATATTCCCCTGTGGGCGGGTGAAGGGAACCCTTCGGAGGGGAGTGCAGCAACTCCCAGTGGCGCATCTCTAACCAGTGTCACCACCAAAGCTGATGGCGACGCGGCGCTCAGTCCTGCATTACTCGGACTGTTAGTGATGAAAGGCGTCCTCACCTCTGCGGAAGCGAACACTCTGCGTGGTGTGCCAGCTGCCAGCGGCGTGCCACAACTACTGAACCTTTTGAAAGAGAAAGGAGTGGTCTCGGACGCGGACCTGGCTACTCTCAAGACGGCCTCGGCTGCTGTGCCCGCGCAACCGGTAATCATGGGGGCAGTGGCAACACCAGACCCGAGTCCCCAAGGCGCTCCAAAAGAAGCGGCGGTGATTCCGGCCGTTGCGCCCACGCGAGTCCTGCCCATCGACGCGCCGAAGCAGGGCGGCTTGATTCCTGATATCCAACTCGGCAGCGGAGCCAAGATGAAACTCTATGGCTTTTTCAAAGCCACAGCCGTGGAAGAATCTTCATCCAGCGGCGGCGCAACCTTCGGCAGCCAGGACTGGCCGCTTCCCTTGTTGCTCGGCGACACCGGGCCCACTGCCGATCCCCAATTCCACCTGAAGGCCCGGAGTTTCCGGATTGGCAGCAACTTCGAATGGGTTCCCAAAGGCTCGCAGACGACTGTCACCGCTAAACTCGAAACCGACTACGAAGGCGACTACACCAACGTGAACAACCGCAACATCAGCGGTGTTCGTTCGAATCAATTGTCTCTGCGGATTGCTTACATGCGGCTGGATACTAAACTCGGTGAACTGCCCTGGTTCGCCGAATTCGGGCAGGACTGGACGCTGGTGGGTTCGTCGACGCTTCCCACCTTATTCGAAACCACCGGTTTGGGCGTTGGCATGGGCTCGCTCTATGAACGGCTGCCGCAGTTCAAAACCGGCGTGCAATTTCACTCGGGTGATTTCAAAGCTCAGCCGGAATTTGCCATTCTTCTACCGGTGGCTGCCTCTTCCGCTCTCACCGATGAACAGCGCGCCCGGTTTGGCGATCGGGCGGGTGCAGAATCCAACCAGCCGGGTATTGAAGCCCGCATGGTGTTCCAATTCCCGCTTTCTCACAAATGGAAGGGCGTGGCTCCGGCGCAGCTTATCTTCAGCGGCCACCATGCGCGTATGAACGAAATCATTCCCCGCGGTGCGCAGACCCTTCCCAGCCTCACCACCTGCACCGTGCTTCCTTGCACAATTTCGCCGCCTTCGGTTTTCACTAACCCAGGCGTTCCTAATGTCGGGTTCGCAACTATTAACAGCTCGGGCCGGACCGTTTCGATCATCAATGCCAGCAATTGCGCCGAATTGACGGGAGTTTGCAACCTGTCGCAGCTATTTCCTCATGGCTTCGAGGTCAGCAATCCCCAGAACGTTTGGACGGTCGAGCTGCAATTGCCCACTTCGTGGGTAACGTTCGCGGGCAAGTACTATCACGGAAACGACCTGCGGTTCTTCTTCGGCGGCCAACTCAACGATGTCTTTTCCAACCTGCACGGAATGTTCTCGGTAGGAAGCGGCACTTCCTTTAGCGGACGAAGCATCACTTTCGGCTGCCCTGGCGGAACCACTGCGGGCGAGCCTGCTGGCACCATCAATTGCCAAGGCACCGCCGTTTCGTCCGCTATTCTCGAGCCCGTCACCGGTCAGGGCGGATTTGCGGAATTGAGTTTCCCGCTTTCCCGCATCGCTCACGCCAACCCGGATGGGTATAATTCCGGGTGGGTGTTGCATTTGGGCTACGGCACCGACCGCGCAATCGGCAGGGATGCGCGCGCCGCCAACGGCCTGGCCCGCACCGACCTGGACACTGCTTCCCTTACTTACAAGCTAAACAAGTGGGTTACTTTTGTGAACGAGTTCAGCTACATCGAAACCACGGCTGCAAAAGACCTGTCAAAGCTTTATAAAGGAGCAAGCGTTACGAAAGCCCACAACTTGCGTGAAGAGTTCGGCCCCGTCTTCACCTTCTAAACTGTTGCTCTCGGGGAGAGGTGCTTCCAGCATTTCTCCCCGAGTACCTAAGCAAGGATCCCAGAAACAGATTTAGAATCTTATTTTTGTCGAAGCTCGATTCGTAAAGTGCACCAGCCCACTATGCCTCGTAAAGTTTCTCTGTTCATTCCCTGCTACGTGGACCAACTGTTGCCAGAGGTCGCGGTTGATACCGTAAGGGTGTTACGACGAATCGGCTGTGAAGTTGAGTGTCCAGAAAATCAAACTTGCTGCGGCCAGCCCGCTTTTAATACCGGATATTGGAATGATGCCCGCCCTTGCGCGGAGCGATTTGTCCGCATCTTTGGAAGCGCAGAAGTTGTGGTTTGTCCCTCTGGTTCCTGCACTACTATGGTTCGCACCTTTTACCCCGAGTTGCTCGCCTCCAGCCCGCTACGCAATGATGCTATCGAAGTCGGGCATAGAACATTCGAGCTTTCCGAGTTTCTAGTGAGAGTAGCGGGAGTGACCGAGGTCGGCGCTGCTTTTCCTCATAGCGTAACCTACCACGCATCCTGCCACGGGTTACGAGAACTGCGCTTGCGCGACGAACCGCTGCAGCTTTTGCGCAAGGTGAAGGGACTCAAACTCCTGGAACTGTCGCGCTCTGAGGAATGCTGCGGATTCGGCGGGACTTTTGCCACGAAGTTCGCCGATATTTCGATTGCCATGGGCAATTCCAAGGTCGAGTGCGTTGCGGCCACTGGAGCCGAATTTGTAACTGCCATCGATTCCAGCTGCCTGCTCCATCTCCAGGGTGTGCTGGGAAGACGCGGCAAAGCAGCCAAGACCATCCATTTGGCCAGCATCCTGGCCCAGGAAAAACCATGAGGGAGACAGCGGCCCAGCAATTTCTGCGAGACGCTGCAGTGAAATCGGCGGACCTCGTCCACCGCGAGATCATCCGTAACGGAATCGCAAGCTATGACGCCGCCCATCTGCGCGGCCGCGCGCGCTTCAGAGACTGGGAGGCGGCCCGGGAGAAGTGCCGGGAGATCAAGCAGGAAGCGATTAACCATCTCGACAAGTATCTGCTCCAGTTCGAAGAAAAAGTGTTGGCTCGCGGCGGGCATGTGTTTTGGGCGGAAAATGCGGAGGAGGCCTGCAAGTACGTTACCGATATCGCGCAGCGGCTTAACGTGCGCACCGTGGTGAAGTCGAAATCCATGGTGACGGAAGAGATTCACCTTAGCCCAGCCCTGGAGAAAATCGGCATTAAGGCTTGGGAAACCGATCTGGGCGAGTTCATCGTGCAATTGCGCAACGAGCCGCCGTACCACATTGTCACACCTGCCATGCACCTTAACCGCGCACAGATCGCGGACCTGTTTCACGAAAAATTGGGGGAGCGGATCCCAGGAAACGACCCCACGAAACTGGTAGCCCTCGCCCGGCGCAAGCTCCGGGAATCTTTTTTCTCTGCCGAGATGGGTATCTCGGGGGCGAATTTTCTTATCGCGGACAGCGGTGTGATTGCGATCTCGACCAATGAAGGAAACGGACGCCTGTGCACCAGCGTGCCACGAATTCATGTGGTTGTGACCGGTATCGAAAAGGTGCTGCCCCGACTCGAGGACCTGGCCTTGTTCTGGCCTGTTCTGGCGACCTCGGGTACGGGCCAACCCATTACCACCTACAGCACCCTTATTGGGGGTCCGCGCCAGGCTGGGGAAGCAGACGGGCCAGACGAGTTCCACGTGGTTCTGGTGGACAATGGCCGCAGTCGTTTGCTGGCCGACGCGGAGCAGCGCGAGGTGCTGCACTGCATTCGCTGTGGCGCGTGCCTGAATACTTGTCCGGTGTATCGAAACGTGGGTGGACACACCTATGGCACAACTTACCAGGGACCGATCGGGAGCGTATTGACACCGCACCTGGCAGGGCTTAAGCAATATCAGCATCTGTCGTACGCATCGTCGCTGTGCGGCGCATGTACCAGCGTGTGTCCGGTGAAGATTGACCTGCACCATCACCTTTTGCATAACCGGCGGAACGCCGTGAGCAGAGGTGGGAGTAAGTCGGGCGAACGAATTATGTTTCGGCTCTGGCGCTCCTCGATGCTGCACCCGAGAATTTTCGTCCTGATGGGTGCGTTGGGGCGCAGTCTGCTGCGCACGCTTTATGGGATGGGCTTGGCCGGATCCATCGTGGACCCGATGCGAGCCTGGAACCGTTATCGTGCGCCGGTACCGTTGCCAACGGAATCTTTTCGATCGCGATGGAGGAAGGGCCTTGTCGGCTAAAAATCCAAGCCGGGAGCAAATTCTGGAACGAATCCGCACAGGGCTACGCACTCCAGCAGCCTTGCGCGGGGGTCCAAAATCGGCTGTGATCTTTGAACCGATTCGGAATCCTCTGGAACGATTTCAGCAAGAATGCGCCGCCAACCTGATGGAGTGCACATTGACAGCGGACACTGCGAGCAGTGCTTCCCAACTCGCAAAGATTCTCGATTCGCTTCCTGCGGGTGAGGTCTTTCTGCAGGATGATCCGTCGTTACGGCGACTGATCGAAGTGGCGCGGACGCAGCGTCCTTTGCGCTGGTCCGGCGAAGGCGCGCCGCGGGAAATTTCCGAAGCAACCGTTTCATTGGCGGAAGCATTGATCGCACAAACTGGGTCAATCCTGGTTACTGCTGAATGCGGCGGACGCGGTGCTTCTATCGTAGCTCCCTGTCACATTGTTTACGCCCACACTTCTCAACTCGTACCCGACCTCGAAACTGCTCTGGGCAACTTGTTCCGCTCAGGGAAACTGGCTCGTAATTCGTTTGCCTGCGTGATCAGCGGTTCCAGCCGGACCGCCGACATCGAAAAAATTCTCGTCCAGGGAGCGCATGGGCCAAGACGGCTTGCGGTGATTCTGGAGACGCGGGCTTGAGGCTGGGCTTAAACCTTGGGGAAAGTCGCTCTTGTCAAAAGCAGATTCCTCTGTGGCTGAAGCCGCATCGGAATGACAAGAACATGGCAGGAGTTCACAGTCCCAGATACGCGGCCCGGACCTGCTCGTTGGCCAGCAACTCCTTGGGTCTTCCCTGCAACGTGACCTCGCCGTTCTCCACCACGTAGCCGCGATCGGAAATACTCAGTCCGTCCACCACGTTCTGTTCGACGATCAAGACTGTCACGCCGGTCTTGCCGATCTGTTGGATCTTGGCAAAAACTTCTTCGACAATCTTGGGAGCGAGACCCAGCGAGGGCTCGTCCAGCAAAAGCAGTTTCGGAGCGGCCATCAGTCCGCGGGCGACAGCAAGCATTTGTTGCTCTCCGCCCGAGAGCGTGCCGGCCAGTTGTTTCCTTCGCTCCTTCAAACGTGGAAACAACTCGAATTGCTCTTCGATCGCTACCTTCAATTTGGGACGCACGCGCGGGATATATGCCCCCAGCGCGAGGTTTTCTTCCACGCTCATATAGGGAAACAGCTGCCGTCCTTCGGGAACGTGGCTGACACCTCGCATGACAATTTCGTGCGGCGGGAGCTTGGAGATGTCCTGTCCATCGAAGTGCAGTTTCCGGTTTTTGCAGGGGAGGAGGCCCGAGATCACGCGCAAAGTGGTAGTCTTCCCCGCGCCGTTGGCGCCGATGAGGGTAACGACCTCCCCGGCCTTCACCTCCAGCGTGATATTGAACAGCGCCTGTAAATCACCGTAGCTGGCGCGCACGTCCTCGAGTTGCAGGAGCGCATCGCTCACAGGCCGATCTCCTTGTACTTGGGCCCGAGGTAAGCTTCGATCACCTCGGGACGGTGTACAACATCAGCTGGTACTCCTTCGGTTATCAATGTGCCGTGGTCAATCACAATTACTCGGTCAGCAATTTTCATGACCACCTGCATGACATGTTCGATGCCGCCGATGGCTGAGATACCCCACTCAGGCAGGCGTTTGAGCAGCATGGCGAGCTTGATGGCTTCTGCGGTAGGTAAACCGGCTACTACTTCGTCCAGCAGGATCAGCTTGGGTTGGGTCGCGAGCGCCCGCGCCATCTCGAGTCGCTTGAGCATCGGCAGTCCCATGCCGCGCGCAGGGAGATGCAGAAATTTTTCCATCTGCAGAAATTTCAGGACTCTTGTCGCCTCTTCTTCGGCCTTGGCGGGACTTGAAGTGCGCAGGAATGCGCCCAGCATGACGTTTTGCAGAATGGTGAGATTGCGCAACGGCTTGACGATCTGAAAGGTGCGTCCGATGCCGAGTTGGGCGGCGCGGTCCGGCGTCAGCTTCGTGATGTCCTGGTCCTGGAAATAAATGCTGCCGCTATCCGGATGGAATACGCCGGTGATCAGGTTGAACAAGGTGGTTTTCCCGGCGCCATTGGGGCCTACGATAAACGTTACTTCCCCGGGATCGACGGCAAAGGAAACGTCGTTGACCGCCTTCAGGCCGCCGAATCGTTTGTTGACGTGTTTTGCCTCGAGAAGGGGCATGCTCCCTATTTTCGAAAGGCGGTTCTCTCCGCTTCTTCTTCTGGCCTAACGGGCACTTGTGCGGCAAACGGGGCAGCTGGCGCTTTCTTGAACAGGCGCAGCTTGTTGACGATGGTGCCCGCAATCCCTTCCGGCAGGAAAATCACAACAATCACCACCAGCACCCCATATATAAGGAGGTGAGCTTCCTGAAAGACATTCTTGAAAATCTCGGAGGCGGTCTCCAGAACAATGGAACCGATCAGCGGGCCGAACAAGGTGCCCGCTCCCCCCAGCATGGGAACGATTGCGATCTCCACCGACATGTCGATGGACATGACCTGGTCGGGAACGATGAACAAAAACAGGCTGGCGTAAAACGCTCCGCCAATAGCGGTGATGGCTGCGCTGATCAGCAGGCTCCATAACTTGACGTGCGAGGTGTTGATTCCGACTGACATCGCAGTGTCCTCGTCCTCGCGAATTGCCATCAGGTAATAGCCGAATTTGGAGCGCTCAATCCAGGCGGTCAGAACAAAGGCCAGCGCCGTCAACAGGACGCCGGAGATGTAAAAGGACTTAATAGAAGATTGCGTGAACAGCAGGGGAACCTGGGTCCCCACGTCACCGCCGGTCACGTCGGGCAGGTTCTTGGCAACAAGCCGCAGCACCTCCGCAAAGGCGATCGTGCAGAGTGCGAAATAAGGGCCGCGGAGGCGAAATGAAACCAATCCGATGATTGCTGCTGAAATCAATGCGAGTACCATGCCAAGAAAAAGCGAGACCCAGGATGAGATGCCGGCCTTCGACAGCAGAGCCAATCCGTAGGCACCAACCCCGAAATACGCGGCGTGACCGAGTGAGAGTTGGCCGGCATATCCACCCACCAGGTTCCATGCCAGTCCCAGGGCAGCAAACAGAAAGACGCGAAAAAGAATCTGCAGCGTGTAGTCTGAGCGGACGAGAAGAGGAACAGCGAGCGACAGCAGGAAAAACACAGACGCGGCTATGAACTGCCGATTCCTCACGCGCGCTGGCTCCCAAAAATTCCGCTTGGCTTCAGCGACAGCACGAGGATGAAGATGACGAAATCAACCGCCAGCGCCCACTCGTTACCCCAGTACAGGCTGGTCAAGCTTTCCACGACCCCCAACACGAGCCCAGCAATGGCAGCGCCTTGAATCGAGCCCATGCCGCCCAGCACGACCATCACGAAGGACTTAAGTTCAAATTGGCTGCCTACAGTTGGATACAGATAGAAGACTGGCAGCAGCAGGGCTCCAGCAATTCCGGCGGCGGCTGCGCCAATTCCGAAAGAGATTGCCTGCACGCGATTCACGTTGATGCCCATCAGGGGCGAGGCGTAAGGGTTCTGGGCAATAGCGCGCGCGGCCCGGCCAAACATGGTATGAGTCACGACGAAATACAGCAGCACTGCCAGGATCAGCGCAATCACGAACGACAGCAACCAGGGCGCGTTGACAGAGATCTGTGAGCCGAGGCGGAAATTTCTGGCCAGCAGCGGAAGATTGATCTGATGGTAGTCGGCGCCGAACACCAGTTGAACGCCGTCGGTGATGATCAGCCCGAGTCCCAGGGTGAGCAGGATCACCATGAAATCCACCTGCCCGGGAATCCGCCGCAGCAAGCGCATGTAAACGGCATAGCCAATCACAAACAAAATCGCGCCTGAAACGATAAACCCGACATAGGGATTGATTCCGGTCTTCAGGAAAAACACGTAGCTGACATACATGCCCAGCATCAGAAATGCGCCGTGGGTGAAGTTCACGATGCGCATGACTCCGAAGATGAGCGCCATGCCCATGCCGATCAGCGCGTAAAGCGCGCCCGTCAAAAGGCCGTTGAGGATCGCCTGGATGCAAGGATAGAACCAATTCACCGCCGACTCCGTGAGTTGGCCGGCGCTAGGCACGGCCTGGACGGAATGTCCGCTGATTTTACTCTTCCGCTGGTTTTAGCCATAGGACAGGGCCAATCAGCGGCACGTCGAAAGTGGCACGGAAAGCTGTGAAAGGCAGATTCCTCGGCGGCTGAAGCCGCCTCGGAATGACAAGAATTGAGGAGTAATTTCAACTCTCACGAAACCATCTTTACTTGCGCTGCGACCAAGGTGGACTCGGGATGATGGGCTTGGCCTCAGCGGCATCAACCGGCCAGACAACCTTGTAGTGCCCTCCTTGTACCTGGGTGACGAGCACTGGATGCGCGTTCTGGCCGCGAGCATCGAACTTCACCGGACCAAAAGGTGTCTCGGATAAATTCAATTGCCGCAGGGCATCGCGGATTGGCTGTGCCTGCCCCGACTTGGCATTCTCAATGGCGGCCGCCGCCACCATCAAGGCAGCATAAGCTTCCATGCCGTGATACGCGGGATGCGTATTGGTTAGTTTGAAATACTTCTGGTCGAATTCGGATGAACCATTCCAGCGCGCTGCCGGCAACCATTGGGAAACTGAGAAGGTGTACTCGGCGTACTTCCCCGCTCCTTTGTCCGGCGTGGGAAACTCCGCGGCTGCGAATCCGGTGCCCGCCGACGTGTAGTACTTGGGATTGAGATTGACCTGCTCGGCTTGACGCATCAGCGTGCCGGCATCCAGTAAGTAAGACGCAAAATAGATCACTTCCGGGTTCTTGCTCTTCACGCGCTGCAATAGCGATTTGTAATCCGGAGAGCTGGCCTGGTAGGCCTCGCTGTCCACCAAGTTAAGTCCAGCTGCCCGCGCTGCTGTCGTCATCGACTTGTTGTTGGACTGGCCGAAGTTTGTGTTCTCGTAAACGATAGCCAGGGTCTTGGGATCACCATTATTTTTCAGGAAATCGAGAGTCGCGGCCGCATACGATCCCGAGCCGGCGCAAATGCGGAAAACCCATTGCGAGCCGGTTTCCATCACGTTGTCGGCGACGGCGGTCGGCATGACAAGTGGCACCTGTTTTTGGGTCACCACCGGTACGATGGCACGCGTGCTCTCCGAAGAATAGGCGCCGAGAATAACCGGCACGTAGTCCTGGTCCACCAGCTTGGAAACTCCTTGCACCGCCTGGTCGGGTCGGCTCTGGTCGTCGTAATAATCCAGCTCGACCTTCTTGCCCAGCAGGCCGCCCCTGGCGTTGATCTCTTCCAGTGCGATGGTGTAGCCATTCTTGTGCGCCTGGCCGAAGGCGGCATTGCTGCCGGTTAGAGAAGTCACTACGCCGATCCTTATGGTGTTGCCTGCTCCGGGGCCTCCCTGGCAGCCGGCCCAGGTGATAACAATTGCAAAGATAACCACCGAGATCACAACATGAATTTTTTTCATGTCGACTCCTTTGCGCGGTACAAAAGCGCTTAGCAGTTGAACTGAGAATCGTAAAAATCAGATGCAGGGCCCGGGCTACGCAGGAAGGAAGAGTACACCATAGAAAACCGGTTTCGTGTGATGCTCGTCACAGATGGCGCGGAATGTACTCAGTGTCTCAGGAGAGACTCGGCAGACAGGCCGCGCATGGAAGCGTCTACGAGCTGCACCATGTGGACCACCGGAACCGAGACGCCGGCGGCCTTGAGACCGGTGTGCAGTTGCAGGAGACATCCGGGATTACCTGAGGCCACAATGTCGGGAGTCGTAGCGAGCAGGTTGCGGACCTTGCGTTCGCCGAGCTCTCTGGCAGGTTCGGGACGCACCAGGTTGTAAATTCCCGCCGAGCCGCAGCATAGCGCGGCTTCTGCCGGCTCAAGGATTTGAAGCTCCGGAATTCTTCCCAGCACCGCGCGTGGTTGGGTGCGTACCGACTGCGCATGTTGCAGGTGGCAAGAATCGTGGTACGCCACTTTCAAGCGAATGGGATGCCGTGCAGCTCGGGGCTCCAGTTCGCTCAGCACTTCGGAAATGTCACGGCACTTAGCGGAGAATGCCTTAGCCCGCTCGGCGTATTTCGGATCCTCACGCAACAGATAGCCGTACTCCTTCATATTTGATCCGCAACCGGCTGCATTGATAACGACTTGGTCCACCTTGGCGCGTTCGAACGCATCGATGGTGCGGCGCGCATAGTCAAGCGCAGCCTTCTCTTCTCCAGCGTGAATCATCAGTGCGCCGCAGCAGCACTGATCCTTGGGGACCGCGACCTCGCAACCTTCGGCAGCCAGTACGCGGGCCGTGGCAGCGTTGACATCGGGAAAGAAGACACGCTGCACGCATCCCAGCAGCAAGCCCACGCGCAATCGCCGCTCCCCTTGTGCCTCCATGTGCTTAGGCAAAGCAGTGCTGTTTGGCTCGGGCAGAGTTGGCATCAACCCTTCCATAACGGCGAAGCTCTTGGGCAACCACTTGAGGATGCCGCTCTGGCGCACCAGAGATTGCAATCCAGATCGCTGGTATATTCGCATGGGCCACAGCAATCGCCGCATCCGTTCCGGCCGCGGGAACAGATCGAAGAGCATTCGGCGCAGAATGCCGTCGGTGATTGGCCGGGCAAAATTGCGCTCGATCTGGGCACGGGTCGCTTCGATCAGCTTGTCGTACTTCACGCCTGATGGACACGCCGTCATGCAGGCCATGCACCCGAGACAGTTGTCCATGTGATGGACGAAAGTCGGGTCCAGCTGAACCTTGCGCTCGAGGGCGAGCTTCATCAGGTAAATGCGCCCCCGCGGCGAGTCCATCTCCTCGCCCCAAAGCGCGTAGGTGGGACAAGTCGGCAGACAGAAGCCGCAATGCACGCAAGCGTTAATCAGATCGGATGAGGGTGGATGGTGGGTGTCGAAAGCACCGGAAGTCGAGTTTGGAGACTGGGTGGCGCCTTGCGTCATCAAATACCCCCGATGAACCGGCCCGGATTTAGTGTCCCGGTAGGGTCGAATTGAGCTTTGATGCTTTTCATGAGGTGCAAAGCATTGCCGGGGCTGCCCCAAACATCTGTTTTCGCCTTGATCTCAACCGGGCAGCCCAGGATGACGAGCGCGCCAGCTCTGCTCTCTAGATTCTTCCGCAGCTCCAGAACTGCGCTGAGCAGAACCGAAGGATCTTTTCCTTCTAGGCGGATCAGGCCGACGCCCAATGCCTGACCGACCAATTTCCACGAGAGATGATTCTCTTCCGCCACTCTCCTCAATTGATCCAGAAAAGCGCCGAGATTTGTCGGGAGCAAGGTGAACTTACAGATAACGGCTGGCTCAACGCCAGCCCACAAGGCAGAGCGGAAATCCCAGGTTCCTTCCCGCGACCGGGATGCCGAGAGACTCGACGCAAGGCGCGTGACCTGTTCAACCTGAACATCGCAACCCGCGGCTGTCCCCTCGAAGCGGACATCCGCGTCGCATCGCGGCGAATTCTCGGCACGAACCTGCATGCCAGTCGGTACAAGTTTGGAGTCCAGCACCGCGAGGATGAAGGCGTTAATGATAGAGCCATCTGGCGCGGAGAAGCTCAGAGTCCGACTCGTACGCGGGACCGGATGTAGGCGGAAGATGGCTTGCGTGATGATCCCAAGCGTGCCTAGGGCTCCAGTAGCCAGTTTCGGCAAGTCGTAACCGGCAACGTTCTTTACGACCTTGCCACCACTTTTGGCAAGCGTACCATCCGGCAAAGCCAGAGTGATGCCGATGATCAAGTCGCGCAAAGAGCCGAAGCGAATGCGGAGCGGACCGCTGTCGTTGCTAGACAAAATTCCGCCGATCGTCGCTTTCTCAGGCCAGAGAGGATCAAGGGCCAGACGTTGACCGTGTTCAGCGAGTGTTTGTTGCAGTTGCTGGACGGTACAGCCGGCCTCTACCGTCGCAGTCATGTCTCCCCAGGCATGTTCCACCACATGGTTCAGGCGGCCAGTCGAGATAATTAGCTGAGCGCCACGCGGCGGATTGCCCCAATCCAGTTTCGTGCCACCCCCACGCGGAATGACCTGCAGACCGGCGTTAGTCGCAGTTTTCAGGACCTTGGCCATCTCCTCGGCATTGGCCGGTTCGATCACCATTTGTGGCCGGACGCCATCGAGCGCGTCTTCGGCCATCCCAGCACGCATGTGCTCGGCGCCGACGATGGCGCGCAGATCAGTCCAGGCGGCCTCGATCCCGGCGACTCCAATGGGCGACTGCGGGGTCATGGATGACAACTTCTTCGCCTCTTCCGCCATTCACCCACGGTTTACGCCGTGGGCTTTTCTGGCTCCGCTCCGCGGCCACGGCAGCTCAGGTCGGAATTCAAGTACATCACACTGCTTTTACGTTTCTGATTCCGCGCTCTTTCGCCTTCTCTTGTCATGCCGAGGTGGCTTCAGCCGCCGACGGTCTCTCAGAAGAATTCTGCGACGCCTGCGACCTCCAACGGATGGGGTTGGTATGGCCCTGTTCTCTCCGCACAAAGGCGAGTGCGCGGAAACACTTTGCCCGGATTCGAGAGTCGCTGGGGATCGAATGCGCAACGTACCAGTTGCATTGTCTCCAGATCGGGTTCCGCAAACATCTCCGACATCATCATCTTTTTCTCTTCACCGACGCCGTGTTCGCCGGTAATCGAGCCGCCACATTGAATGCAAAGACGCAGGATGTTGATCGAAAGCTCCATGGCGCGCTCCTCCTGGCCGGGAACTCGCCCGTCGTACAAAACCAGTGGATGCAGGTTCCCATCGCCCGCGTGAAAAACGTTGGCCACCTTCAGCCCCTGCTCCGCGCTCATGCGCTCAATTTCGCTGAGCACTTTGGGGAGCGCTGTCCGCGGAATCACGCCATCCTGCACGATATAGTTGGGTGAAATGCGTCCCATGGCCGCGAAGGCGGCTTTGCGTCCCTTCCAAACCACGGCGCGCTCGGCCTCCGTTTGGGCGACGCGGATTTCCCACGCGCCGCACTGCTGGCAAATCTCGCCTACCTGCTCCATCAAGTGCTCAACTTCGGCGGCCGGCCCGTCGAGTTCCACGAGGAGCAAACCGCCACAGTTGGGATATCCCGCGTGAACGGAAGCTTCAGCTGCTTGTATTGCGAGGTTGTCCATCATCTCGATAGCCGCGGGCAGCATCCCCGCTCCAATGATGCCGCTTACTGCCGCTCCTGCTTCGTTGGTGGAATTAAAGGCAGCCAGCAGCGTCTGGATCACCTCCGGCTTCTTTACAATTCGCAAAACGACTTTCGTTGCGATCCCGAGTGTTCCTTCTGATCCCACAAAGATTCCAGGCAGGTCGTATCCGGGCCGATCTGCCGCACGGCCGCCGAGATGCACGAGAGATCCGTCGGGAAGAACTACCTCGAGCGCCAGCACGTGCGTAGTCGTAAATCCATATTTCAAACAGTGCGCACCGCCTGAGTTCTCCGCGACGTTGCCCCCAATGCTGCATACGGACTGTGATGACGGATCGGGAGCGTAAAAGAAGCCTTGAGCAGCCACCCGTGCCGTAACCTCTGCATTGATAACGCCCGGCTCCACCACAACACGCGCATTCGGCAAGTCAACTTCGAGTATGCGGTTCATCCGCGCAAGGCTAATGACGATTCCCTTCTCGACCGGCAACGCACCGCCACTGAGGCCAGTGCCGGATCCTCGCGCAACAAACGGAATCGTCTCCCGGTTGCAGAGACGGACAACGGCCTGCACTTCCTCGGTTGACTTGGGAAGCAGAACGGCGAGCGGCATGACACGAAAATTAGTCAGCCCGTCACATTCATAGGTGTGGAGCTGGGAAGGTTCGCTGATCAGGCCTCGACCGACGATGGCACGGAACTGATCGAGGATATGCGCGTCCATGAAAATCCGCCGGATGTCCTCAAGCTGGTCCGTAGTCTGACGCGGCACCGGGACCGGCAGTTAATGTTACACCACGAAAGAGTGCGGGTATTAAGAATTCACCGCCGAGAGCGCCGGGGAGTTTGGAACACAAGGCATCTTCTCGGCGCCTCTGCGATCTCGGCGGTAAGATTCTTCTGGCCTGCGGCTGGATGTAAATACGTCCAGTCATTACTTCACGATGGTTAATCCATGCGGCACCAGGTTGGGGGCAACGTAAGCGTACATCATCACGATCAGGCCCACGATCGCTGCCAAGGCGATCGAATGCCAGACGACAAATCGGAAGATGATGCCTTCGTTACCCACTTGGTTCGTTGCCGACGTAGCCACCACGATGGACTGGGCATCCACCATCTTGCCCATGACGCCGCCAGCGCTATTGGCAGCGCACATCAGAATGGGATCCAGATTCAGTTGCTGAGCGGTGATGTGCTGCAAGCTGCCGAACAAGGCATTCGACGACGTATCGCTGCCCGTCAGGGCGACTCCCAGCCAGCCGAGGAAGGTTCCGAAGAACGGGAACAACCAGCCCGTACGGGTAAAGGCCAGTCCCAAGACACCATCCATCCCTGAGTAGCGCGTGATAAACCCCAGCCCAAGCATGGCGGAGATTGCCACGACGGCGAGCCTCATGCGATAGAGGGTGTGAAAGAAGGTCTTCAGCAGCTGGCCGGGACCCAAACCCAGAAGCACTCCCGCGACGACCGCCGCGAGGAAACAGCCCGTTCCCGTAGCCGACAGCCAGTTAAAGTCATATTTGGCCGCTTCCGGAGTCGGTTTTCGGACCACCGGCGCTGCTCGTGTAACTGCATTATGCAAATAGGGCACGTTCCACACCGGCGTGGTGAGCTTGTTCATCGGTCCCTTGACTGAGGGAAGGCCCCAAAGCAAGACGAACACGGAAAGAATCGCAAACGGCATCCAGGCTAAAGCTACCTGCCTGCCTGTGTAATGAACCGCAGCCGTCTCGGCAGCGTAGCTGATGTCTTTTTTCTGCCACTGCTCCCCTACGTAGTCTTCCAAAACTCCAGGCTTTGCAGCCGGGTGAGTGGGTCCAGGATAGTGTCTCTTCGGATCGGGGGTCGTCGCAGCGCCTGCAGCGATCCCCGGCGCATCGCGTTCGTCTTCGAAGCGCCATATGTGCTTGGGTTGCCAGAAACGAAGAAAGATGAGGGTGACGACCAGCGAGACCACGCCGGAGGCTATGTCCACAAGGTTGCTGTCGACGTGGTTGGACCATAAATACTGAGTCGCGGCGAAGGAGATACCGACTACCAGGATCGCTGGCAGGACTTCGAAGGTTTCCTTCCAGCCCACCATGGCGCGTACCAGCCAGAACGGAACGATGACAGCGGTAAAAGGCAAAATACGGCCGATCATCGCGTTCAGATCGGACTCTGGCAATGCCGATACCAGCGCTAAGGTGTGAACGGGAGTGCCGATCGCTCCCCATGCAACGGGGGCTGTATTGGCGATTAGGTTCAAAGCCGCGGCATGGAATGGTTTGAATCCCAGGCCGATCATGAATGCGCCTGCAATCGCTACCGGTGCGCCAAAGCCAGCGGCTCCTTCAATGAAGGCGCCAAAGCAGAAGGCCACCAACAGCAGTTGCAAGCGGCGATCGGCGGTGATCCCGGCCACGGAATGCTTCATGATTTCGAATTTGCCGGTTTCGACCGAAATGTCGTAGAGGTAGACGGCAGCCACCACAATCCAGGCAATTTTCAGCAGGCCAAACGCCACTCCGTAGAAGAAGCTCATGCCTGCCAACTTGGCAGGCATATGGAAAACCCAGATGGCCATGATCAACGCGGTGCCTGCCCCAGCCAGCGCGCAGAGATGCGGTTTCACCCGCAAGCCGGCCAACAACGTGAACAGCACGATAATGGGCAGCGCCGCGATCAGAGTGGAGAGCCACCAGTGGTTCAAAGGATCGTAGACCTGGGTCCAGGGCATCGTTTCCTCCAGTGATTCCGAGTGCGTGCGGCTTTACGGGCTTCGTTTCGTTCCAACCGCGACAGCACGGCGCGAGTTGCGGCAAGGCGAATGAGTACAAACTCGCAGGCGCGAGTTGGAGTGCATGGTCTTATACCGCTCAACCGTGACTTGTCAAGCAATTCCAGAACCGGCGGACGATTGGCTTTAACGAGCGAGGAGGCCAGAAGGGCGGAAACAGTGGCGTAAGTGGAGCGATTGAGGGACTTCGATGAGACGAAAAATGGCGACGCCGGACCCCCGCGATTGTCTTCTGGACCTTGTGTCTTGCCTCACTTGGTCTGGGCAAGCGCTATCCGTGGCTGGATACCGTCTGATACCGTCTGGTACGCCAGGTGGATGCTGTTTCTTGTCGCCGTGGCTGTTTGCGCTATCCTTCATGCATGTATTTCGCCATGCCGATCAGACAGGGGGCTTGGTTAGGTACTGAGGAGTTCCTCGTTGGGGGGTAACACTTTCGGAGACGATGTAGAGCCGCCGGGCAAGACAGCCATGGCATCCAAGCCGGATTCAAAATAGCTGAAAACCACAACCAGGGCCAATCCCGCCTACTTAACTGCGCCCACGGTAAAGCCGGCGATGAACCGATCGAGAAAGACGTTATAAAGCAAAGCAATCGGCAAGCTGGTAATCAGGCAGGCAGCCATCAGCGAGCCCCAATAGTAGACGTCACCACGCACCAGAAATATCGGTACGCCGACGCCTACCATCTGGTGGGATTCGGAAGAAATGAATGTCAATGCGTAAACGAATTCCTGGGTCACCAGGGTGAAGCTGAAGATCACCACGGTCAGGATGCCCGAAACGGAGATGGGCACCACGAGTTTGATAAATGCTCCGAAACGAGTGAGTCCGTCCACCATGGCCGCGTCTTCCAGTTCCCGGGGAATGGATTTGAAGAAGCCCATCAGCAGCCATATCGAGAATGGAACTGTGAAACTGGGATACACAACAATTAAAGACCACAAGCTATCTTGAAGACCCAGAATCGCGACTAGCCGGGCTAGCGGGATGAATAGCAGCGTGGGCGGGACCAGGTAAGTCAGGAAAATACCGATGCCGAGGCGTTCGCCCCAGCGGCCGGTCAGGCGCGCCAAGGCATAAGCCCCAGGCACGGCCAGCAGCAGCGTGATCAGCACTACTACGGCTCCGACAAACGCTGTGTTCCCCACCCAGCGCAAGTAAAGCGTGTCATGGAAAAGCAACTGCAAGTGTTCGAGGGTTGGCTTTTCATTGAATTTGAAAGGGTTGTTGCGCAGGTCATAAAGATCGTTAGTGGTCTTGAAGATCGTGATCAACATCCAGTAGAACGGAAAGGCCAGGAGCACGGAGAAGGCTATCAGAACGAAGGCGTGCACCACACCACCGAAGAGCCTGCGGGCCGTTCCGCTGACCATCAGCCAACCTCCGATCGGCTCGCAACCCGGAGCATGAAATAGGCCACGGCCACCAGTATGGGTACCAGGAAGATGGAGATGGCTGCGCCCTCAGCCAGGTCGCTACCTAGAATTCCAGTGAAGAACGCCAGCGAAGGCAACACCTGGGTCGTGTCATAAGGGCCGCCACGCGTCAAGATGTAAACCACCGTCATGTCGGTGAATACAAAAATCACACCGAACAGAATGGCGACGCTCACGATAGGCAGGATCATCGGAATCGTAATCTGAAAAAGTGTGCGCCAGAAGCCGGCGCCGTCCACAGCGGCGGCTTCGGGAATGTCACGAGGTATGGCCGTGAGCCCCGCCAGCAGGATCACCGTCGAGAACGGGAGCAAGCGCCAGCTCTCCACTCCGATTACCGAAAGCATGGCGAGCGTGGGATCACCTAGCCACATGGGCGTGTCGAACGGCTTCACGAAGTGCAGATGAATCAGGACCCAGTTAATCACGCTGTAGATGGAATCCAAGATCCACTTCCAGCCGATCGTGCCGAGGGAAACCGGGGCAACCCAGGGCAGCAGGATCAAAAATCGGATAAACCCGCGGCCCGTGAATCTGTCCTTGAGCGCGAGAGCAAGAATGGTTGATCCAACCAGTACGACGATCTGGGTGCCAATCGTGAAAACGATCGAGTCGTAGAGTGAGCGGCGGAACGTTGGGCTTTGCAGGACGCTTCGGAAATTGGCCAGACCCACGTAGTGATAACCGACGCTGGCGATCTTCACGTCGCCCACAGCGTAAATAAACGCTAGGACAAAGGGTACTCCGACTACCGCCAGCACGTAGATAATCGCAGGCGAAAACATCAGCACCCCGAGCTTACGGTTCGTCATTGCCATTGAATGGCTTTAGCCTCAACCCGCTTTTCGCTGGTGCGATCGAAGAACTTCAACTCACTTTCCGGCACGAGGAAGTCGTGGACCGAGTTCGCTTCGTATTTCCCGGGCACTCCGGAGGGAATTCGTGACACCACGGACTTGCCAGAAAAACGTCCCCCTTCCAATGCCCCGTAAAGGATTCGTTCGGCCCCGAGGTATTCGAGATATTCCACACGAAAACGCAGCGGGACCCGTTTACCGACATCAGCGAGCAGCAGGTGTTCCGTTCTCATCTTGCTTGCGATCTCGTCGGTCGAACCCGAGCGGGCAACCAAGCTGGAGGGAAGAAAGCGCTCCGGACGGAAGCCGATGATGAGATCGTCTGAATCGAGCAGGTTCATGGGTGGCGAGCCCAGGAAAGTTGCGACAAAGGTGTCGGCGGGCTCGTCGTAAACTTCCTGCGGTGTGCCGATCTGGCGCACTGTTCCCTGATTGAGAACGACCACCCGATCGCCCATGGCCATTGCTTCCACTTGGTCGTGAGTGACGTAGATGGTGGTTGTGCCCACCCGCTTTTGGAATTGCTCCAACTCCTCGCGCGCTGAGGCGCGTAACTTTGCATCGAGATTGGAGAGAGGTTCGTCCAGCAGGAAGACCGAGGGCTCGCGCACAATGGCACGCGCCAGGGCGACGCGCTGCCGCTCGCCTCCGGAAAGTTCTCTTGGTTTGCGGTCGAGCAGGCGGCCGATACCGAGCAACGAGGCCGCCCAATCGACTTTTTGTTTATGCAGCTCTTTTTTGATCTTCTGGGCTTTTAGCGGAAAAACGATGTTCTGGTAGACGGTCAGGTGTGGATAGAGCGCGTAACTCTGGAAGACCATCGCGATGCGGCGTTCGCGCGGTGGAAGGTGGTTGACCACACTGCCGCCAATTAGGACCTCGCCCGAGGTCGGCGTTTCCAGTCCGGCAATCATGCGCAACAGTGTGGTTTTGCCAGAGCCGGAGGGCCCCAGAAACACGAGGAACTCGCTCTCGCGCGTCTGCAGGTTTACGTCGTTAACCGCCCCGGCCTGGCCCTGTTTGAAAACCTTGGTGAGTTTTCTGGTTTCGACAATCGCCATTCTGATCCCGGGTTACGCGGTTTTCCATTTATCGAAGATACGTTTTACTTCTTTCTCGGCCGCGGACGCGGCGTTTTCAGGGGTCTCCTGGTCACGCGCAACCTTGGCAAACATGGTGGGAATCACAAACGTGTTGAAGACCTCGTCCACCGCCGCTGTGGCGTAACCCGGATGCCCGACGTTCGTAGCCCAGTCGAGCACGTCCCCGAGGACCTTATATTTGTCCGGCGGGTCAGCTTTCGGGTCATTGGAGATTTCTTCTTTGAGCCTCGGCACCGTGCTTGGGAAGCAGGGAAAATTATAGAAACCGCTGGCTTTGAAGGCATCGTGGAAGCTGTCGATGAAGTCCACGAGGAACTGCTTGGCGCCTTCCTGGTTCTGGGCAAATTTCCAGATCACGTAGCAAGACATCACGTGCTCCGACGCCAGACGAGCCTTGGGTCCAGCCAGAGCGTGGGAAACCATGACCTGTTTGCCAATGTCCATCTTCTTGACTTCCGCCTCGCGGGTGATCGAAATCGCGTTTTCGACAAACGACACTTTGCCCGCCAGCATGGCGCGGTTGTTGGACGACGGGTCCCAAGTGAATACCTCGGGAGTTTCTGTGTCCTTATACAGTTGCTTCATGAACTTCAAAGCTTCGATGGTGTTCTTCGAGTTGATGACCACGTTGCCGTTTTCGTCCTGCTCAGAGGCGCCAAATGACCACATGAGCGCGCGCATCGCCATATTGGTGTCGAGTTCCTGGGAGAGGCCAATGCCGCACGGATTGCCCTGTTTCTGGCGAATCTTGCGGGCGCCATCCAGCAACTGGTCGTAATTGTCGGGACCATTGGGATAACCAACCTCGGACCACAGGTCCTTGCGCCAGTTGCCCGGGTCGGGAACGTAGGAATCGGCGAAGGCAAAATACTTCTTGGTCCTGGGATTGAGGCTGGACTTTACGGCCAGGTCAATCGGCTTGCCGTGCTTCCTCTGGACTTCTTCGTAGATCTCGCGGTGATCAATGACCTGGTTCTCGTAGGCCGCCGGCGGTGAGAGGAACATGCAGAGATCGTGGCCCTGTTGTGCCGAAACTTCGGCCGCCGCCCGGGCAGGAATTTCGGTCAGCGAGATGTGATCCACAATTACGTTGGTGTTGTGCTTCTCACCCCATTGCTTGGTGAATACGGTGTCGAACCATTCCTTATCGTAAGCCGGGACAAAATGGCTCCATTGAATAATTTTGAGCGTCTTCTGGGGGCCCTTCTGAAACAGGAAAGCGGGGCCCATGCCAGCAGCCAGTGTGCCGGCGCCGGCAATTTTCACGAACTCCCGACGCGAAACTCCCTGACTCCTTCTCTTCGCCATGGCAGTATTCCTCCTAGAATTCAGTGAATTCAGCCGTTTGACATGTGGTCACAGAATCGGGACGTAACAGCGAACCAGCGCAGCCGGATTGGGGCAAGTACTGCGTGAGCGGTCGTGCAGGATCCATCCACGGGAGTTGACGGTCAGCTATTTTATGCCTCATCTCTTCTGGTCCGCAAATCGAGCTGCCGCTTGAACTTTCAGAAATGTCTAGGCACGATTGAATTTCACCGAGCTCACATCTGCTATACATCGATAAACTTCCTTCGATATTCCGGAAGGGGTATCGGGCAGACCTCATCCTTACCAAATAGTTGGTAGCGATGACTTGCTCCCAGGTCGTAGAGCCAGTTTCGCAATCGCTTCGGCAAAATGCCGAAGAAACCACCCATAACGCTCCACACCCCACCTATTTCGCGCAGAACGTAAGAGACCGCATCGCCTCTCGCCAACAGGGATTCACCGGGTTGTTCGTAGGCGAGCAGAACGTAAACCGTGTCCAGGTTGCCGGGATCGATTCCGTGCCGGGCCAGCACCCGTGAAGCAAATTGGCTTTGCAGAGGAGCAAAACGAAAGCGGTCTGCCGAGTCCCTCGTCAGGAGAAGCTGGTTTAGCCGGTTACATAATCCACACACGCCGTCGTAGAGAACGACGATATGAGTTCGGAGCTCGTCCATGCCCAGTCTGACCTGCTCAGGCAACACTCTCATCGAGCCCACCAACTCTGCATAGATGCAGGTTTGCTCGTGCGCGTTACTGTTTCTCCCATTCGCGAACCTGTAACCCTAAGCCGTGACCTTCGTCACAGCCCGCTCGCCAGCTAATTGTTAGGCTGCGAAGGAAAGGAAAATAATCCCTGCCCACCGATTCCTTTTTCGCGTCCGCGCGACGCGCAGTGCCCATTGTGACGGATATCACAATCCTGTGTGACGCAGGTTGCCGACGCGAGCCACCCAGCAACGTCATGCTGGAGTGGCAATTCAGCACCGCACGTCTGTCCGAGCAGGGGCCATAGAGGAGCCACATGAAGCGCAAGTTCAAGACCATGGATGCCAATGAGGCGGTGGCCAACGTTGCCTACCGAGTCAACGAGGTCATCGCGATCTACCCGATCACGCCTTCTTCCGCCATGGGCGAGTGGGCCGACGAATGGGCTTCTCAGGGGCTCTCCAATATCTGGGGTACTGTACCCCAAGTCATTGAAATGCAGAGCGAAGGCGGAGCCGCGGGGGCCGTGCATGGCGCCCTGCAAACGGGTTCCCTGGCCACCACGTTCACAGCCTCCCAGGGATTGCTCCTGATGATCCCCAATATGAATAAGATTGCGGGCGAACTGACGCCCACCGCATTCCACGTCTCGGCTCGCACCGTGGCGGCCCATGCCCTCTCCATTTTTGGCGACCATAGCGATGTGATGAGCTGCCGCTCGACCGGCTACGCCATGCTGTGCTCCAACTCGGTGCAGGAGGCCATGGACTTGGCCTTGATCGCACACGCTGCTTCCCTCGAGTCAAGCATCCCGTTCCTCCATTTCTTCGATGGTTTCCGCACCTCCCATGAGGTCAACAAGATCGAGATGCTGACCGAAGACGACATGCGCTCTCTTATTAATATGGACCGGGTGCTCGAGCATCGCCGGCGAGCTCTGTCTCCGGATCATCCCGTGATGCGCGGTACGGCTCAGAACCCGGATGTTTTCTTCCAGATCCGCGAGACTTGCAATCCCTATTACGAGGTCTGTCCTGAATTCACCCAACGGACCATGGACGAGTTTGCCCGGGTTGTAGGACGGTCGTATCACCTGTTTGATTATGTTGGCGCACCCGACGCTGAGCGCGTGCTGGTCATGATGGGCTCGGGCGCGGAGGCGGCACACGAAACCGTCGAGTATCTGAATGCCCGCGGCGAGAAGATCGGCTTGCTGAAAGTGCGGCTGTATCGGCCTTTTGCTATAAAGCGCTTCCTCGAAATGTTGCCCTCGACCGTGCGCAAAATCGCGGTTCTCGATCGCACCAAGGAAGCGGGCAGCGCCGGTGAGCCGCTATATCTCGATGTGGTAAATGCGGTATTCCAAGGACTGCAAAAGGGCTACAGCAAATTGAAAGCTGCTCCCGTGATTATCGGCGGCCGCTATGGCTTGTCCTCGAAGGAATTCACGCCTGCCATGGTGAAGGCGGTGTACGACAACCTTAAGGCAGCCCAGCCCAAGAGCCATTTCACAGTCGGAATCCAGGATGACGTAAGCCAGACCAGTCTCGATTACGACTCCGAGTTCTCCACGGAGCCGGACAGCGTTGTTCGCGCCATGTTCTACGGCCTGGGTGCTGACGGCACGGTAGGTGCGAACAAGAATTCCATCAAAATCATCGGCGAAAACACCGACAATTACGCGCAGGGCTACTTCGTCTACGACTCCAAGAAGTCCGGCGCCATGACCGTGTCCCATCTGCGCTTCGGCCCGCAACCGATTCGTTCGACCTACGTGGTCTCGAAGGCTAATTTCATCGCCTGTCACCAGTGGATTTTCCTGGACCGCTACGACATGTTAAGCGCGCTCGTGCCTGGCGGCGTCTTTCTGCTTAACAGCCCGTTCGGGCCGGACGAGGTCTGGGACAAACTGCCACGCGAGGCACAAGAGCAGCTGATCGCCAAGAAAGCCAAGTTCTACGTTATCGATGGCTATAGCGTCGCCCGCGACACCGGCATGGGCGCGCGCATGAACACAATCCTGCAGGTATGCTTCTTTGCCATCTCTAAAGTTTTGCCCCGCGAACAGGCGATCGAAGCCATTCGCAAATCCATCCGGGACACCTATGGCCGCAAGGGTGAAGAAATTGTGCAGAAGAACATGTGTGCGGTGGATGAGACACTAGCGCACCTGTTCGAAGTGAAGGTTCCGGCGCAAGCGAACAGCAAGAACACCATGCCGCCGCCGTTTTCTCCCGACGCCCCCAAGTTCGAGCGTGATGTGCTGGGCGCGATTTATGGCGGTCGCGGCGACGAGCTTCCGGTCAGCGCCTTCCCTGCCGACGGCACCTTCCCGGTTGGCACGGCGAAATGGGAGAAGCGGAACCTGGCTCTCGAAATTCCGGTTTGGGATACCAAGACCTGCATACAATGCGGGAAGTGCGCGATGGTGTGCCCGCACGCTGTGATCCGTATCAAGGTTTACGAGCCGACAGCCCTGACCCGGGTGCCCAAGACGTTTAAGTCGACCGAGGCGCGCGACAAGGAATGGGCAGGACTCAAGTACACCATCCAAGTCGCGCCCGAAGACTGCACCGGTTGCGGCATTTGCGTGGACATCTGCCCGGCCAAGAACAAACCTGAGACACGACTGAAGGCCATCAACATGATGCCGCAGCCACCGTTGCGCTTCCCCGAGCGCGAGAACTGGGAGTTCTTCTTAAAGATTCCTGAGCTCGATCGCCGCAAGATCAAGACCAGCAACATTCGCCAGCAGCAGGTGCAGGAGCCGCTGTTCGAGTTCTCCGGCGCCTGCTCGGGCTGCGGCGAGACGCCCTATCTCAAGCTGCTGACCCAGCTTTTCGGGGATCGCGCCCTGGTGGCCAACGCGACCGGTTGCTCCTCGATTTATGGTGGAAACCTGCCAACCACGCCGTGGACCAAGAATGCCGATGGCCGCGGTCCGGCCTGGTCTAACTCGCTATTCGAGGACAACGCCGAATTTGGCCTGGGATTCCGTATTTCCATCGACAAACAGACCGAGTTCGCGCGCGAACTCATCCGTAGGCTCTCCACCACGATCGGCGAGCAGTTGGCAACCGCAATACTGAACGCGCCACAAAAAGATGAGTCTGACATTTACGAGCAGCGCCAGAGAGTTGAACTTCTGAAACAAAAACTCATAGGTCTGGACTCGGTCGAGGGCAGGCAGTTGCTTTCTGTGGCCGATACCCTGGTTAAGAAGAGTGTCTGGATCGTGGGCGGCGATGGCTGGGCTTACGACATCGGCTACGGCGGCCTCGATCACGTCCTGGCCAGCGGGCGTAACGTCAACCTGCTGGTACTCGACACCGAGGTCTACTCCAACACCGGCGGACAGGCGTCCAAGTCAACGCCCCGCGCGGCTGTCGCCAAGTTTGCGGCGGGCGGCAAGCCTGGACCCAAGAAAGATCTTGGCCTGATGGCCATGAGCTACGGCCACGTGTACGTCGCCAGTGTAGCCATGGGCGCCAAGGACGAGCACACCCTTAAGGCTTTCCTTGAAGCGGAAGCCTATAACGGACCTAGCATCATCATCGCGTACTCGCACTGTATCGCGCATGGCATCAACATGACGACCGCCATGTCGGACCAAAAGATGGCGGTTGAATCCGGCCAGTGGCTTCTCTACCGGTATAACCCTGAGCGGGCCGAAGCCGGAGAGAATCCTTTGACCCTGGACACGCGCACGCCTACCAAGAAAGTGCAGGATTTCCTGCAGCAGCAGACCCGGTTCCAGATGTTGACCAAGAGTAAACCGGAAGATGCTCGCCGCTTGTGGCAGCAGGCACAACGCGATGCTGAGGTGCGCTACCGCATGTACGAGTATCTGGCGCAACGGAAGTTCGAAAAGCCGCCTGCGCAAGAGAAGACGGAAGAAAAAGAAAAAGCGGCGGAACAGCACGAAGTCCACGCCGAACTGACGTGAAACCGTCATCTTGAGCGTAGCGAAAGATCTATGCATTTGCAGGAGCCATCATGATTGACCTGAGCACAACTTACCTCGGACTGAAACTTCAAACCCCCCTGGTTTCCTCGGCTTCGCCGCTGACCCAGGAGTTGTCTAATATCCGGCGGCTTGAGGATGCGGGCGCTTCCGCGATCGTTCTGTCTTCCCTCTTCGAGGAACAGATACGGCTGGAGAGCCAGGAAATGGATCACCATCTCTCGGCCATGACGGAGAGCTTCGCCGAGGCGCTCACATTCTTCCCGCAAGCCGGCGAGTTTTACCTGGGCCCGGAGGAGTACCTCAAGCACATTCAAAAGGCCAAGGCAGCTGTTGACGTTCCCGTGATCGCCAGTCTGAACGGTGCCACCCTAGGTGGATGGACGCGCTACGCCCGGCAAATCGAGCAAGCGGGCGCCGACGCTCTGGAGTGCAACATCTACTACATCCCCACGGACACGGACGTCTCCGGAGCAGTGGTGGAGCAGACGTACATTGACATTCTGCGGGCGGTGAAGTCGTCGGTCTCGATTCCGGTAGCGGTCAAACTGAGCCCTTTTTTTAGCAACATGGCGAACATGGCAAAGCGGCTGGAGCAAGGTGGGGCAAACGGGCTGGTATTATTTAACCGCTTCTACCAACCGGATATCGATCTGGATGAACTCGAGATCAAACCTAATGTGCTGCTCAGCACTCCGCAGGCGTTGCGGCTGCCGCTGACCTGGATTGGAATTCTCTTTGGACGGGTGAAGATGAGCCTGGCAGCCACCAGCGGAATTCACAGCGCGGAAGATGTTTTGAAGATGCTCATGGTGGGGGCGGACGTGACCATGCTCTGTTCGGCCCTGTTCCGCAACGGTATCCACTACCTCACCGAAGTTAGACGCGACCTGGTGCGCTGGATGGAAGATCACGAGTACGAATCGGTCCATCAAATGCGCGGCAGCATGAGCCAGTTGCGCTGTTCCGATCCGTCAGCTTTTGAGCGGGCGCAGTACATGCGCGCCATCAAGAGTTACCAGCCGGTATAGCTCGGAGGAGGGAGAGCCACCCAAAGTCCTCACCCCGCATTGGGGAGCTGACTTTTGCTCCGTTGCTCGTCTCCCTCCTCTGAGAAGGCAGCAAGTGCCAG
This sequence comes from Terriglobales bacterium, assembly GCA_035272945.1. GTDB lineage: Bacteria > Acidobacteriota > Terriglobia > Terriglobales > Acidobacteriaceae > Gp1-AA122. Next base: position 46,193 of record DATEPX010000032.1, read on the forward strand.
CAGATTACCCCTTTGTTCCGAACGGCTAAGTAGAAAAGTTATTTTTGTTCCAGAATCGGAACAGGCGTCCTGGGGGTCGGTTGCGAGCCAATCGTCGCAGAAAAAGTATCTAAGAAACAAGGCTCTAGCTAGGACACTTCACCCGTTAGTTCAAGGCATACGCGAGCCGCGCGTGTTTGTATCACAGGTACGTATGCCGTTTATCACAGAGTCGCCGTGCATTCCTCGGTTAGATTTGCACAAGACACGCGTTTCCTATCGGGATCGCAGGCGGTTCGTGGAATTGGGTCGGTGGGTAAATGTAGGTCAGTCTCCTAAGAGGTTCTGTGATGGACGCTTTAGGTGAGGCCCCAGGTGGCAGAGTGTTGAATGCGGTTGCTCTGCAAAATGCCGTCTTGTGCGCTGATTGCGACGTTGTCAGTGACAGCCCCCATGATAGATGCATGGTTTGCGGGAGCCCTTCCCTGGTTAACATCTCGCATGTGCTGGGCGGCAGTCTTCCCCAGGACCGCGCAACCTTGATTGAAACCGAAACGCCGAAGCCTAGCCGGGTCGAAGTCGTGTTGAGCTTCCGGCGGGCGCACGCCATCCGCAGAAGGTCATCCGGCAAAATGGCCTGACGACCGCTGGTGTGCACTCACATTTCCGCTTTGGAGCGGATCACATTGAGGATTTGTTCCTTTAGCGGGGATATTAGTTCTTTGGCGTTGCCTAGCCGCACGATCTTCCCTTCGACCACGTCAAAATAGCCTTCCTTATCGTGGAGACGTCCGCAAGCGGGAACGGGACAGATATATCCACTGACCTTTCCCGTCGGGTCCTCGAACGGGAATGGAACCATTTGCAGGTTCTTGTGTCTGTCGCAGGAAGGTTGCGTCATGAGAGTTGCTTCGACGCACTCCACTAGAGTCTCAGCAGGAAATCTGTTCTTCGTCGAACCCTCAGCCCCACGGCCCGGGAGTATGGCCAACTCGTGCGGCCACTGGCACCCCTGAGCCATTCCACTCCTTCAGCGAAAAGCCTAGTCTGAAATCGAGCAGTTTTCGGGGGAGGGCTGTTCAGAAGCGTCCCACGACTCTAACCGGAGCGTGGGGCGTTTTCGTTTGTAGAGGTGGGCGGATGCGCCGGTTGCTGGGAATCCGACATTCTGCGCGATTACTTCAACGCTTTAATCTCGGCGACCAGGGCTCTGATGTCGTCAGCAGTCAGCTTCTCCTTGAAGCTTGGCATCTTAGGTGTCGACGTACTATTTCCGTTTTCGATGGCCTTAGTCAACTCGCTTTCTGGCTTGCCAGCTACGGTTTTCAGAGCTGGAATCTTCATATTGGCCTTACCTTCGGCGTTGGGCCCATGACAAGGGACACAGCGAGA
>DATEPX010000033.1:0-39341 GCA_035272945.1 Terriglobales bacterium
GTCCGACCGCTATGTGAGACTTTGCTTCCTGTGCTTTCAAAAGGGGCAACTATCACGCGCGAAATTGGCCGAGCTTATCGGGGTCAGTCTGGCGGAGCTTCGCGGGAAAGTGAAAGCACTTGAGCAGCAACCCAGTGAAGCCGCCCTTAGTATTGCTTGATGCGAACGTAATCATTGAAGCCCACGAACTCGGACTTTGGCATCAGATGGTCGCCTCTTTCGAAGTGATGGTTCCCGCGGTGGTCGCCCGCCACGAAGCAAAATATTTCGTGGTCGGGGGGCAGCACAATCCCATCCAACTCGCTTCCCTGATTGCTCAGAATAAGGTGAAAGAACTCCAAGCGGATCTCAGTGAACTATCCGAGTTGATGAACCAGTTTGATCCCCTCTTTTCTGAAAGTATTGATCCTGGTGAGCAGGAAGCGTTCGAGCTGATGCTGGCAGGCCGATGCCCCGAACATCGATTCTGCTCGGCGGACGCTAGACCTCTGCAGGCTCTGGCCATGCTTGACATGAGCGATCGTGGTATTTCGCTTGAAGAGTTGCTGCAGAAAATGGGGCAATCGAAGCGCCTCGACGAGCATTTCACAAAGGCGTATCTCGAACGGCAGATCAGAGAAGGCCAGAGGCGGCGGATCCAGGGTGACGGACTGTCCCTAAAATCTAGATTCCGGATTTGAAAGTTCGGGATGGTATCCATCCGAGCCTCGGTTTGATTGGATTGACCATTTGTAGCTTGAGATAGCTCTTGGCCCAGACAGTACAAAAGCAGTATCGCCACTGGTATTCGTCAGCATCGCTCGGGCGTGGGAAGAGTCGGCGAGTTGTGCTGCGCCATCGACTCGCACGTTGACCGGACGTTTCTATTTGAAGTATTCTTGCCCCCCGCTGCCCAGAAGATTCTTCGAGCGGTGCATCATGAGCAACTTTCCGCCGAAATTCAATTCGATTACTCGCCTCACGAAAGGAGTGTTATGCCCAGAAAAATCGATCCGCTCAATAAAAAGCTCTACGGTTCAGTAACGGCAATGTTAACGGTGACCGACGTGAAAGCGGCAGCCGACTTTTATCAAAAGGCATTCGGCTTTGCCAAACGGGGGATCATGAATGGTCCAGACGGCAAGGCGATCCATGCCGAGCTGACGCTCCGCGGCACGACTTTAATGTTGGGGCCGGAAATGCCGCAGATGGGTTCCCGCAGCGCGAAAACAATTGGCGCCTCGCCGACGAGTTTGTATCTGCTGACGGAGAACGCAGACAAGACGGTTGCCAAGGCCGTAAAGCTCGGTGCCGCGCCCAAGGGACCCGTGATGGATATGTTTTGGGGCGACCGCTGTGGAACCGTTGTCGATCCCGAGGGTTACACTTGGATGGTCGCTACCCACATTGCACAACCCACACCTAAGGAAATGCAACAGAAGATGAAGGAACAAATGGTCAGCCAACAGGCAGCCCGCGCTGCGAGTGCCTCCTGATCTCTCTTATTTCAAACGATTTCAAACCATTCCAATCAGGCTTGCGGGGGCGATCGGGCATAGACACAATAAACATTTCAGCGAATGCCCGGCCAGCGAGAGGAGATGCTGTCGTACAGCGATAGCAACCCTCGTCGCGCCTCCTGCTGAGTGACGGCAATCCGGAAACTACCCGCTCCGAGCGAACTTACTAGCCCCTTACTAGCCCGAGTTTACCGCCCCCAGAGGGCGAATACGAGTCTAAGCCGCTACTGGTGCGGTCGCGGTCTATGTAGGGTTGTATGACCTACGAGCTGCGATATTGACGAGTTGGCGCTGGGTTGGGTCCATGTCAGCCAGGACGGTTCGAGCAAAAGGCTTCTGGGAGCCAGATGCTCCTTGGTCCGGCGCCCAACCTCAGCAACCCCGATAATTCCATGTAGAATACCCAGAGTCCCAGCGCTTTCGCTCGATGTTTGACGAGGTCGGAAGGCATCCCGGCATATGCACTGCGACTTCCCGAGAACAACTGGCGGCGGAAGAAGCCCTGATTTTAAAACAATGCGGGCTTGCGTGCTCCACGATGTGCGGGCTCTGGCGGTACGAAACGTACCAACTCCCCAGCTGGGGCCCCGCGACGTGCTGCTCCGCGTGGCGGCGGTGGGGCTTTGCGGCACCGACCTGCACATATACCAAGGCGAGGCCAACTACAACATGGACGAGAGAGGACAGCCTGTGCCTCTCACTCGTCACCCGCAGATTCTCGGCCACGAGATCTCAGGGAAGGTCGTTGCAGTGGGCGCAGAGGTCAGTGATCTGCGCGAAGGCGACCTCGTTGCGATCGATCAGGGCCTGAATTGTATGAGCCGGGGGCGGCAAGCGCTCTGCGAATACTGCGCGAGTGGAGACTCTCATCAATGCGAGTTTTACGCCGAGCACGGCATCACAGGCGCTCCTGGCGGTCTCGCTGAGTTCATCGCCATCCCAGCCGTTAACGCTATTTCGGTTAATTCGGAGCTCGAGCCCGTGCAGGCAGCGCTGACTGAGCCTCTTGCCTGCGTCGTTCATTCCATGAACGCCCTCGCCCGGGCGGCCAGCGCGCGTTACAGCCTCGCTGCCGAAATACCCGAGCGGCGTGTGCGGGCGGCAATGATCCTCGGTGCCGGGCCAGCCGGGCTTCTTTTCACTCAGTATCTCCGGCGCGTGCTCGGTTTCGATGGACTGTTGCTCGTGAGCGAGCCAAACGCGCGGAAACGTGACTTGGCGGCGGCGTTCGGAGCCGAAGTCATCGACCCGGCATCACAGGACATCATTGAGGCGGTTGGTGAGCGGACCGGTGGCCGCATGGCCGAGCTCGTGATCGAGTCATCGGGCGCCGGACGCGTCTTCTCCCTTCTTCCCGGCGTCCTCCGCAAGCAAGGTACGCTGCTGCTCTACAGTCATGGCCACGGCGGCATCGACTTAAGCGTGCTGAACGGGCTGCAGTACAAAGAACCGGTCCTCGTGTCGCCAGTCGGTGGTTCGGGCGGGTTTGACGAGAACTGCCGCCCAGCAGTCTACCGACGTGCACTCCAGCTCCTCGAACGGGGAACCGTAGACGTTGCGCCATTGCTCTCACATCGTTATCACACCCTTGACCAAGTCAAACACGCGTTCGACCAAGACTTTGCTCGTCCCGAGTACATCAAGGGAGTCGTCGAACTCCTCCACGGCAAAGTCGTATCATAAATCCCAGGCTTGCACGCGGCAATCAATGCTTAAGCCAGCTGCGTCCGAACTAATTCCCACGCGGAACGCGCCTGCAGGCGCTTCCAGAATTCCAACAGTCGCCTTTTCGATCCGCAGCAAGAAGCGTTTGCGGCTAAAACGGCTGATTTCCCAACACGTACGCGCAGGGGTCGCAACGCACGATTTCCGCAATTGAGAGACAATGAATAAGAATGTTCACCGACGCTCCTCCCCGGAAAAGCAACGTCGGATCCTTTCTCGACAGCGACCGGCGCAATGCAACCCCTTTGCCGTCCGGCGCACGGCTTTTAACCAGCGCAGACTCGATCGAGGCGGCAATGAAGGACGGTACAACCAGAGATGTTCAGCGCGCCTGCATGGGGTTTCTTCGAATTGCCTCCAACTTTTACCGCGTGCCGGAATGCAGCGTCCGTTGCCGCCCGACCGCTCAGAGCGCGGGAGCGCTCGATTGCCGAGCTTTTTGGCGACTACGACCCGGATACGCTGGTGATCCGTGTTTGGAAACGGACCGCGATACGCAAAGAGATCACCTCCTTCGGCACCTTCCTTAGCGACTCTGTGTCACGAGTTTTGTCATCACCTGGATTTCCACCGGTTCGGATTCCGCGATTCCTGGCACACTCGCGGATTCTATGAGCGGACCGCTTTGCTGTACCACCACGCGAGAGGGACACCGCCAAAGAAGCTCGTCTGGGTGCCAGTGCGCGGCCGGTGCTGGCGGATCGATTGGCTACGCACGAACCACGGTCACTGAGCGGCGAGGCCGCGATTCGTTGCGGCGACATCACGCATTCTTGTCGGAATCTTGTATATGTTCGTGGGCGGCTATGTGCGGTGGCCGTGACGCCGCGTGGGATCCGTTATTAGCTACGCATTGCGAGAGATGTCCGCTCTTGATTCTTCCTGCTGGACCTTCAGCTAAGGCGCGAGGTGAGTCGTCGGACCGAAGAGGCCATGTCCCGTCGAGAAACGAAGCCAGTCTTTGGGCGTCGAGAACGAAAAGGATGTTTCGTTTCCGCGAAATCAAACCTTCCTTTTCTAATCGTCTCAACACGCGGCTGGTGTGCTCGGGAGTTACCGCGAGCAACTCCGCGATTTCCCATTGTTTGAGAGGTATCGGTAAGCTCCGATCAGTTCCCGAGTGCATATCGCGAATTACAAAAGCATCAAAGAGAAGTTTGGCGAGCCTATATTGAGCAGTCCGCGAGACTACATCGATCATAAGTTCAAGATGGGCATGAACTTCTCGCGCCTGCATCTCTTGTAAATACCGGCAGAAGTCCAAATTGGTGCTTAGTAAGCCGTCAAGTTCGGTCGCCGATACACGCCTCAGGCTACAAGGAGTCACAGTCGACGCGGTCGCCGGATAAACCGTACTAAGAATAACCGCTGCTGTTCCGAGTAACGAACCGGGCCCGCGCAAACCCACAATGAGCTCCTTCCCCGATGGATTAATGCAAGTTAGTTTTGTAATTCCCGAAGCGACAAAGTACGCACATTCTGCCCGGCTACCCTGTTGGAACAAGCGGACCTTGGCGGGGTATTCCGCTGCTGGAAACAGGGAAAAGTCCCTCTCCCCGCGGCTGCTTTGTGAACCGCCCAGGCGCAGTTTTGCTTGATCCATAGTTGTCGCGTTTCTAGCTGAAGGCTCAGGATCTTGGCGTTGTTTCGACAGCACGAGACTATGGCCTAGGAGACACATCCCCGCTCGACTCAATCCATGGTTCCGCTAATGGGATTACGCGGAGGCAAGGGGAAATCATGACGGCTCCTTCGGCTGCGGATGATTGGGCGACTCGAATGATGGTGTAAATCGGGTTTATACCTGATTTCCGGCCAACGCTCTTTCTGATGTCACCCCGTCGACAGTTGATCTGTATCAAGAAAACGCATAACGGAGATCAATGCAACCCGCAGCTGCCTCGATCCATACTGCCGGGCGATTACCAATGATCGATAATCCGGCCAGCAGCGCGACAACGAAGGAAAAAGTTGAATTCCAGCCGATCACCCCCGTCAGCCTTCGGGAGATGGTTCTGACGAGACTTCGAGAAGCGATTTTGCGCGGCAATCTTTTGCCGGGCCAGAGACTGACCGAAACCTTGCTCAGCAGACAGATGCAAGTCGCACAAAACGTTGTCCGCGAAGCACTGCAAGAGTTGGAGTTCCAGGGATTCGTTGTTCGGGTTCCCAACAAAGGCACGTTTATAACGGACTACTCGCTAGAGGACATCAATCAAATCTACCGTTTCAGGATGGAGCTTGAGGGTTTAGCCGTACAGCTGGCGCGCGAAGCTGGCAGGCCCAATGGCGAGGATCTTGAGAGCCTCGAACAGGCCTGGGATGGGATGAAAGCCGGCGCTGAAGCAGGCGACTTCTGGGCATTCTCCAGGAGCGATTTGGAGTTCCACGAAACGCTGTGGCGGATGTCCGGAAATCGGTGCGTGGAAAAGGCCTTGCGTGCCGTGGCCACCCCGCAGTTTGCCTACGTTCTGATCCGATCGTTTCGCCACACTCGGCTTAACTTGCCGGCTATCGCTCACCAGCATCGCGAAATTATCAACAAAGTGAAAACTGCCGAGCCGTCGGCTTGCCGGGAATTCCTGGAGGAAATGACCCGCGATTTCTGGCGGCAAATTAGAGAAAACGTAGCAGCGCCAGAATGACTTTCTCATTTCTCTTCTCGCGTCGTGAATCGTTGGTTTACAGGAGGAGCCATGTCATCGAAGAAAAGGAGGACAACGATACTCTCTCTGGTCCTTTCGACGGCGGCATGGGGAAGCCTGCCGCAACAACTTGCCCAGGCGCAGACTGTGAACGGCGCCTTTCACGGGACGGTGATTGATTCCACTGGCGCCGTAGTCCCTGGGGCAACCGTGGAGGTGACCAATTTAGCTACCGGCCTGACGCGGAACGCCAGCGCCAACCAGGCAGGGTTTTACACCATCACGCAACTACCTCCGGGCCAGTACTCCGTGACCGTTTCGAAAACAGGCTTCGCGAAGGTGTTACAGTCGCGCGTCGAACTCCTCGTTAACCAAGACGTGGAGGCAGATTACACGCTAAATGTGGGTGCAGTAACACAGCACGTCGAGGTTACGTCTGCTCCCCCAGCGCTTGAAACGGCCAATGCGACATTGGATCAGGTGATCGGTTCCAAGCAAGTGGTTGATCTTCCGCTGAACGGGCGGCAGTTCACTCAACTGGTGCTGCTGACTCCTGGCGCTACTCCCAAGGAAAGCGGCCAGCAATCGTTCTTCGTGATTCCCATTGGCGGCGGCGGAATCAGCCCGTCAGTGAATGGTCAGCGTGGCCAGCAAAACAACTTCACTCTGGACGGGGTTCTCAACAACGCCATCTTTGACAACACCTGGGCCATCAGCCCGCCTCCCGACGCCATTCAGGAATTTAACGTACAGTCGCAAATGACAGACGCGCAGTTCAGCATCTCGTCTGGCGCCAACGTCAACGTAGTCACCAAATCGGGGAGCAATGAAATTCACGGCGACCTCTGGGAGTTCCTGCGAAATGACAAGTTGGATGCGGCGAACTTTTTTGACAATTTCGCAAAGCAAAAGAAACCCGCCTTCCGCCAGAACCAGTACGGCCTCACCGTTGGAGGGCCAGTGATTTTGCCGACGCCCTGGGGTCTGTATAACGGGCGCGATTCGAAAACGTATTTCTCTGGATACTGGGAGGGCTTCCGATCGAGCAAAGGGTTCACTCTCTTCAACAACGTGCCAACGGCCGGTGAGCTGGGCGGAGATTTCTCAGGCTTGCTGACGACCCAGCAGGCCGTTGATCCTACGACCAACCAGCCCATTGTCGACCCTTTGGGCCGACCCGTATTCGTGGGGCAAATCTACAACCCTTATACGACGCGAATGGTAACGGCGGGCACTGTTGACCCTGTGACCGGCCTGCCGGCGCAAACGAGCGGTTTTGTTCGCGAACCCTTTCCGGGAAATACGATTCCGGCCGCCATGCTGAACGCTCAGGCTCTTGCCTACCTCAAGGCCTTCTATCCCTTACCCAATTTCGGCCCGGGCGGGAATAGTTTTCCTAACCTAGCCACTTCGAGCGCTCAGGTTATCTCGAGTGATCAATTCGGCGTCCGAATAGACCATACCTTTTCAAACAATGACACGCTCTACGGAACCTTCTATTACACCCAGCCGAATGAGACTTTTGCGACCTCGCTGCTAACCGGCGCGAACACTTCGAAGAACCACGCCCGCGTCGTTGGCTTGGGTTACACTCATCTGTTCACCCCTACGCTCCTGGGGTCCTTTCATTACGGTTACACGCAGACGATTTTCGGCACCACGAACATTCCAGGTGGCCCAGACCTGTTAGCGGCTACCAACACGGCAGCGTTTGAGCCCGTGCGGGACGGCATTCCGATCGTTCCCCAAATCAGCCTGGCTCCACGCCTTGGCGGAACCGGCCAGTTCGCGATCCCACTCGGTCCCATCCGGTCCCACGAAGTCAGCGCTGACTTTCAGAAAATTCGCGGGTCGAACACGTTCAGCGCCGGCTTCATGTTCTATCATATTCACAGTTTCGATGACGGTTGGGGAGCATCGGTGGGGTTTGATCAGTTCCCGAGCAGCGCGACTTACGGAAACAGTCTGAACGCCTCGCAAACCGGGGACGGTCTCGCCAGCATGCTGCTGAACACGCCATCCAGCCTTTTCGGCTTCGTCGGTAACACGGCAGCGGACGACCGAACCACTTGGCAAGGTTATTACATCCAAGATAAATGGCAGGCCAGCAAAAAGCTGAACATCCAGATTGGTCTTCGCTACGATTTCGTTCCGCCCGCACACTACAAGAATGACCAGGTTTCGGGCTGGAATCCAGAGTGCCCCATTCCCCCGGACGGAAGCCTCCAAACCCAATCGGACATCAATCAAGTCATACAGTCCTGTTTCCTGATACCGGTTCCCTTTGTCCAGCCGCCCACGGCGTCGAATCCCAATCCTCCGTCCTGGCCCTTCCCGAACGTGAGGAAAACCTATTTCGATCCCAAGTACGATGGATGGCAGCCACGGTTTGGTTTCGCATATTCGGCTCGGCCGCGAACGGTGGTCCGTGGAGCCTTCGCCATGTTCACAGACCATAACAACACCCTTGTTCAGGAATCCCAGGATCCCCGCATTGCCTGGCCGTTCGGCGCAGGGATTTCCGAGGGGGGCCTGAACCGCGCGGTGCCATCGTTGTTCTGGAACGCGCTTCCCCCAGCAAGCTCATTTCTGCCGCCGGCCAACCCTACTCCCGCCATCGCGTTCGGTGCGGACCCGCGCCTGAGGATTCCTTACGCCATGGAGTACAATTTCGGCGTTCAGCACGCGATCACGCCGAATTTGACAGCGACGGTAAACTACGTCGGGTCAGAGAGCCGGCATCTTTTCATTCAACCGATGTACAATGCGCCGCTCCCGAGCAAGATGGGGCCCGGTCCCGTTGCTCCTCGTACACCGTTTCCCTTCTTTGGTCAGTTTCCGGCAGATTTCAATTCTGGAGTGGGCAACTACAATGCCCTTCAGGCTAAACTAGAGCAGCGGCTTTCGCACAACCTCACACTTCTCGGTTCCTACACCTGGTCTCGTTGCCTGTCCATTCAGGACGAAGGACAGTCTGGCAGTATTCAAAACCCTTACAACGTCAAGGCGGATTACGGCGCTTGCGATTTCAATATTCCGCATATCTTTGTTTTCAGTTATGCATATGCGCTTCCTTTCGGCAAAGGCATGCCCCTTGGGGGCAACGTCGGGCGGGCAGGCGATTTGCTCATCGGAGGCTGGCAGATCAGCGGCATTCTGACGCTCGAAAGCGGTCAGCCGTTTACGGTTACCGTCCCGTTTGATAATGCCAACATTAATCCATCAAGCGAAACGCAGCGGGCCAATCCGGTTTCCGGCGTCCCGCTTCTGCCTCCTGGATTCCAGCAAGGTCCACACGCCTGGTACAACCCAGCGGCTTTCACGCTTCCCGCGCCTTTCACATTCGGGACGCTCGGGCGCAACACGCTTCGGGGCCCCAAGCTGCAAAACCTGGATTTTGCCCTGTTTAAGAGCTTCAAGTTTGGGGAGTCGAAATCCTTCCAGTTCCGCTCGGAGTTCTTCAACGTCCTCAACAACGTAAATTTTGCCCCTCCGGGCGGAGGTGCCAGCGGAGGCTTCAGCACCTTGGGTGGTGAATCGAGGACCGGGGTCGGTTCTCCCGGATTTATGGAGATTTTCAGCGCCGCATCGGCGCGGGAGATTCAGTTCTCGCTGAAACTTCTCTGGTAGGATGACGCAGAAGGCTGCCTGGACAACCGGGGAGCGCAGGAAACGAGTGAGAATTCTTCAAGTCAAATTCGCGAACGGACTTAGTGCTTCGCATGTTCGAGATTCTTCCTGTCGCTCTGCGCCACGATAAGTTTGGAGCTCCGGATATGCTGAAGTCTTTTGCCGCATGGCGTTGCTTTGTGAGAATGACCGGATCCAAACGTGGGCGTGCTCGACGAAGAGCAGCTGTCTTGCGTCTGTGTCACATCCCTTTTGTGGTTTCCATCACGCTCATCGCGCCCTCCCAGCCTCAAGCGCAAACGACGAATCAGAAACGGGACGAGAAAGAAGTTTCGTCACGCCAACAGGCAGATACGGTGATTCAGCAAGGAATGCTGCTGCTTCATGAAAAGCGCTACGGTGAAGCTCTCGCCGAGTTTCGCCTCCTCGAGAAGCAGAGCCCTCTTAACCCCGACGCTTTGAGCGGCGAAGGCATTGCGTTGGCTTTGATGGGTAGGTCCGATGAAGCCATAGATACCCTAAAGAGGGCGCTTGCCGTCGACCCGAGCTACTGGCTGGCGCACCGGGAGCTGGGCATTCTTTATTGGAGCAAGGGTCGAAAGCAGGACGCCGCAGGGGAGCTCGAGCCGTTGATCGTCTTGCATCCCGACGACGGCCCGGTTAATTCAATTCTTGGACAATATGAATTGGAACGAAAAAGCTATCCAGCGGCGCTCGCCTATTTTTCTCGCATTCCCGCGGAGATGGCTGCCGATCCAAGCCTAGCGCTTATGGGCGCCGAAGCACAGCTAAACACTCGGGACATCGCACGGGCCGCGGAAACTCTGAAAGACCTTGTGGGGCGGCCCGACCTTACAAATGACATGCGCTTTAAGTTGGCGTGGATGCTCGGGCAGGCCAAGCTTTCGAAAGAGGCTATCCAAGAGTTCAACAAACTGCCGACCGATTACCCCGACCGGTTCCGGCGCAACTACGGCCTGGCCTTGGCCTACTTCAACGAGCGGGACTATCAAAAGTGTATCCAGACGCTCAAACCGGTTCTTGCGACGGGGCGAACCGAGCCCGAGCTTTACAGCCTGCTGGGTGTTGCCGAAGAGAAGAGCGGACAGACGCAGGAGGCGTATGAAGCCTTCCGGGAAGGCATCCTCCAAAATCCGACAAACCCACGGAACTACCTCAACATTGCCACGCTGGCGAGCCAGCACTTGAACTACAAGCTTGCGGCGGAAATGCTTACAGAAGGCATTGCGAGAATCCCGCAAGCTCACGAATTGTTCCTAAGTCGGGGAATCGCCTATACGCTCGCAGCGCGCTTTGACGAAGCGAAGCGGGACTATCAGCGTGCCATCGAGATGGCGCCGGAAGATTACGGAGGTTATCTGGCGATGGGCATCTCCGAACTGGAAGAAGGGAACCTGAATGGCGCTATTCAATCACTCAGGAAGGCTGCCGTCCACGGGACTAACGACCCGCGCTGCTATTACTTCCTGACGGAAAGTCTGATTCAAAAGGGCGCAGCTCCAGGAGGCTCGGAGTTCCAGGAAGCGCTGGAGTCGATTAACACAGCAGTTTCACTCGAGCCAAACTTCGCCCACGCGTATGTGGATCGGGCGAAACTGGAACTCGCCCGAGGGGACGCCAAGACGGCGCTCGTTGATCTTGAGCATGCGCGGTCCATCGATCCGAACTCGAGTTCCATCGCTTACTTGCTGGCGCGGGCATATCAGCGGAAGGGCGAAAGAGCCAAAGCCGACGCATTGTTCGCCCAGGTTCAGGAGCAGGGCGACCGAGATCTGCAGCAATTTGCTAAGGACTCTCTAACGGAAACTCTCGTGGTTGTTTCGACAGGTAATCGCTGAGGTTGCGTGATGGACGGAGTTGGAGCGGTGCTGAGAGCCGCCGCCGGCATCTTTGTCTTTATGTTTGGCCTCACCACCGCGGTTCTGGGCGTGGCTGGTCAAGGCTTTCCGTCAGAGGGGGCATCTAGAAACGCGGATTGCACGGCGGCACTCGAAAAAGGAAAGCAGCTCCTGGCTCAACACGGCTCCAGCGAGGCTCAGCAACTCCTGGCTGAAGCCGTGGGCAGCTGTCCGGATGTGCCCGAGCTGTGGAACAGGTTGGGACTTGCTTACGACGGCGACGGACATCACAACGAAGCGCAGGCTGCCTTCGGCCGTGCGATTCGGCTAGATCCCCACGATACTCGCTTTCGCAATAACCTTGCGGCAAGTTACATCCGGTCGGGGAAGCAAACGATTGGCATTGCGGAGTTTGAAAAAGTGCTGGAGCTCGATCCGGGAAATCCCACGGCTTGCCTGAACCTGGGCAGCTTTTATCTTCGGAAGAAACAGTACCAGCGCGCAGTTTTCTACTTTGATGCTGGAGCGTTCCAGCGGTCGCAAGATCCGCTTGAACTGTTCGAATTAACAGAGGCTTACTACGGCGCAGGAAAAGCGAACCAAGCAAAACAGACGGCAATCCAACTTGCAAGTCTCCCGGGTGTGGACTCGAAGACTCATTTTTCTCTAGGCCTGCTTCTAGCTGAGCATGGCGAATACCACTTGGCCGCGGGACAGTTTGAGGCCATTCCACCTGTCGAACGAGACGGGGCGGCGAACATTAATCTAGGCATGGCCTACTCCAAGCTAGGACGTTTCGACCAAGCGCACGCCGCATATAGCGCCGCGATCCGGGACGACCCAGCGAACCCCGAGCCTTACTTCCGCATCGGGCTCGCTGAATCAGCGATCGGCCGGCACCAGGCAGCAGCCGATTGGATGAATGAGGCCAAGGGTAAGGCCCCAGGCCGCACCGATATCTCCTATGCGCTGGCCGAAGAATTGATGCACGACGGGAACTTCGAGCGGGCCAACTCTGTGCTGACTTTAGCGCTTAGCGTTCATCCGTCTGACCCTGCCCTTCGCGAGGCAACGGGCGACCTCCTTGCGAGCCAAAATCGACTGCAGGATGCCGTGAAGGCCTACAAGGAGTGCCTCCGATTCGATCCAAGACGCCTAAGCGCCCGTTTATCGCTTGCCCGGGCTTATGGGGATATGGCGCAAACCGAAAATGCCAGAGCGGCGCTAGCCGAAGTCCTTCGTCTCGATCCGAAAAACGCCGAAGCAGAGGCTCAGCTCGGGCGTTATGCCCTCGAAGCAGGCAACCCCCAGGATGCCTCGGCGCTGATCAGAAGCGCACTCGCCCACGATCCTCGCAACATTTCGGCCAATGAATATTATGCGCGGCTCCAGATTCGCGACGGCAAGCTGAACGGGGCGCGGGAAACTCTGGAGAAACTCGTGCAGCTCGATCCGCAAAATTACCGATTTCATTTTCTGCTTGGAGGTCTGCTGGCCCGTTTGAATCAGGCCGCCGAAGCAGAAAAAGAATTCGAGCTCTTCCGAAGGCTGCAGCCTAAACATGGCAGTTCCGAGGAATAACAGGACAGCGGCATAAGAACGATGCTCTATCCCATTTCCGAAGTGCGGAACTTGGTGAGCCAGCTGAATCATCCAGAGGGCCTTGCCGTGGCTCGCGACGGATCCATTTATGCAGGTGGCGAGACAGGAGAGGTCTATCGCATTTCTGCCGATGGGATGAAAGTGCAGAAATTTGCGGCAACAGGCGGCTTTTGCCTGGGCATCACGCTTGACCGCGACGAGAATATCTACGTTTGCGACATCGGCCGCCGTTCACTGCTTCGTGTGTCGCAGCGCGGCGACGTGGTCGTGCTCGCGGAACAAGCCGACGGACGCCCGCTCGTGAATCCCAACTTCAGCGTCTTCGACTCCCGCGGCAGTCTCTACTTCAGCGACTCGGGCAAATGGAAAGAGGCGAATGGCTTGGTCTGCCGGTGGCGGCCCGGCTGCGAAGCCGAAATCTTTTCGCCCGGTCCATTTCACTTTGCAAACGGCCTGGCGCTGGATGCAGCTGAGCGATACCTGTATGTCGTGGAAAGCAATCTGGATCGCGTATTGCGGATCGAAATCCTCCCGGACGGCAGAAGCGGTCTTCCCGAAGTATTTGCTGAAGGTTTTGCGCGTATCCCAGACGGGCTGGCTTTTGACGCCCGCGGGAACTTGTACGTGACCACCTATGCCTCGAATTGCATTTATCGGGTGGACTTACAACGGAATGTGGAGCTTTTGTGCCAGGACCCCGAGAACTTGCTTTTGTGTCAGCCTACAAACTGCGCTTTTGGGGGACCAAACTTCGATCAGTTGTTCGTCAGCAATCTTGGCCGTGACCACATAGCCGCGCTCGATCTGAAGATCAAAGGTCAGCTCTTGTGGCACCAGCGATCATGAGTTTTGCAGGTGAAGTCTTTGACAACGTCCGGTGGAAGGGCGGGACTTTCGAGCCGGGCCGCAAGGGAAGATATAAATCATCGATTCCCCGCGGATCGGGAGAATTCTGATGAATTTCGAAGGCAAGGTTGTCGTCATAACGGGTGGAGCCTCCGGAATCGGCCAAGCTTGCGTGCGGGAATTCGCGGAGCGCAATGCAGCTGTAGCTGTCGTGGATCGAGACCGGAAGCTGGGCGAAACGACAGTTTCTGAGGTTCAGGGACGCGGTCGGAAGGCGGTTTTGTTTTCCGCGGATGTCAGCAAGGGGAGCGAAGTACAACGGCTTATACCCCAAATTGTCGCCGAATTCGGAGGGCTGGACGTTCTAGTCAGCAACGCCGGCATTCAGCGTTACGGAACCGCGACGAGCGCAAGCGAGGCGGAATGGGATGAAGTTCTGAACATTAATTTGAAGAGTGCTTTCCTCATGTCGAAGCACGCCATTCCCGAGATGATCCGGCGGGGAGGCGGGGCCATTGTGGTTACCGGCTCGGCACAGTCGGTCGCGGCCCAGCGCAATTCAGTCCATTACGTTGTAAGCAAGCATGGTTTGCTGGGCTTGGTCCGAAGCATTGCGCTTGACTATGCCAAGCAAAATATACGCGCTAACTGCGTCTTGCCGGGCGCGATTGACACCCCGATGCTGCGCTGGGCCGCCAGTCTCGATGCTCATCCCGACCGCGTGCTTGAAGCCTGCAATCAGCTGCATCTGCTTGGTCGCATGGGAAAGCCCGAAGAAGTCGCCCGAGTCATTGTGTTCCTGGCAAGTGACCTAGCCTCTTTTGTGACGGGATCGGCCGTTATGGTGGACGGAGGATTATCGGTCCCCGTGGGCGGCACGATCTTTCAAGAGTCGGGAACCGGCACCACAAGGGTGCCAGGCTCCCACTGAAGCTGAATCGAACTATCGTTCAAAGGAGGGGAGATGAAAGGAGGAAAAGTCCACAACCAATGGTTGGCGTCTCTGCTGGCGCTTGGACTATGCGTGTCGGCAAGACCTTCTGAAGCCGCGCGGCCCAGTGACGAACCAAATGTCGAGACGGTATGGCGCATCGGCAGCTTTGACGGATCATCGGCGGAATTCCATGAGGGCCAACCGCCGGCGCCAGCACCCGCCTTTGTGATCGGCAAAAGCCAGCCTAGCAAGGATTGGTACGCTTTTCAGCCCGGTTCGGCAAACGGTGGGGCGGGAAGCCGAAGCCATCCTGTTCGCGTGCAGTTTGAACTGCGGGATCAGCCCGTTGGTCTTTATGAAATGAAGATTGCGCTGCTCGTGGAGCACCCGCGTATTTCTGCCCTCCAGGTGGACGTCAATGGACACGCAGGGCGTTTCTACCAGCACCCGAAGCTTGATTACGCGATGGGCGACGTCTATGGGGCATTTTTCCCGGAGTATTCAACTGACACGATAACGTTTGACTTCCCCGCCTCCTTTTTGCGCCAAGGGAGCAATCAATTGGAATTTACGGCCGTGGATGAGCCTTCACCGGGAGACGAAACAAATTCGGAGGGAGTGCCGATCGGAGACTCCGGGCTCGTTTACGACGCTCTGGAGCTTGACCACGTAGGTACCGGAGGATATGAAGCCTCGGCCGTACGGTCGCAGATCGTTCCCACCATTTTCTATCGCATGGAAGACGGCAAGCTCCGGGAGCTCATCGACGTATTTGTCGGTTTTCACGAGAAGCCCGAGCGTGGCAGTGTTGAGCTTTTGCTGAACGGAGACGTGTTTCGCCAACCTTTGACCGCCGACCGGGCCTTCGGAGAACAACGAGTGGAATTTTCCGTCCCGGCCTTCGAGAGCTCCTGCGAAACAACGGTCTCGGTGCATCTCAACGGTAGGACTCGTCGCTTTACAGAACGAATTGTTCCCGGCAAGAAATGGACCGTCTTCGTCGTCCCCCACGAGCATCTCGACGTCGGCTATACCGACTTTCAGGCCAAAGTAGCGGAGGTTCACAGCCGCGGGATCGATGAAATCGCACCCCTTGCCGAGAAGTACCCTGGTTTCGAGTTCAGTTTAGACGGCGCATGGGAAGCAGAGCAATTTCTTCACAGTCGCAGCCAAGCCGACAGGGAAAAGCTGTACCGCATGGTTCAGGACGGCAAAATCCATATTCCGTCACAGTACGCAAGCCTGCTCACCGGCTTTCCGACGGCGGAGACGCTGCTTCGCTCTCTCTATTGGGGCTACGCTTTCAATCAAAAACACGGCGGCCCATGGGAGTATGCGAATATCACCGACGTACCTTCTTACTCTTGGTCATACGCTTCAGTTCTGTCAGAAGCGGGGCTGAAGTATTTCATTGCAGCCAGCGATAATTACCGCGGCCCTATGCTCCTGCTGGGACATCTGCACGAAAAGTCGCCCTTCTGGTGGGAAGGGCCTGATGGCGGCAAGGTGCTGATGTGGTATTCCCGCCACTATCACCAGATGCTGACGCTGTTTGGAATGCCCCCTCAAGTGGCGGCGGGTCATGACGCTCTGCCCATATTTTTGCAGATCTACGGTTCTCCTTCCTACAAGCCCCACTCCGTTCTTCTCTACGGAACGCAAGTGGAGAACACCGATCTCTTTCCGCAGCAAGCGGAAATTGTCTCCGCCTGGAACAAAATCTACACATATCCCAAGCTGGAGTTCTCAGACTTTTCCAAGGCAATAGGCGAGATCGCAAAAGAAGCGGGGGACGCGATCCCAACTTACCGGGGAGATGGGGGCCCCTATTGGGAAGACGGAATTGCTGCTGATGCCGCTTATGCGGCGCTTGAAAGGGCAAACGAGGCCCGGGCGCTGTCTGCGGAAAAACTTTCCACGGTCAGCACGCTGGTCAATCCAAAGTTCCTGCTTGACCGCGGCAAGCTCGACGACTTGTGGAAGGAAATGGTGCTGATGGACGAACACACCTGGGGAGACTCACGCAGCATTACCGCACCCGAGAGCCAGGAGTCAGTGGAACAGCTGGCCGTGAAAGACGCCTTCGCGGTCCGCGCGCATGCCTTGGTCAACGACATCGTCGAACGCAGCCTCGGGGTGATCGCTGATTTCGTTAGTGATCCGCCCAATACGCTTCTCGTATTTAACGGCCTCAACTGGACACGTAGCAGCTTTGTAGACTTCGATTTGGATCACGGGTGGGAAATCGTCGATCAGAAGACCCAGGAGGTTGTCCAGTATGAGACGGTCTCGGACTTCAAGTTATACAGCCGTGTCCGTTTCCTCGCCGTGGACGTTCCAGCCGTTGGCTACAAGGCTTATGAATTAAGGATGGTAAAAGGACAGCCCGCCGAGAACGCATCCTCGCATGGCGAAGTCGTCGAAAGCCCCTACTATCGCGTCACATTGGACCCCGAGAGCGGCGCGGTACGAAGCATTTTTGACAAGGAGCTCGCGCGGGACATCGTCGACTCCTCATCGCCCTACCGTTTTGGCCAGTATCTGTATGTCAGCGGGGCCGACGAGCTCCCAAACCGCTTGGTCCAGTATCGAGCCATTTCACCCGTCCCGGACCTGCACATACAGCCTGCGGGCGGAGGAAAGCTCGTTTCCGTCGTCCACACAAGCTTTGGAACAGTAGCAAAACTGGAGAGCTCTGATGTAAACACCCCGAGAATCGAAACTCGGATCATCCTTTTCGACACGCAGAAAAAGATCGAATTCATAAACCAAATCCGCAAAGAGAAAACCTTCAGCAAAGAAGCCGTATACTTCGCTTTTCCCCTTGCTATGGAGCATCCGCGGTTCGAGTATGAAATCCAGAATGGCGTCGTCGACCCTGCCAAGGACATGCTACCCGGTGCGGGCCTTGAGTGGTTTTCGGTCCAGCACTGGACCGCGGCTCAAGATGGCAACGTGGCAGCCGCCATTTTCCCCCTCGACGCTTCACTCGTCACCTTTGGAGACATTGCTCGCGGAATTTGGCCGCGTGAGTTCGGCCAGCGCAAGCCGGCGCTCTTCTCTTACGTGATGAACAATTACTGGGACACGAACTATCGAGCCGGCCAAGGCGGGGATTTTGTCTTTCGTTATGTGTTTACCAGTGGTCGCAAGCTCGACGCTGCTTCTCTCAGTCGCCTCGGTTGGGAGGAGAGCACTCCGCTTGAGACCGACCGGATTACATCTCAGGACAAAGCCATTAACCTCCCGCGTCCGCTGGACAGCAAGCAGGGCAGCTTCCTCGAGGTGAATCGGCCCAACGTGCTGCTCCTGACCTGGAAGGAGGCGGAAGACGATCAGGGTACCATCCTCCGGTTCCTCGAAATTGGCGGCGAAGCCGGGCCAGCGGAAATAACCATTCCGTTGTTGAAGGTTGAGTCCGCATGGAGATGCAACGCCATGGAGGCAAACCAGCTGGCACTTCAGCTGGTCGGCGATCACGGATTTAAGTTTGACATCAAGCCGCACCAGATTGTTACGGTGCGCGTAAAAGGGACGTCTACCCTTCCGGCCCTCGTGCGCTGACTGGCGTCGTCTTGATCCCCGCGCGGCTCGAGAAAAAAGTGCTAGGTTGTTCCAAAGCGAAATGGCATGGGCGCGAAGCCTTCGTGCTCGTGAACGATCTCGTCCATTTGGTCACTCTAACCGGGGGCGGGCACATTGCCGAGTTCCGGTTCCGCGAGCGCAAGGGCTTATCCACCCTCAATCCGCTCTGGGTGCCGCCGTGGAAGACGATTGAGCCTTATCACTACCGGCCAGGGCAGCATGCGGCGCGCTATGGGTCTCCGGCCACGGGTCGAACGCTTTCCGGCATCACCGGTCACAATTTGTGCTTGGACTTTTTTGGCTCGCCTTCGGAGGAGGAAGCCCGGCAGGGACTCTCGATTCATGGCGAAGCGCCAAGTCTTCGATGGCGGAAAGAGCGTATTGGGGTGCGCCCGCAAGAGGTCAGTCTTAAGCTGTCAGTGCGGTTGCCGGTGGCAGAACTTCGCTTCGAACGCGAACTCACTCTCCGGCGAGGGGAGTCGGTCGCTTATTTCGAAGAAACCGTGAAGAACGAAAGGAAGGCAGATCATTTCTTTCATTGGACGCAGCATGTCACGCTTGGTCCGCCATTCCTCGACTCCCAGGCGAGTTGCATTTGCGTACCGGCACTCAAGGGGAGAACCTATCCTCATGGTTACGAAGGCAAAGAACTGCTTCGATCCTCGTGCGATTTTAAATGGCCACGTGCCCCGGATCTGCAAGGAAACTTCGTTGATCTCACACAACCCTTCATCCGTTCCGGGAAGGGATTTGTGGCAACGGCTCTGCTCGATCCTAGGCGGGAGATCGGATATATCGCAGCACTGAACCGCGAAGCGAATCTTCTCTTTGGCTACTGCTTTCACCGTAGCGATTTTCCGTGGGCGGTCAGTTGGGAGGAGAACCGCGCGAGACGCTATCCGCCTTGGAATGGCCGGTGCCAGGTCCGCGGGATTGAATTTGGCTCAACTCCCTTTCCTTTACTCCGCCGTGAAGCTTTTGCCCAAGGCCCGCTATATGGGACAGGGCATTTTTCGATGGTCCCGGCGCGCGGTTCGCGCACCGTGCAGTATCTCAGCTTCCTAGCGGCTGTCCCCGAGGACTTCGCTCATTTACGAGGGCTGCGCTTGACGGATAGCGAGATTCTCCTAAGCGACGCTCGTGGCCGCGACCGCGTCCGAGTGCGGGCGTCTGGGCTTGCTGCAACAAGCCTTGCAAAAAAGTCATGACTCACCAAGGCTTGAATCAAAATCAGGCACAGCGAAACCCGGAGGCGCAAGATGTGTTCCGTTCCGCAGAGGCCGACAATGGAGAAAAATGGCTCCTGAATCCCGCGATTTAAACGTGGAAGACGCATGTCGGCGATTTTCGCTGATCTACACCGGAGCCATCGCCGATGTTCTGGATGAAATGGGTTACTCGAAGCAATGCCTCCCAGCGGCGATCCAGAGCCTCAACTGGGATCAAAGAGTGGCCGGAGCGGCAATGACCGTAGAGGGGCAGCAGACTTCAAGCAAGGACCCGGAGGAGATTTATATTCCAGTACTCCAAATGCTAGGCGACCTCCAACCAGGTGACGTTATCGTGTCACAACCAAACGACGGCATCTGCGCTCATATCGGCGAGCTATCGAGCGAGGCGGCCCAATTTCGGGGTGCCCGGGGAGCTGTGATCGATGGCGGCGCTCGTGATACCGACTACATAAGGAAGCTGGGATTTCCGGTTTTTTGCCGTTATCGAACGCCTCGGGATATCGCCGGTCGATGGAAACTAATCACTTACGGACGGCCCATTACCATCGGCGAAGTCACGATTCGGCGCGGAGACTTCATTGTTGGCGATAACGACGGAGTGGTTGTGATTCCCCGAGAGGTCATGCCACAGGTCCTCGAGCGCGCGGAAGAAGTAGTGCACACGGAAAACGAAGTCCGAAAGGCCATCTTAGAAGGCGTTCATCCCGTGGAAGCCTATCGGAAACACGGGCGCTTTTGAGGTTTGAGAGATCGGTGCTGATATGCAACGGGCCGTCGAGCGATGCAAGGCCGCTTACGCAGGTTGCAGACCTTTCTGGATGGATGGCCATGACGGCAATCCTCCCAAGCGTCTTGGTCGCCGGCATTCTGGGTGGTGCGGCACCCACGGCGGGCGGCGGCAGGCTGTCCAGAACACGGCACGTGGATCCTTCGAGATCGTTTCCTGTCAGCACACCTTTGTTTTGTGGAGGATTTGACCATGAAATTGGGGCTTGGACTTTATCGGCATATGCTCACTCCCGAGAACTTTCGTTTTGCCAGGCAGGCTGGGGCAACGCACATAGTCGCTCACTGGGTCAATTACTTTGCTGGGACTGTCAGACTTCCCGGAACAGATGGAAGGACGAATTGGGGCGTCAGCGACAATCGGGGGAAGCTTTGGACCTACGAAGAACTGCGGGATTTGAAGAATGCCATCAACGAGCATGGTCTGGAACTGGCCGCCATAGAGAATCTTGATCCTTCCCATTGGTACGACATTTTGCTCGACGGGCCCAGCAAGCGCGATCAGCTGGAAGATTTGAAGACCATCATCCGGCGGCTAGGGAAAGCGGGGATTCCTGTTCTCGGCTACAACTTCAGCATTGCAGGAGTCTGGGGGCATGTGCAAGGCCATTTCGCCCGGGGGGAAGCCGAGTCTGTTGGTTTCCTTGGCAAGGAAGGACCGGATGAAACGCCGATCCCGAGCGGACAAGTCTGGAACATGACATACGACGCGGCGGCGCCGCCGGGGACGATTGGAACGGTGACTTCCGAACAGATGTGGAAGCGTCTGGCCGACTTCCTTACCGAAGTCGTTCCGGTGGCTGAAGAGGCGGGAGTCAGACTCGCGGCCCATCCCGATGACCCGCCCATGCCCACATTAAGAGGTACCGCGCGGATGGTTTATCAGCCGCAGCTTTTCCAGCGGCTGCTGGATATCTATCCGAGTTACTACAATGCGCTCGAGTTCTGCCAAGGCACAGTTGCCGAAATGAGTGATGGCGACGTTTATGAAACGATCGACAAATATTCTAAGCAAGGCAACATTGCCTATGTGCACTGCCGGAACGTAAAAGGCAAAGTGCCTCGATATCATGAAGTTTTCATCGATGAAGGCGACGTCGACATAGTTCGCGCCCTGCGCATCTACGAGAAGAACGGGTTTGATGGCGTGATCATCCCTGACCATACTCCCCAGATGACGTGCGCTGCCACCTGGCACGCCGGGATGGCTTATGCGCTCGGTTACCTGCGGGGCGTGCTCCAGTCTTTCCAGTCGCCTGTATAAACGTGCCAATGCCGGGAGCGAAGCAACTTCCGGAGCGAGCGCGTCGAATCAATGCTATAAGCCGGTCGCGCTAAGGCCGTGTTTTCTTGCCGAGTTTGCAGTTTGCTCTGCGGATCGAAATGGTGGGTGCGTCCCTCTTCCGTGGCGCTTGAGTATGAACACTCTCTTGCCGTCAAGCCGTCAATACGGTTCCATTCCCTAATCCGTCGCAGGTCATGGCCCTTTTTCCAAGGCGCATGCCAGCGCACTGTGGATGTCTTCTGCTGGCAGTAGCAGGCAGTGCTCGCACATTACTCCGTCAAGCTGCCGGCGTTGTTGATCGTCGCAGCCTTCATAAGCGCCGTTGGTGCAAAGGAATGTTTCCCCGGGTCAGGCGTTTGTCTTGGCGAGATTCGCAAGAGTTCACTCGCCTCATTCAGGGTGGCTTGCGGAAAGCACTCGTCGCGCAGCCTCGAGCATCGGCTGTAGTGCTCCGTCCCAGTAGTCCCAGGTGTGCCCGCCCGGGGTCTCGTGGTACTCATAGGCTATCTTTCGGGAGGCCAGCTGCAGCACGAACGCCCGATTTGTGTCTAGGAACGAGTCCTCTGTGCCGCAGCTCAAGTAAAAGTACGGATATGAGTTTGCATGGGAACTATTCAGCAGGAGGAAAATGTCGTTTTCGCTGCGCTCGCGACTTCCCTCATTGCCGAAGATTTCCACCAGCTTGGCCCGGAATTCCGGCCTAAGCTTATCGAGATCTTGCGCAGCATTGACGGCGCCACTGAGACTGCCAGCGAATACAAACAAATCAGGATGCTTGAGCGTCAACTTCACCGCACCGTAGCCACCCATCGAGAGACCGGCTATCGCGCGTCCATGGCGGTCGCGGATGGTGCGATACTTCTCGTCGATTTCATTGACCAAATCCTTGGCGACGTAGTCCTCAAACTTGTCGCCGGCAACGGTCGCAGAGTTTGTATACCAGGAGTCGTCCGCGTCCGGCATGATGATCAGGAGATGCAGATTTCGCGCGTAATTTTCGAGCTGGGTTCGCGTGCCCCAATTCAGGTAATCACCATAAAGTCCGTGCAGCAGATAAACGACGGGAAATCTTCCGCCCTTCGCATAACCCAGGGGAAGGAGCACGCGATAGCGCATGTCGCGCTCGAGAGAGCCGCTGTGAAAAACCGCATCCTTTAACCGTGGATTGTGATTGGATGTAGCGCCTGAGCCTGCCTTGGTTCCCTGCGATAACCCTGGACAACAGCTCAGCAACAGAAACAGAAGGTAGGCGGGAGCTCTACTCATCGCAATCCCGGATCCCCGGTCGGTTTCGATCACATACAGGTTGAGGCTGCCTCGGATGTTTCATTTCGGCAGGTCCAGAATCACCACGCGCGGGCAATAAATGTTCATATTGGCAATGGTTTTCGCGAGAACCATCGAATTGCACGCATAACTCAATGCGATCTTGCTTTCGGTGAATTCGGTGTGCTCCTTTACCGCATAACAAAAGGTATCTTTGTCGTAGCCCGGGCGGTCGCGCTTCATTTCTGGGAACTCGTAGATCATGCGCGGCGCGGACCATGGCCCGACCGGAGAATCCGCGGTCCTCGCAACTGCGCGCGGCGAAGGAAATTCAGGACCGGTTGAAATCGCCAGCCACTTCTTTATCGGAGAGTGGTAGCGAACCGACATTTCGCTGATGGGTTGGTCGATCACCTTCTTGGCGTCCGGGCCCGCCAGTCCCGCCGTCCAGCGATTGTCGTTTCTGAGATACTCCCAGCTGCCGGATGGGTTGGCCATCTTGCCTTGTGGCGTTCGCATGACGGCCATAAATCCCTTCCCTTCTCCCTCACTGACTTGCGTATACCAGATCACGTATTTTCCGTCAGGTACGAGCGAAACACCGGCCCAAAGCCGCGCGTCGGTGAGGTCATGGACGGCGATCTCCCACTTGTCAGGTGATGCGTGGGCGTTGCCGATTGTGGCTAGCTTCGTACCAACAATTTCGAATCCGAAGGCGTCGGCGGGGCGAGCTCCGGGCTTATTGCGTACTGCCAGCAAACAAATAGAAAGCACTTTGTCCTCGAGGAATCCATCGAGCGGCCAGTACCATAGCTCGTCTGTCCCGGTGTCAAAAAACGAGCGCGGCTTGGGATCGCTCGCCTTCTGCCAGAAGTACTGCATCTCGCAAGGTGAACCCGTTTCGCACCGGGAAAGGCCGATGCTGTTCCGGACCATGGCTTTCGATTCGCTGCGCAGTTTCGTTCCAGGATCCCCCACGAACGTGTCACCAAAAAGCCAAAGGCTTGTCATGGGCGTAAGCGCGAGCGAATACGCATCGTCGGCGCCCAGCCAGCCGTCGGCGTAGCTGAATTCAGGCAGAGGGCGAGGTAAAGCGGTGGCGTGGGAAGCTGGCTTGGAAGAGGAAGCTGCCGTGCAGCTCAAAAGCAACGAAAGGGCGAAAAGCAAGAGTGTGAGCTGTTTCACGGGATTGCCGTCTCGCGCCGTAAGTTCACTCGAGCACATTTGCTAGGAACTCATTTCAGTCCGGCAATCTTCACTCGAATGAATTTTGGGCGATAAGTGTCCGCGTAAACCAGATCGCCGCTATTGCTCGCGTTCAAATCATAAGAAATCAGAAGTTGGCCATTGCTTGTGTACTGAGGGTGCGCGTGCGGGTTGTATGTCAGAATTATTCCCGCGAGAGACTGCGATGAAGTCATTCCTGGCACCTTTGTGGAGCCAGTTTCAGGCGTTGAATACACCACCTGTTTCGCAGAAAAGGGCCCCTGAGGCCGGCAGGCAGAGTAGAGGACTATATCTTTCCAAGTTCCGAAAGGAACTTTCGTGTCTTGGGCTACCAACAGGTACGTGGTTCCCGCGCCGCTGTGGATCTTCTTGACGCTGTATTCGCTGCTGACGTAATCGCCCGCGTTGTTCGGGTCGTTTGGTGCGCCTATGATTTGGACAGCGTTGGTCAAACCCGGCATCCAGCCGTTCCCATTCCAGACATACCAGTTGTTCGTGTCGGCGACGCCAGTAACTCCAAGCGCGGGATTTGTGAGCGCCACAAACGGATACCTGCCGTTTTGCCCGTTGTCCTCAATTCCATAGACATGAAGCGAAGCGTTGCCATAGTCTCCGTCGAGCCACAAAGCTGTTCCCCAGTGCACGACATTCCCGGGAGGAACGTTACGGAGCGGTGTGATGCTCTCAACCGCAAGGTCAGGCAGTGTGAGTTGGGCGATCGCGCTGCCGTAGTAATTGAAACTGTTGTCCCATTCCATGAGGAACGTCCAAAGCTTCTTTGTTCCGGCGCTGTCAACCTGCACGACGACGGAGTCGCCCATCCAATAAAAATGTCCTGTAACAAGACCGTCGGCAGGCACGAAATACGAGGTCGAATAGCCCGAGGTCGGGTCCTTAGGACCTACAACAGTCGACAACTGGCCGGTCGTTGCGCTTTGCACGACAATGCTGTTATGAGCGTGATAAAGAACAGTCGGCGGATTGCACAACGGAGGGCCGCAATTTGGCGCCCGCGTGCGCAAGCCGTTCGAATTCGTCCTCACCGTCCCGTCGCCGCTGGCGGTCGGATACTCTCCGATGTAGGAATCAGAAAAGAAAAAAGCCGTGTCACCGTTGGGCAGAAGCACCGAGTAAGTGCTATCCGCACCGGTCCACCCGGGCATGCCGAGGGGCTCGTTGCCAGTTCCCGGACCATTCTCGGCGTATTCCGCATTGAAGTGAGAATCCGGCGTGCCGGTTCCGGCAGTGACGGTACAGGTTTGGGCCGTCAACCCAGCGGGAGCATACACGACGAACGTGCAGGTCAGAAGAAACCCTAGCGAGAAGCGCCAGAACGGCCTGAAGTGGGTCTTTCTCATGGCACCTCCTGTAAATGCCATCCAGGCCTTCGGGAGAACTAACCGGTCGAAACCAAAGGCTACCAACGCTCAAGATCAGAGGTCAAGCCAACCATGATTGTTTACGTAAGATTAGATCATAATCGGCATAGAACAGGAGCCAAACGACCAGAATTATGATCTAATCGCGGCCTGTTAGTCTGTTGGAGGGCGACTGTGACAGAGGAAGACGTTTCATCACACAAGGCGTGGGGTCGCAGGTCTTTTTTGAAGGTGAGCGCGGTCGCCGGTATCGTTCCGAGGCTGATGCATTTTCGTACGGCCCCGGGCGGCCCTCAGTCCCCCAAGCGCCTGCCTCCGGTCCCGGCCGTGGAGGACCTTCGGGCAGACCGGCTTGTGCATAAGTTCAGAGACCTCTATTCCTCGCCCACCGCGCAAAACGAATTTGGATATGTCCAAGCGACAAAATCGGTGTCGGGAATTACAGCCCTTTCCTTGCCACCATTCGCATGTTGTGGAGTGCCGGACACGCCCTGGAGCCCGGGATTTCTCCTTTCGTGCGAACTATTCGTGAATGGGCGAATCCTTCTCTCCTATCCCGATGGCGGCGACGAGATCGCTTTCAGGTGGTATCCGCACCGGATCGTGCGCGAAACCCAAGCCGATGGCCTAAAGTTCTCCACAGAGACGTTCATGCCCGCGAAAAGGCGGGCGGTTGCGGAGGTCATTCGAATCACAAATGTCGGTAGCGCAGCGCGAATGGTCTCCTTGGGTTTTGATATGCGCGCCGCCGTCGCCAAGAAGACGACCTCGTGGCTCACCTACTCGCCCGGTGAAGCGGACAATCGTATTCACTGGGATGCTTCCCGCGGGTGTCTGATCTTTGAGGCTCAGCACAGTCAGGCCTTTTCCGTGCAAGGCATCCTCCCCAAGGCCAGCCGCCTCGATTCTGGGCGGATGCTGGTTCTCGAAATGTCGCTTGGTCCTCGGGAGACAAAGGAAGTGACATACGTGAACGCGGTCGACGCCGAACAGCAGGCGGCACTCGGGACGTATGACCATCTGCAGGCGAATTTTGCGCAGCTGCTGCAAGAGAATGCTCAGGCGTTCAATAGCTTGCTGCGCTCCGCCGTTACACCCGGCAATGCGGAGTTTTCGGGCTATCTTCCACAACTGGAAACCGATGACGAATCCCTTTGGAAACTCTATCAGGCGGGATTCAGAAACCTGATCTTCGCCCGCCGAGCTTCTCCGGATTCGAAGTATGGGACTACCTACCTCACGCTGGGCGGCCGCGTGTTGCCTACTCTGAGCTTTCCCTGGGATACCTCTTTGACTTCCCTGAGCCTGGCCTTGCTTGATCCGGAAGCACTGCGCCGGCTAGTTGAGACCTGGTTCGTCGAGGACATGCACCAGCATCTCGCCACGGACTATGTCACCGGAGAGGGAGTCGGACCGTGGTATGCCGTCAATGACATGGCCATCGTACGCTGCGCACAGAACTATCTGCGAGTGACCGGCGATTTCGCTTGGCTCGATAAGCGCATCGATAATAAGACGGCGCTCGATCATCTGGTATTTCACGCAACTTATTGGAAACAACTCGACAGCGCTTCTCATGGTCTGGGCGACTACGGCAAACTCGAGAATCTCTTGGAAGTTGTCAGCACGTATCTGCACGAGACCGCCGGCATGAACGCCGGCAATGTTTCTTCCATGCGCTTCGTCGCGGACTTACTCGAGCGGCGCGGCAACTCCTCTGAGGCATCCCGGCTTCGCGTCGAGGCGAACGAGCTGGCTAAACGAATCAACCAGGAACTCTACGTTGCCGGCAAAGGCTGGTGGAAGTGCGGGCAGCCAGACGGCTCCTTTGTCGAAGTCCGGCACTGTTATGATTTCCTATCTGTGCTCGACAATATGTTTGAAGATCTGAGCGATACCCAGAAGGAAGAAATGAGCCGGTTCTTCTGGAGAGAACTCCACAGTGATTATTGGATGCGAGCACTTTCACCCGATGACGTGGACGCGACCTGGAATATCCGTCCGGACCACAGCTGGCTGGGAGCCTATTCCGCGTGGGCGCCGGTCACAGCGAAAGGGCTTTACAAAACGGATTCGGCCGCGCGCGTGTCTGTTTGGGTGAAAAACCTGGCTGCGGCGGGGAACCAAGGTCCCATCGGACAGGCCCATTTTGTTGAAACGGCCTTCCCGCTAGAGCATGGAGCCGCATACAAATGTCCGACGGATGCACCCTACCTTAATGATTGGTGCTGCATCTCGGGAGGAGGATTCACGGACCTTGTGATCGATACGCTCTTCGGGGCGGAGTTGACCTTGTTTGGCGGAATTAAAGTGCACTCGCGGCTTGCGCACTTTGATCCACAGGCGCGGCTTGTCAACCTGCGCCATCAAGGGAAGAACTATGTGATTTCGTCGAACGAAGCAGAACTTTCTGGAAACTGAGGAGAAAGCACGAGTGAGGGCTTTAACGATTGATCTGGGAGGCACCCACGCCACATGCGGCATCGTCGAAGACCAGACGATTCTGGCGCAAGAAGCCATCGCTGCGGATTGTGTCCAAGGCCTCGCGGCGTTGCTGCCCGCTATCCGGGATACTTTGCGCAAGCTTGCAAAAGAAAACGGGCTCTCCCTCAAGGACTGCGAGGGTGTGGTCGCGGGATTCCCTGGGCTTGTCGATACCCGTACGGCACGAGTGCTGTCGACAAACGCAAAGTATGAGGATGCTCCAGGACTCGATCTCCCCGCTTGGGGGCGCGAGGCTCTCGGTCTCCCGCTCACGATTGAGAACGACGCGCGCATGGCATTGCTCGGGGAAGTCTACGCCGGAGCCGCCCGGGGTTTCACCGAGGTCGTCATGATGACGCTGGGCACCGGTATAGGCGGCGTGGCGATGATCGAAGGAAAATTGCTTCGAGGAAAACACGCGCAGGCTGGCTGTTTAGGAGGCCATATCCCTGTTCTCTTTACGGGACGCCGCTGCACCTGCGGTGCTATTGGATGCGCGGAAGCGGAAGCCGCAGGCTGGTCGCTTCCGCTGATTCTAAAAGAATGGCCGGGGGCCTCCAGGAGCGCGCTGTCGAAATATCAACAAGTTGGATTCAAGGAACTGTTTGAAGAGGCGGCAGCCGGTGATGCCGTGGCGCTGGCGGTTCGAGATCGATGCCTGGGCGTCTGGTGTGCTGCTGCGATCGCTCTCGTGCATGCTTACGACCCTGAGATCATTGTGCTTGGAGGAGGAGTGATGAAAAGCGCCCTGAGTATTATCCCGATCCTGCAATCTCATGTTGAAAAATACGCGTGGACACCTTGGGGCAAAGTGCAAGTCCGGGCTGCTGAACTGGGTAACAACGCAGCTCTTTTAGGGGCGGTCCCGTTGCTCTCGGAAAAGCGGCGCAGCTAACTTGGACCCTTGGTCCGATCGGTCGAGACCGGCGCTCTCCTCGTCAGACACGCATGACCTGTATTTGCGCTGCTTCGAAAGCGGCGGTCATCTCGTCGGTTGCGCCCGAATCAGTAATCAGAATGTCGAGGTCGGAAGTGGGACAAATGCGCCAACCTGCAACGATGCCGAACTTGCTGTGATCGACGACGGCAATTTTCCTTTTAGCGTGCCTGACCATCGCTGAATTGAGCTGCGCTTCGTCAGGATTGTAGCAACTGATACCCCATTCCGCGTCGATGCCATCAGCGCCGATAAAAAGCGTGTGGATTTGCAGCCGGCCGAGGCTCTGGGCGGCTGTGGATCCCACGAGCGAAAACCAGTCTCCGCGCAAGTGTCCTCCCGTGACGAATACCTCCAAATCCTTGCGTTTGGAAAGTTCCATGGCCACGTTGACAGTGCTTGTCACCACCGTTATTTTGTGATTGAGGGGCAGCCCGCGAATGACTTCCGTGGTTGTGGTCCCGGGAGTCAAGGCGATGACTTCTCCCTCCTTGATTAGCCCGGCCGCCGCTCTTCCAATCCTGCGCTTTTCCTCCGCGTATCTCTTGACCTGTGCTTGAAACGAATGGTCGTTGCGAAATGGCTCGTAGAAGAACGGCTCGATCGAGACAGCGCCGCCGTGCGTGCGGCGGAGCAAGCCTTGTCCTTCCAGGGTGTCCAAATCGCGGCGAATCGTCACAAGCGAAACATCCAGTTCCTTGCTCAAGCCTTCCACTGATACGGAGCCGGTTTTTTGCAGGGCTTTGAGAATGGCCGTAAGCCGAACCTGCTGCTTATCCGGGCTTTCGGCGTCCCGGTCAACGGAGCCACCCATGTTCCCTAACCCCCTTTCGATCCGGCTTCGTTTGTTCAACTTCAAGTCTCCTCGAGAGTGGACGGGCCGTCACAACCAGAAAACGTTCGCGAATTTGCATAGCGTTATATCGCGAATCCGAGAGAAATTCCAAACGCTCCACGCTCGCATTTCAAGCCAGAGACGACAGTTCCGGTTCGACAGCCTCGGACAGCAAGAGTCCGGATGTGGAACGGTTTCCGCGAGTACCTGGGCAAAACCGCTCGAAAGCCGCCAGATTTGGCTCACAGCAAAGATTTGTTAGAGCCGGTGAAAAAGAGAAGGCCTTGACATAATTAGCCATTCCAGATACTTTTCACTTACGATTGTGCCATAAACGAAACTATTTACGCTTTCGTTTGATTATATTGGAGCGAGTGCGAGTCGCGTATCGAGCATTGTGCTCGCCAGTTTCTTGAAGCTGATGAAAGAGGAAGCCTATGGGTTTTATTCAAGATACCGTATCTTCCGCTGCAAGCCAGGTTGCCCTCTTATTTCAGCAGCCGAACGCTACCCAATTAAACCGCCTGCGGCAGCGCTCGGGCGGTTAATGTATCGTTGGCCAGCCTGTGGCTGCCATTGAAAAAGACTTATGCCCAGGAACTCCAATTACGACAAGTATCCTTGCATTCCCATTCATGGGTCCGGCTCAGAGTGCTCGATGGGTTGGCGGGACATTATCTCAAGGCTCAAGGAGACGTTAAGGGAGAACCGCTCCGTCCTCTGCGTAGAGTGCTATCCGGGCGCTTTCGAAAACTCGATCAGAGAGGCGTTAGAAAAAGGGCTGCGGGCGGATCGAGTCATCTATGCCCCGGATCTGCTCAAACCCGCATCTGAGGTCGATAGAATGCTCGAGAACGTGTTGGGCGACGACCCGGTCTTTGGACGTATGAGTGATGTCACCTTGGAGAATTTCTTCGATGAAGCAAGTCTCGGTTCAGCACGAGCAACGGTTGAGGCGTGGCAGAGGGGTTTGCTGCTCGTAGTTGGTGTTGGCGCAGCGCTCGTTTGTCCGAATGCAGACATTCTAGTGTACGCAGACATGGCGCGCTGGGAGATCCAAGGGCGCCAACGGCGCAATGAGATCTCAAACCTCGGAGCTGACAATCTCACCGAGAGTCCCAGCCTGAAATACAAGCGGGCCTTCTTTGTGGATTGGCGCGCCGCGGACAGGCTAAAAAAAGACCTTCTACCGAAAGCGGATTTTATGCTGGATACAAATGCCGCGATTCCGAAGTTGGTTAGTGGAAGGACGGCGCGGGCAGCTTTGAGAACAGTGGCGAAACGTCCCTTCCGTGTAGTTCCCTACTTCGACCCCGGTCCGTGGGGTGGGCACTGGATGGAAGAGGTTTGTGACTTGCCCAACGATGCGCCGAATCACGCCTGGTGCTTTGATTGTGTTCCTGAAGAGAACAGTCTGCTGTTTAGCTTTGGCGATGTCCGGATGGAGTTGCCGGCTAGCGACCTCACGTTTTTGCAGCCTCGGGAGCTCCTAGGGGATTTCATCTATTCCCGCTTCGGTACCGAGTTTCCCATTCGTTTCGATTTTCTCGACACCATGGATGGCGGAAATCTATCCTTGCAAGTACACCCCCGCACCGAGTACATCCGCCAGCAATTCCGCATGGACTACACACAGGACGAGAGCTATTACCTGCTGGATGCTGCAGCAGATGGTTGCGTCTATCTCGGCCTCAAGACCGGTATAGACCGCCAGGCTGTGATGCGTCAGCTGCGGGCGGCGCAGGAAGGCGGTCCCCCTTTCCGCGCAGAAGACTACATCAACCGATTTCCCGCTCGGAAGCATGATCACTTTCTCATTCCTGCCGGCACCGTCCATTGCTCGGGCAAGAACAGCA
Source organism: Terriglobales bacterium (assembly GCA_035272945.1). Lineage (GTDB taxonomy): Bacteria > Acidobacteriota > Terriglobia > Terriglobales > Acidobacteriaceae > Gp1-AA122. Next base: position 31,613 of record DATEPX010000033.1, read on the forward strand.
TGGTTCTCGAAATCAGCGCGACACCTTACATATTCACATTCAAGCTGTGGGACTGGGGTCGGCTCGGTCTGAATGGCCAGCCGCGGCCGATTCATATTGACCACGGAGAAGCAAACATTGCATGGGAAAGAAACACGGAGTGGGTCCGACGGAGTCTAGTTAACCGCGTAGAGCCGATGGCAGCCGGCCAAGGGTGGAAGGAAGAACGCACCGGACTTCACGAACTCGAGTTCATCGAGACCCGCAGATGCTGGTTTACGGACGTAGCTCCTCACGATACTCGCGGCACAGTAAACGTACTGAACTTGGTCCAAGGCAGAGAAGCAACTGTTGAAAGTCCAACAGGAAATTTTGACCCATTTGTGGTCCATTATGCAGAGACGTTTATCGTCCCTGCGGCTGTTGGCAGCTACACCATTCGGCCCAGCGGGGAGTCGCGCGGATCAACATGCGCAACCATCAAGGCCTTTGTTCGAGCTTGAACGAGATCGCGTCCGCTGCGCTTGGCGGCATAGAGGCTGTTCAAGGTGTTTGCGAAAAGAAAAAGCTCGCCTGTCGACGTCGGTCAGGGATGTTCCCATTGGAGGAGCCATGCATTTACCCGTCTCGGGCCGGGGGGCAAGCACCATTACCTCAAAATCGCAATCTTTGGGCTACGTCACAATGTTGGCAGCCACGACCGCTATCTCCGGCTTTCTTTTTGGATTCGACACCGCGGTGATTAACGGAGTCCTGCTGCTTCTCCGGCGCCAGTTCGCGCTATCTAATTTTCAAACAGAAGCTGCGGCGAGCTCCTTGCTGTTAGGGTGTTTGCTGGGAGCGGCAAGCGCGAGCATGATCGGTGACCGTTATGGCCGCAAGAAGTCACTCATTTTCTCCGCGGTTCTGTTCGCTGTTTCTTCTTTGGGAGCTGCCGCGGCCAACACCGTTACGACGTTCTCTGCGGCGCGGCTTGTGGGGGGACTTGCTATAGGCCTCGCGTCCGTGCTTACCCCCGTTTACATTGCAGAAATCTCCCCATCCAAGAACCGCGGAACCTTGGTGTCGCTAAACCAACTCGCGATTGTGATCGGCATTCTGGCAGCTTATCTCGTCAACTGGCGACTCTCGAGGCTTGGCGACGCCAGCTGGAGGTGGATGCTAGCTGTGGCGGCTGTCCCTTCTCTTGCATTTCTTTTGGGACTCTTGGCAATTCCGGAGAGCCCGCGCTGGCTAATCAGCACTGGCCGGCGGAGGGAAGGAGGGGGTGTTCTGGCCCGAATCTTTGGCGAACAGGCAGCACAAGAACAAATAACAGCGATAGAGAAAGCTATTTCCGGCGAAGAAGGCTCCTGGCGCGAGGTGTTCTCCCTAACAATGCGCAAGCGGCTGGAGGTCGGAATTGCCCTAGCTCTGTTCTCCCAGATCACCGGCATTAATACCGTGCTCTATTACGGCTCCATCATCGCGAGCGAGCACTTTCCAGGGCAGTCCGCGGGTACGGCATTGGCGGCGAACGTGATCATCGGCGCGGTGAATCTTATCTTCACGATTTTCGCGATGGTCTTTCTTGATCGATGGGGACGTCGAACCATCTTGATGACGGCGAGTGGCGGAATGGGATTCGCCCTGGGCGTGCTTGTTATTGGTTTGAACGTCCGCAACGCCCCAGCGGCTCTGATGCTCGCGAGCATCCTTCTGTACGTCGCCTTTTTTGCCCTGGGAATGGGACCCGGCCCCTGGTTGATCATCTCAGAGATCTTTCCCACGAAAGTAAGGAGCCGTGCCGCTTCGATTGCCACGTCGACTCTTTGGTCGGGAACACTGCTGGTGACGTTCACTTTTCTGACGCTCGTGAACAAGCTGCGGCTTTGGGGAACGTTCGCGATTTATGGAGTGCTCTCGCTCATTTGCTTCCTATACGTTTGGAAAGTGGTTCCGGAAACGAAAGGCCGGACGCTTGAGCAAATTCAAGAAGCGTGGGGCAAGTAGCATGGACTGCACTCTGGGGCTAGCGTAGGGCTAGCGTGTCTTCCTTGCCGCGCGACGGAACTCCCGCCCTTCGGAACCTATCGTGACCTACCGTGTCGCAAAGACTTAACATTCCTGAAGGGCCTTGCCGTCGACACAGAACTCCCCAAAACGAAGGTAGCTTTGACCGCAAAAGAAAAGAAATGATGATTGTTATTGCCATAAACGCTCATGAATATGTTGACTTGGGTCTCAGAAGGGCGTTAACATGCACGCAATTTTTCGGGTGCTTGCTAAAGCGATTTTGGTGGTCGAATAGGTGCAGACAGGAGTCACCATGACAGGAACTGCGAATCTCGGTGGCCCAAGGCGCACCGTGGTTGAACCTTTGCTCCAGGTCGCGATTTTCTTCGTCACGTGTTTTCCGCTCGTGCGGCCGGTCTCGGCGCAAGTATTCGATACCGGCACAATCGCGGGTCTGGTGACCGACCCATCTGGCGCGGCGGTTCCTCACGCGACAATTACCATCACCAATGTTGGGACTTCCATCGAAAGAACGCTGCAGACCGATCAGGGTGGAAATTTCGTTTCCTCCGCCCTTCCTTCTGGAAACTATGTGGTTTCAGCTACTGCGATCGGCTTCGGAAAAGCCACCAGCCAAACCATCGTTCTCAACGTGGGCGCAACGGTACAGGTGAATTTGGCACTGACGGTGGCGGGCGCCTCGGAGAGTATCGTTATTACCGGCACGTCCACGACCGTCGATACCTCTTCAACCGCAACGGGCACGACGCTGGACTCCAATCAGATCGCCAACCTTCCGGTCAACGGCCGGGACGTGAGTGACTTTCTTGAGATTGCTCCCGGGTCGATCAACTCGACGGGATTTTTCCAGGGTAGTGTCAACGGACTTGAGAACGTCTTTACCGGACTGAATATCAAAATCGACGGCCAGAACGCGTCGCGCGGCGATATCAACGGCTTCCTGGAAACCGAAGGGCAAGAACAAGCCCGAGTTACCCGTGCGAGCATAGATAGTATCCAGGAAATCGATTTCACTAATAACGGCTACAACGGGGAAAGCGGCTTTTCGCTTGGCCCGCAGATGAACATCGTCACCAAATCAGGAACCAATGAGTACCACGGCACGGTGTTTGATTTCTTCCGCAATGACGCCCTGGATGCCAAGGATTTCTTCGAGAACGCCACAACGGGCCTTTCGAAACAACCTTTACGAATGAATCAGTTCGGCGGTAATCTCGCCGGCCCGATCGTCAAGAACAAGCTTTTTTTCTTTACCAACTACGAGGGTGTTCGCCAGCGCATCAGCAACATCAACGCGCTCAATGAGACTCTGAGCGCGTACGCTCGATCGCAGTTCAATGCGGCCATGCAGCCCGTTTTAGCGCAGATGGCGCCCTTGCCGGCCGGCTGCACTGCCATTCCGGCACCTGCCTCGTGTGCAGTTCCGAACACGGATGCGGGAAACGGTCACGGAGCAAACCTCGTCTTTGATCCCGCTGCTCTTCCGGTATCCCTGCGTGAGGATACCGGGTCGGTCCGCGTGGACTATCAACTTTCGGATAAGGACCGCTTGACGGGCCGGTACAACATCAATGACTCGCTGACCAACTACACCATAGGCCTCAACCAGGGCCAATTGTCGCCGCAGGCGCTGAGGACGCAATTCGGGAAACTCGACGAAGCCCACACCTTCAGTCCCACCCTTTTCAATGAGTTTAGTGTGGCCCTCAACCGTTTCTATTCCGACACCAATTCAAACACACCGAAGCCGCTGGTTGGGTTCGCCGGTTTCTTTACCAATCTAGGCTCGCTGCCCGGACCGAATACCTTCAACCAGATCACCCCATTCGCGGTCTTCGAAGTGTTTGACAGCGTGAGCAAAACGGCTGGGAAGCATACGGTAAAGTGGGGGACGCAAATCCGGGTCAACAGGCTGAATGAGTGGCTGCGCCCGCAACAAACCTACTATTTCGGCAGTTTTTCTGACCTTGAAAACGACAACCCTTTTGTCCTGGCGAAAATTGGATTCCCAGGGTTTGTCGGCATTCGCAATTCCAACTGGGACTTCTATGGACAGGACGATTGGAAGATTACCCGCAAACTCACCTTTAGCGTGGCGCTTCGCTACGAATACAACACGGCGTGGACCGAGGGCCACGGCCGGTTCCAGAATTTCGACGTCGCCACTCAATCGTTTCTTCCCGCCGGCCAAACATATAACGCGCCGAAAACCGATTTTGCGCCCCGGATCGGGTTTTCCTGGGATCCGTTTGGCAAGGGAAAAACAGTCGTACATGGGTACGGCGGAATTTTCTACATGCCCATGCAGTTTGGCTTCGGGCTGGTCACCAACATACCGGCACTTTCGAATTACAACGTAAACGTTTTTCAAGCCATCTTTGCGAACCCGCCGTTTTCGATAGCCTACCCATCACCCAACCCGCCGCTGCCGGCAGGGACACAAAACGTGAACGCCTTCCCGCGGAACCCTAAAGATCCGTATTCCACGAACTGGTTGTTTGGTGTTCAGCAGGAAGTGGCGCGAAACACAGTTCTGACCATAAATTACACGGGAAACAAAACTCAGCACATGCAAGCTGGCGTCAGCTTTGCCGCTCCCAACGCCAATCCCGCCAACGCGGTCACGTTTGCCCGCCAATTCTCCGGCTTTGCCAACGAAAACCTCAATTACGACACGTTGTCCTCGAATTACAACGCGCTGCAAGTGCAACTCCGGCGCAATGTCGGGCGACTCACGCTCGAAACCAACTATACCTGGTCGCACGAAATCGATGACTTGGTGAACGTCTTCGGCGGTTGGTCGGATCCCTTGAACCCCAGCATTGATCGCGGCAGCGGCGACTGGGACGTGCGGCACAATCTGACGGCCAGCGCAGTCTATAACCTACCGGAATTCAAGAACTCCGGTTTGCTAGTACGGAATGCGTTCGGCGGATGGCAAACATCCTCCATACTTCAAACGCGCTCAGGGCTTCCCGCAAACGTCCAACTCATAAGCGGCTTCTTTGGACTGCCCATGCGGCCGGACTATGTGTCCGGTCAGAGCGTGTACCTTTCCAACGTCCATTGGCCGGATTCGAGCTATAACATCAACGCGTTCGCCATCGAACCAACCTACAACGGGCAATGGGGCCAGGTGATCGGAACCGTGGGGCGCAACGCCGTTCGGGGCCCCGCATTCTTCCAATGGGACTGGTCCTTGATGAAAAATTTTCCGGTCACAGAAAGGTTGAAGCTGCAATTCCGCGCGGACCTCTTCAATCTTTTGAACCATCCTAATTTCGGTGGCCCGGACGCCGGCATTTGTACCGCGGTTACAGCGGCGACGACCACTTCTCCAGCCTCCTGCACGGCGAACCCCAATTTTGGCCGTGTTGGTGGAACCATCGCTGACGTGAACGGAAGTCAGATTGGCACAGGCACAGCGCGCCAAGCGCAATTTGCCCTGAAGCTGATGTTCTGAGACGCAACCCGGCTGCTTTGACGGAAGTCTTCTCGGCGTCAACTTTTGTCGATGGTCCTTTCGCACCGATGCCTATAGCGACTCGCCGTGGTGACTCGGTCGCTGCCAGGTACTTGGAGTACAGTAGACAGCGAAGACGAGATTCTGCCGATGCGCAGGCTGCTCGAATCTCTCACCGTGCGTAAAACGGTGCGAGAAAAACTCGCGATGAGAACGAGCTTGTATCTCGGAGGAAGGGCGCGCGGCCGTTATCGGAGTCAATAGATGATGCAAATGGATTGGGCCAAGGGGCTGTTACGCCCTGACGCGGAAGTCCGCGAAAGTGTCAAGACGCTTGGGCAACTGAGCGGAATCTTCGCAAACACAAAGGCGTTGCGCGAAATGGATCCAACTACAGTCGTGTACCGGGTTCAGGCTTGGTGTCCTATTCCCGAGGGTACAGAAGGAGGGCTGTTCTGGGGAACCACTGTCGTCGAACCGGGACTAGTTGACTCTGAGTACTTCATGACGCACGGACACTTTCACCTGAAGCGTGATCGCACGGAGTACTATGGGACCATCGAAGGGGAAGGCGCGCTGGTGCTGATGGATGAAACGCGAGCGACGTGGATGGAGCCAATGGGCGCTGGAACCGTTCATTTCATACGCCCGAGGGTCGCCCACCGGGTCGCAAACATTGGCAAGAGCCCACTCCGATTCGTTGCCTGCTGGCCAAGTGACGCAGGGCATGATTACGAATCGATTCGCACATATGGGTTCGGTGCGCGGCTTCTCAATGTCAGGGGTAGCGCGATGCTCGTCAAAAGCGATGCGTGATTTCCCCAATCCCACAAGGTTCTCATGTCTGAGCAAGAATTTGATCCAGGCATCGATGTCCGCTTCTTGAAAGCCGGCATGAACTTCGAGTACGGGCCCGGAGTCTATGGACCCAGGCCCGAATACCGCTCACTAGATGCGATTCGGGGTAGCCTCCGAGATCCGAACTGCGAGGGACCTGACCCGGTATATGCAATTGCCATGGACGTCGGCCGAGTCGATGACCGCGATGAGCTGGTCAGGCGAAAGTTGCTCTTTGGCATCGTCATGTACGCCAAAGGAAGCTTGGGAGATGGTCCCGTTCAGAGTCAGGGCCACGTTCACGCTGTGTCGCCGCACTGTGGATGGTCCACCCCAGAGTTGTTTGAGATCTGGGAAGGCCGCGCCATTGTCTATGGCCAAGAGAACTCAGAAGATAATCCCGGCCGATGTGTCGCGATCGAAGCAGAGCCGGGCGACCGCGTCGTCATGCCTCCCCGTTGGGCTCATTTCGTGGCAAATGCCGATTCGCAATCGGTCCTGATCTTCGGGGCCTGGTGCGACCGTCAATATGGCTTTGACTATGCGCAAGTGCGCGCCCACGGCGGGCTTGCGTGGTTCCCCTTGATGCCGGACGGCGGCCAAATCAATTGGATACCGAATTCAACATATTCCGTGTCAAAACTGGATTGCAGGAAAGCACGGACCTATCCAGAACTGGGCATTCACCGAGGGATGCCCATCTACAATCACCTTCAAAGTGATCCGGAGTCTATTCAGTGGATTTCCAATCCCGCCAGGTTCGCCAAATTGTGGCAGCGGTTCCAACCCTAATTGTCCGTAGGTTTAAATTGAACTGAATAGTATAGAAGATCCAAAGTTCTTCTTTTGTTCTTCTGTTCTTCTGTTCTTCTGTTCTTCTGTTCTTCTGTTCTGGTCGTCTCCGTTGCCTCTTAGCGTTCTTTGCTTGGGATTATCTGGCGTCACTTTCCTACTGGTTGTCTTTCCGGTGGGCAGCGGTGCCGGGCTTCGTTTTCGGCGTGTGGGTGTGCTGGTAATCAGTCAGTTCTGCGTCCGTGACGTAGAAGCGAATGAAGCGAGGTTGGCCGGTTTCCGTGGCGAATTCCCGGCGAAGCCGCAGGGAACAGATGTCCGGCGCATCCTGATAGCGCACGCGATGCGCCAGGAAAGCGTCGTTCGCGATGGTCACAAAATAGCTGGAGGATTCGCCGCCGGAACCGCGGACGGTGAAAGCATATTCGCGGACCGCTCCCCTAGTTTCAAACCCAACGTATTGTAGGACAACCTCATTGCTCACAGAGCCTCACTATTCCAAAAGGGAACAGTCGCAAGTGCGACCTTAGGAGCCTCTTAAATGGAGCGAGAGGTTTCGAAAGAGCGACAAACGCGGCCCATCCATGATGGCACGCTTATCTGTTTCAGTATACAACTATCACCAGAACCGGGGATCGATCT
>DATEPX010000034.1:0-34415 GCA_035272945.1 Terriglobales bacterium
GTCCTGCTGCCGACGAGAGACCCCATCAGCGCCCTCGCATTCCGCGTCAGTACTGCCTCTGGGAGGGTCAAACCGAAGCTGCTCCATCCTGCCGTCTGCGGCATCATTAGTAGAAGCGCATCCACATCTGCCGGATCCGGCAGGACCGTGCCTGCGGGGGTCTGAAATGTCTTGGCGTCGCACGATAAGACAACTTCACCATTTACCTGCCCTTCCGTGGCGTAGAGGACGTCTGCAAGCGGGCCCTCACCTCGTTCAAACACAAGTGTGGCAGTGCGGCGAATGCGGACATTAGCATCGGCCTTGAGGTCTGCTACCAATGCGTCGTGTAGCCTGACGGCTTCTGCGAAGAGAATCTTGTTGTAGCTGTTGTCGAGCAGGTCAATGCCCGTTCTTGAAATCGTCCCGTGGAAATGAGCATTAATCCATGCCGGCGTCCCAGTCGGATCTTTGGTGGGCAGACCAATGCGGACACGGCCGCGCACACCAAGAAGTAAGGAACCGTCGGGTGCAACTTTTTTCGGAAGAGGTACCGCAACGCCAATCGGGGAGCTGTGCACTCTTTCCCAGTTCGCACCGGGGAGCTTGCTTGCTTCACTATTGATGCGTTCGGCCTCGATTGATGCCTGCTCTTCGCTAACGACATCAGCCACACCCATCCGACGTTGTATGACCCGCCAGGCTCTCTTATCAAGAACAGTACCATCCTGCTGCACCGCTGTGACTACGGTAGTGAGGTCGCCAAAACCATCGACCCGCCGGCGGCGGCAAACCCGGCGCTTGATTGTGCGAGTGAATCCCCGCACGTGGTCAACCACCCGAATCGTTGAGATGGATGGCAGAAAGAGGATCGCTGCCCCAGCCTCTGCGAAGAGCTCATCGATCGCATGCTCAACCGTCTCCGCAGTACCTGGCGTCTTCCGGAGCGGCAACACCACCAACGTCTGCCCAGCTGGGCAATCGGAGATCTCAGAAACGCGGTTAGCCAAGTCACTCAGGGAGAGCGGAAGGGGAAACTTAAAAGGCGCTGCGGCTTTGATCTCCTCCAACACCTGCTCCACGGTGAACGTCACGTCTCCTGCTTGCAGACCGCCCATTTGCTCGGTGACCATCAGGCGCGCAGCGTTCTCAAATTCCGCGCAAGCGAAGGGTGTCAGCGAGAGCTTGAACATCAGGCCATCAGCATCGGCATACGATCCGGCTGTGGACGGCGAACTGTATATCTCCGGGGATTCGGACACCTGAAACACAGACTTGAAGCCGATGCCTTTGTTTCCAATTGCGTCCTGCGGATTCTTGGTACTCAAACCAAGCGAGGTGATCGAGCGAAGCCCCTTATCGTCGAACGGAGTGCCCTCGTTGGCTATCGCCACGAACTCACTGGCACGGACAATAGTCACAGAACTGTCCCGCAACCCACCGTCAGCAGCCTGATCGCTGGCGTTTTGCAAGAGCTCCACGATGAATCGACCGTGATAATCCGCGCCGATTTGTGCTGCGATGTTCGCGACTTCGCGGTGTTCCGTTTCACCGGCTCGGACGATTCCAACAATAGCCATCACCCGGCTCTTCCAGAGCCTCATCAAGTTGCTCATGCTATTCAGGACGGTTGCTGCGACTTCTGAGCTATTGGCTTGCAGGTCCTCTTCTAGGCGTTCCATACGTTTTTCTCGGCACTTCGGTGATAACCAATATTCTCGTTCCACTACTCAGCGTGCTGATCGGTTCAGACTGTCCGAGCGATTTCTAGATAGCGGCAAAGCGCATTGGCAAGCTCGATCTGGCGCGGGGTCTTGCACTGCACTTGGCACAGCGCCGGGCTGGCGACGATCACAGCCACACACCGGGCACGCGAGACGGCGACATTCAGGCGGTTCAGGCTGTACAGGAACTCCATTCCCCTTGGAGCGTCCTCGAGCGTCGAGGTCGCCATCGAGTACAGGACAACGGGCGCTTCCTGCCCTTGGAACTTGTCCACGGTTCCCACCCTCGCCCCTGCGGGAAGTCTTTCGATCAGTGCCGCGACCTGCGCGTTGTAAGGAGCGACAACGAGGATGTCCTGAAGCCCAAGAGCATTGGTCTTTCCTTCTTTGTTTGTCCAAGTAGTCTTGGTTCGCAGCAGCCCATCGACCAAAGCGCCCACGCGTTCCACCTCTTCCGGCGACTCGTTCTGGTTCCCACTGTGCGCGACACGGTTCGTTCGGAGACCCCGATTCCGAGCTTTTGCAGTTCGCCATGAATCCGTGGTGCTCGTCACAGGGGATTGGCTTGGGCTAACGTTCGGATCAATGTGCGAATCTCAACGCTGACGGGAGACCGGCCTGTTCTTCCGGATCTCTTGGAAAGCTGCGCCCAGTGCCGCCGGAATCGCTCGCGCTGCCAGCGGACTACCGTATCGGGATGAACAATGAGCAAGGCTCGTCGCCAGTCCTTCTACACCTCCGAGAGCCCGATCCAGAACCAGCGGTCACGCCTGACTAATCGTGGACGGCTTCGCTTGCGCTTATAAATGGATAGCTGCTGGCGCAGCGAGGTTCTCCAGGCCGCCAGCAGTTTCGCTGACCCGGTTGCCATCGCCATCGTAGACAAGTGCTACACCTTTGTTACGTGGCCAGCTGTTTGCGAATACGTTCAAGTTCGGCTCCGTACTCACGCAAAAGAACTGCGGCATAGCTATCTTGCTCTCGCAGCATTCCCAACAGAAGATGCTCGGGGGCTATATGCTCGCTTCGGAGCATTGTCGCTTCCTCGTCGGCAAAGCTGAGCACTCGCTTGCATTGCTCAGATAACGGCGGGAATTCTTTCGTTGCAACAATTTTTCCGCTTAGATCAATGGTGCTGCCTGGGGTGAAATGCTCTTCTAGCTTTTTGTAAACTGTGTCCTTTGACTCTGCAAAGGGAAAGAATAGTTTGAAATGATCCCTTCCTTCCCGCACGATTGCTATGAGGATGTGCTCAGACTCAACCACAGGGGAACTCACGCAGCTGGCAAAATGTCTCGCGAAAAAAATCAAGCGATCGGCCCTGACTGTGTAGCGTCCGAAAACCTCCTCTCTGCTGCGATCTGGTCCTAGTTTAGGCACATCCGCCATCATCTTGTGGAGTTTCTCTATTTCACGGCGCATCCGCTCCTCTTTTGGCGGAGCTTGGTGGGGATGAGTGAGCAATTCCTCGCGGATTCGATCGACATCGGCCCCACGCTCCCGAAGCGTGCGAGCTGCTACTGAATTCTCTTCACGCAGCAGGCCGAGGAGAAGATGCTCGATGCCAACCCTCTGTGGGGACATCCGAATTGCCTCTTCGGCAGCGAATAAAAAAACCCGCTTGCTTTCGCTGCTGAATGGTATGTCGGCAAGGAGATCTGCGCCAGACGTGGACACTCCATTCGTGACCTCGTTTTCAAGAGTGTTTTCGCTAACCGGAAGGCTCAGAAATCGGTTTAAGAGCTCAACGTTCTCGCGCGCTATACCCAGCAATAGATGCACACCTTCAAGTGCATCCGAACCGAGCTGACGGGCTGTTGCGCGCGCAAAGAATACGGAACGCCTCGCCTCAGGAGTGTATTCATCAAAAACATCGGTCTTGAAATCCATTTTTGTAGTCTAGAAAACAACTTGGGACAGACAATACCGTTCCATCAGCTCGATTTCCCATACAGGGGCATCTGGGTTCTCCACCGCGTAAACCGCAGCAGCTCCCAGACAGAACGCCGCCGCGTCCGCCTTCGCCATCTTCACTCTGGCATACGTGTTAACTATATCCTCGAAAGCAACTCCTGCCCAATCTTCAATGAAACCTCGCCCACTCGGATCGACCCGGTTAACTGGGTTGTTTGCTGTATACGCATACTTGTGCAACGTCGCCGGATCGAAGATGTTTTCCACCTGCGATGCGCGGATTGCACAACAGCTCTCTTTGCCCGGGTCCATGGTCTCGAACCTGCCGGTTGCCGGGTTGAAGTAGCGCGCCCGGAGGTAGTAGAGGCCGAGCGGGCCGTCGTACTGCTCGCCGCTGTAGAGGAAATTGTTCGGCGTGGTGCCGGTGGTGGTGATGGGCATTCCGAAGGCGTCGTAAGTTGTTTAAGAAGAAGGATTCCCAATTCTTTTGGTTCGATTTCAAGGTGCGCGGCAAGCGCTACCGGGGATCGACCAAAGAAACGAACGAGAAGCGAGCCGCTAAGATTGCGGCTCTCAAATTGGCCCAAGCGCTTGAGGGAAGCGATCCGCTGAACAAGAAGGCTCCGGTTCTGGCGGATTTCGCGAAGCAATTCACCGAGTGGCTGGAAACCGCTCGGCTGGAAGCGGAAACCCGGCGCTATTACCTGAACGGGTGGAGGCTCTTGCAAAAGACGGCCATCACGAAAGCAAAGCTCGACGCAATCACAGCAGATATGGTCGAAGCGTTGCGTTTCGAGGGTTCGCCAGCCAACGGCAACAATGCGCTACGAACGCTGCGGCGCATGTTGAACAAGGCGCGGGAGTGGAAGATCATTCGCGACGTTCTGCGATTCCGACTCTTCAAAGAAGAGGGTCGGGGTCTCAGGCTCGATGATGAGGCGGAGCGCAAACTGCTTGCTGTGGCTGAGCAGCCGCTCAAGGACATCATCGTGGTAATGCGCGATACGGGAATGAGAAATGGACGCGAGCTTTACCGGATGCGCATTGAGAACCTCGACTGGAACAATCGCGTGATCTTCAACCCGAGCAGCAAAACGAAGAAAGGTCGCCGCTTCATTCCGATGAGTGACCGCGTGCTCAACATCCTGCTGGTTCGCTGTGCTGGCCGAAAGGAAGGCTGGGTGTTCCAGTCCCGCTACAAAGGCAAGCACATTGGTGCCGCGTTTGTGAACCGGCAATGGGTGAAAGCGCGCAAGAAAGCAGGACTGCCGGAAGATCTGGTCCTGTACTGTGCGCGGCATGATTTCGGCACGTATGTGTTGCAGAGGACCGGTAACATCGCCGTGGTCATGAACACCATGGGTCACTCGGACGTGAAAACAGCGATGACGTACCAGCACCCGGAATTGAACATCGTGCGCGAGGCGATTAATGCGCGCAATGTTCCCGATGGGTTATGGCACGTTTTGGGGCACAGGTCGAAAACGACCGGCAGGGTGAACTAGCAAGTGATTGAAAAGATTGGCTGCCCCCCAGGGATTCGAACCCCGATATGCTGATCCAGAGTCAGCTGTCCTGCCGTTGAACGAGGGGGCAGCACCGTGTGGCTGGAACCTGCGGTATTACAGGCCTTTCTGATTTTATGGGCTTGCCTGGATTATGGTCAACCGAATCGTCGGCGCGAGGGCAACTCCAGTCCCTTCCTATCCATCTACCAGTAGCTGAACCATACGAGAGGTCGAATATGAGTACACAAACTGTTCCCACCGGCAACAAGTGCGCTCATCCGGCGTGCAACTGTCCCGTGGAACCGGGACAAGAATTTTGCAGCAGCGCCTGCGAGCGGGCGCCGGATAAAGCCTTGGCGGGAACTGAGTGCCATTGCAATCACCAGTCCTGCGCGTTGGCGGCCTGAAGGACGAGACTTCGGCCTACTTCACTTCAGCTGCCCGATAAATACTACGCGTGTATCTCTCATTGTCGATTGTTGATTTTTGATTGTCGATTGCGAACGGCTGCTTTCTCAATCAGAAATAATCAGAAATCAACAATCAACAATCGAAAAATCAATAATTTCCCTCCTCCCGCGCTAAAATTCGAACGTATTTCCGTTTGGGAGGCAGCGATCATGGTTACTGCCATTGACAGCATTGCTCAAATTACCGACTACAGCGAGATCGCGCGGCGGCCGCTCGAGACTGAGCACTGTGCTCTGATCGTCGTGGATATTCAGGAGAAACTGCTTCCTCCCATTTTCCAGAAGGAGCAATTGATTCGGAACTCCCAATTGCTGATTCGGCTGGCCGGGAACCTGAAGATGCCGACGATTGCGACCACCCAATACTCCAAAGGCTTGGGAAAAATTGTGCCGGAAATCTCTTCCCTGCTGTCGTCAGCGGAAATGATCGACAAGTTGCAGTTCTCTTGCTTTGGCAGCGACGTGTTCTGCTCGATGCTCAAGCGCCTGCCCGGCAATCGCAATACTCTGTTGCTGTGCGGGATGGAAACGCACATTTGCGTGATGCAGACTGCTTTGGGAGCACTACGTGAAGGCTACCTGGTGCATGTGGCTTCGGACGCGGTCAGTTCGCGGGCGGAGTGGAACTGGAAGGTTGGCCTGGCGCGGATGCGAGCCGCGGGCGCGGTCATCTCGTCGACAGAGATGATTCTTTATGAGTTGCTGCGGTCTTCCGGGAGCCCGGCATTCAAGGAGGTGTTGCCGTTTTTGAAGGGTTGAACGGCGGGAGGCTCGATGGATTGTGCTGTCGTCCCGACGGGACTAGTTCCAATATCCGACTTGACCAAGCGCTGGACTATTTTCACGATACCCCTCCGGGGTGGTTTTTGGCAGCTTTGTGTAGCCCTTCCCGCTTTGTAGGTAGGGCGCGCGTCTAGGCTCCGCTTGGCGAGAATCTCCCAGAGTCACTTTACCTAATGCTTGGCAAACCGGCTTCAGCCGATGAGGAATCTGTTGTTTTCGCTGCATGAGCATGAGGAAGAAAAGCAGATTCCTCGCTCCGCTTGACAGGGGAAAACAGGAATGACAAGGGAGGAGAAGCGGGAATCACAATAAGTTCTCGGTGGCGGGGTGGCCCAGGGAGCTCGATTGTCACGTTCTTCAGTTTTTCTGTCGTCCCTCAGGGACTGGTTCCAATATCTCAATCTTACCCACGGCTCACGCCGTGGGCTTTATTCTGGCGCCGCTTCGCGGCTTGGACAGCGGCTGAAGCCGCACATATTTCTTGAATGACTTGCGGCACGTCCAGAGACGTGCCCTCATACGAATCTCGTTAGCAAGGTGTCGAGTCGCGCCTCCCATCGCGCGGCTATTTGGCGACGAGTTTCAAAACCGAGCCGCCATAGTCCAACACGTACAACTCACCCGACGGGTCCTGGCCGAAGGAGCTGATGTTGCGGCCTGTGGAGAGCAGGCGCGTACGCGTCCAGGTTCCCGGTGGGCTTTCGGTCAAGTTCCAAATCGTTCCGCTGCCGAAGTCGCTCAGCAGGTATGTGCCGGCCAGCTGCGGTATGGCGGTGCCATGATAGACATAGCCGCCGATCACGGCGTCACCTTCGGTGTGATCATATTCGGCAATGGGAAGGATCAGGCCATTCATGTTGCAGCCGGTGGCGGGATTGAAACAATGCAGCCCCTCCATGATGTTCCATCCGAAGTCGCCGCCTTTTTGCAGAATATCTACTTCTTCGTAGTGGTCCTGGCCGACGTCAGCACAAAACAGGCGGCTGGTCGAACGATCAAAGGAAAAGCGCCAGGGGTTGCGTAGACCATAGGCCCAAATCTCCGGCAACCCGCCTCCGGCGGCGAAGGGGTTGTCGGGAGGAATGGCATACGCTAGCCCAGAGCTGGTGTGATCGACGTCGATACGGAGCATCTTGCCCAGCATGGTTTGCAGGCTCTGGCCATTTCTGAGGGGATCGCCGCCACTGCCTCCATCGCCCAGACCGATGTACAAGAACCCATCCGGCCCGAAAACCAACTGCCCTCCTTTATGGTTGGGAAAAGGTTGGACGACGGTGAACAGGATCCGTTCCGTGGTTGCATCGGCGAGGTTCGGATTGATTGCCGAGGCTTGGAATTCGGAGATCACGGTCTGCATCTGTCCGCCCGAAACCCGGTCGTAGTTCACGTAGAAGCGGCGATTCTGGCTATAGCTCGGGTGAAAGGCGAGGCCCAGGAGACCTTTCTCGCCACCGAAATCCACCTGGCTGGTGATGTCTAAAAAAGGAGTAGCGAGGAGAGCGCCATTACTGATGATCCGAATCGTGCCCGGCTGCTCAACGACGAAGAAGCGGCCTGTATTGTCGGACGGCACCTGTAGGTCGACGGGGCTGCCGAGGCCTGAGACAACCGTAGTCAGGGAAAGCGTCAGCGGCGGAGGGGGTGTCGTGCCGCAGCTACACAGGAGGACCAGGCCAGCCGCAGTCAGGACCACGACGAGCAGAAGAGAGACGGGCCGTGCAGGCATGCGCTACCTCTTGTCAGTGAACTTGACGAAACGGCGGGAAATAGACGTATTCTACTATCCTCACTCCTCTTTCTTCTTCACCCTCACCACCGTGATTTTGGCAAAGCCTTCCTCGAAGGTGGGTGGGCGCAGCTTGGAGGACATGCGCTGCATCACGTCTTCGGGAACCACGCGGTCGCGGCGCTGGTTGCGGTCCATGCAGACTTCTACCGGGACGTCAAAGAAGACGGCGTGGACCTCGTAGCCGTAATCGCGCGCCATCTTGATCCAGGTGTGCCGCTCGTGGGGGGAGAGATTGGTAGCGTCAACATAGTTCAAGGGACGGCGGGCGATCAGACGCGCTTTCAACATCGAGCGAAGATTGGAGAACACCAGGTCCTGAAAACGCTGCTCAGTGGCATCGTCGAAAAGCAAGGTGCGCAGCAGGTCGCTGGAGAGGGGCGTGATGTTGTGACGCTTGAACCACGAACTCTTGCCTGAGCCTGGCAGGCCGATGGCCAGTACGACGACACCTTTGGGAGCGCGCGGCGCCGCGGGCGTTACCGGCCGGGTAGGAGCAGGCTGAACTCCTGCCGGCTCGGCTTCGCGGATGAGCGTAGGCTGCAACGGGGTGGCTGGCCGCTGGAGTTTGGCTTCGCTACGGGCGCGGCCTCCTCGTCCTCGGCGCCGTCGCCGGCGGGACGCGGCTTGTCCGGTTGGCTGGGCGGATGGTCGATCGGCTGGCGCGGGCTGCATCGTCTCCGGCTCTGTCGAGGGCTCGGGCTGTAATTGCGTTTCGGGCTGGCTGATTTCAGGTTCAGGAGCGGCTTCCGCTTCGAAGTACGCCGGCTGCAACGGTTCCTGGACAGAATCGGAGGCTTGTGGTTGTTCTTGCGTCTTCTGCTTGCGGCGCTTCAGGCGATCACGCATCCACTTGCGCATGACTGGCTTGTAACACACCTGCGTGGTGTTGGGCAATGTGTGTAACTCGGGAGGAGTTTGAGCCTGAAATAAGGAAAGACGGCAAGCCGCGCCCTACCCGATAGAATGGCTTCATGTCCAGCACGATTCCCGCCGAACTTAAGAACCAGAAATACATTTTGCTTACCACGTTTCGCAAAAATGGGGTTCCCGTAAGAACGCCGGTATGGTTCGCTGAGCAGGATGGCAAATTGTATGTGTTTACGAATCCGACGTCAGGCAAAGTGAAACGGACTCGGAATAATCCCGAGGTCCGCATTGCCCCCTCGACCATTCGCGGCAAAGTAACGGGGCCGGAATTTGCAGCGAAGGCAACGATTCTCCCGCCCGAAGAGTGGCCCGCTGCGCGGCGAATGATGGAGCGGAAATATTGGTTGATGCGAGCGCCGTTTCTGTGGAGCAAGGACAGTATCTTTATAGAGCTGGAATTGGAGTAAGCTGAGATCATCAGTTGTGCACGCGAGACGACATAGTGAATAGTGAATAGGGATGACTGGATGGTCGGGAACATCAACTGGCCACTGACACAACTGATATGACACAACTGATACACTGGCCACTATCCACTGCACCTGCTAACATCAATTGTTTGCCCCGGACAACCGGAACAAATCTGATCCTGTTCTCATAATTACGGAGGCACTATGGCCATCAAAGTAGGTATCAATGGGTTCGGCCGTATTGGACGCAACATTTTCCGGACCGCCATCAACGATTCCAATCTCGAGTTTGTAGCGGTTAACGATCTAACCGATCCCAAAACGCTGGCTCATCTTCTTAAATACGATTCCATCCTGGGCAACCTGCCGCACAACATCAGCGCCGGACAGGACTGCATCAAGGTGGACAACAAGAGCATCCGCGTGTTTGCCCAGAAAGACCCCGCCCAGCTGGATTGGGCTTCGGTAGGGGCACAGGTGGTGATCGAGTCTACGGGCCGCTTCACCGATGCTAACGACGCCAAGAAGCACATGCGCGGGCCGGTGAAGAAGATCATCATCACGGCTCCGGCGAAGAACGAGGACGTCACCATCGTGCTGGGGGTCAACCAGGACAAATACGATCCCGCCAAGCACCATATCGTTTCCAACGCCTCTTGCACGACGAACTGCCTGGCTCCGATTGCCAAGGTCGTGCACGACAACTTCAAAATCGTCAGCGGCACCATGACGACCATTCACTCGTATACCAATGACCAGGTGATTCTCGACTTCCCCCACAAAGATCTGCGGCGAGCGCGGGCAGCGGCGGTGTCGATGATTCCGACTTCTACAGGAGCAGCCAAGGCGCTGCATCTGGTGATTCCCGAGCTTAAAGGCAAGCTGGATGGCTTTGCCATGCGCGTGCCTACGCCGAACGTTTCGGTGGTCGATTTGGTGGCCTTCGTCGAGAAAAAGACTTCCGCGGAGGAGGTCAATGCCGCTATGAAGAAAGCGAGTGACAGCGGCCCTCTGAAGGGCTATCTGGGATACGAGCAGGACGAGCTGGTTTCAGCGGATTTCAAAGGCGATTCGCGGTCTTCGATTGTCGACGCTCCTATGACTCGCGTGGTGGGCGGGAATTGCATCAAGGTAATCTCCTGGTATGACAACGAATGGGGATACTCCTGCCGCGTACGCGACCTGATCAATTACATCGGCGGTAAGGGTCTGTAATTCTGTAGCGCCGTCCGGTCCGCAGGGCGAGAGCAGGAAAGCCTCGCGACAACCGGCAAGATGCGGACGCTACCTTGAGGACCAGCCATGTCCAAGCTTTCCATTCGAGAGCTTCCGCTCAACGACCACCGAGTTTTCATGCGGGTGGATTTCAACGTGCCACTGGATGACGACGGGCGCGTCATGGATGACACCCGCATCCGTGAGACCTTGCCGACCATCGAGTACGCGTTACGGCACGGGGCGCGGCTGATCGTGGCTTCTCACCTCGGGAGGCCGAAGGGCAAACCGAATCCAAAAATGAGTTTGAAGCCGGTGGCTGAGCGCCTGCGCATGTTGCTGGATAAAGAACTGGCGCGGGGGGAAAACGTCGGCTTCTGTCCGGATTGCATTGGCCTCGAAGCCGAAGAGATGGCCGGCAAGCTGGAGAAAGGCCAGACACTTCTGCTGGAGAATCTTCGTTTCCATGCGGAAGAAGAAGCAAACGACGAGAAGTTTTCTAAACAACTTGCTCATTTAGCCGATTACTACGTCAACGACGCCTTTGGGACGGCGCATCGGGCGCACGCTTCCACGGTCGGTATCACGAAGTTCGTTCAGAAATCCGCGGCCGGCCTGCTGATGGAGAAGGAACTCCAGTACCTGGGCCGGGCACTGCACAATCCGGAGCATCCGTTCGTCGCGATTCTGGGCGGGGCCAAGGTGAGCGACAAGATTGGTGTGATTCAAAATCTGATGACTAAGGTCGACGCCCTGATTATCGGCGGCGGCATGGCTTATACCTTTCTTGAGGCTAAAGGCGAGCAGGTTGGGAAATCGCTGGTGGAGGCTGACAAGGTTCCGCTCGCCAAACAACTTTTGGAGCAGGCGAAATCCCGCAAGATGAAATTTCTGTTGCCGGTGGATCACGTGGTGGCGGAAAAGCCGGATGTGAATGCGGTGGTTAAAACCGTCACGCATATTGCTGATCACCTGATGGCGCTCGACATAGGACCTAAGACGATAGAGGTGTTTGCGGAAGAAATCTCCACGTCGCGAACAATTGTGTGGAACGGGCCGATGGGGGTGTTCGAGGTTCCGCCGTTCGCCAAGGGGACATTCAAAATCGCGGCCGCGATTGCCGACAACGGAGGTGCGACGTCGATTGTGGGAGGCGGGGATTCGGTGGCAGCAGTGCACGCTTCCGGATTGGCCGACAAAATGACCCACATCTCCACCGGCGGCGGAGCTTCGCTCGAGTTTCTGGAAGGCAAGAAGCTGCCCGGAGTGGAAGCACTCACGGACAAGAAGTGACGTGGTGAGCCACATCGCAATTCGCCTGCTGCTGAACGGGGGCAAGACGGTTGAGTTCCATGGTCCGGCGGACATCACCAAGGAAACCACGGACGCGATCGTGAATGCCGCCAACTCGTCTCTGCTGGGCGGAGGCGGGGTGGACGGCGCGATTCACCGCGCGGGAGGACCGGCAATCCTGGCCGAATGCAAGAGAATTGTTGCCGAAATCGGCCGCTTACCTGCCGGGAAAGCTGTAATCACCACGGGCGGGCGGTTGCCGGCTAAATATGTAGTCCACACTGTTGGCCCGGTTTATGGAGGCGGCGGTCGTGGCGAGGCAAAGACTCTGGCAAGCTGCCATCGAGAATCGATTCGCGTGGCAGATGAACATGCCGTCAAATCGCTGGCCTTCCCTGCTATTTCGACCGGCGCTTATGGCTACCCAGTCCACGAAGCCGCGCCACTTGCGCTGACCGCGGTGCTTGAAACCATGCCTTCGAGTACGCACGTCTGCGTGGTTCGATTTGTTCTTTTCGACATAACCACACTGCGCTCTTACATCCGTGCCGCAGAAAAACTGCATGAGCAAAATCCATCTTCTTACCAGATCGAAAAGAGTTCTCAATGAGAAAGAATCTGATTGCCGCCAACTGGAAGATGTATAAGACTCCCGACCAAACCTGCGCCTTCTTTCGTGAGTTCCTGCCGATGGTGGCGGGGCATGATCGGGACGAGGTAGCCGTTTTTCCGCCTTTTATTGATCTGCCGGCGGCGGCGGAGGCGGCAAAAGGGTCGAATGTCTCAGTTGGGGGACAAGATCTTTACTGGGAAAAAGAAGGAGCCTTTACCGGGGAAATTTCGCCGGCCATGCTGCTGTCGTTGGGCTGCACGCATGTAATCATCGGGCACTCGGAACGGCGGCAGTATTTTGGGGAGACTGACGACACCGTGAATCTCAAGCTCAAAGCGGCGCTGGAGGCGGGGCTCACGCCCATTGTCTGCGTTGGTGAAGTGCTGGAAGAGCGGGAGGCGGGATTGACCGATGATGTCCTGCGGCGGCAGTGCGTGCGCGCTTTCCATAAGCTTTCCGGCAAGAAAGCGTCAAAGCTGGTGATTGCTTATGAGCCGGTATGGGCGATCGGCACCGGAAAAACGGCCACACCACAAATCGCGGCGGAGGCCCATGCGCTGATCCGCGGAGAAGTCGCCAAGGCACTGGGGGATTCTCTGGCAACCAATGTCAGGATTCTCTACGGCGGCTCGGTTAAGCCCGAGAATGCCAAAGCGCTCATGGCCGAAGAGGAAATCGACGGGGCGCTGGTCGGGGGAGCAAGCCTGGATCCGAAGTCGTTTACAGCGATCGTGAAGTACTAAGAATTGTCGAGGGTGGGTATCCCCTTGACTCAGGTAGCCCCCCTACAGATTGTGGTTTGCCTTTAGCTTTCCCGGAGATTGGGTGGACGATCTTGTGATAAGTGACGGGATCGACAGCCACTGCTTGCTGCGCGAGGGAAAAGAAGAGCTTGCCTCGACTTTTTGAGCGCCGACGATTGAACCGAAACGTGAACTCATCCAGATAGTAATCGAGATGCTTATGACTGACCGCTCCCTGGTGGGTTCCGATCAGCCAGCGTTTGAGCCGGGAGATCACGCGGTGAACCCGTGGCATCAGCTCCGATGGAGTCTTCTTTTCTTCCCTTTGAGAAACGTGACCTCGTGCTCGCAGCCTTTGCTCTCCAAGGGCAGGTACCCCAACCAGCCATCAGTGTGGAGGACGCTGCCAGGTACGCTCGACACGCCTCTTCGCTGGCGAAGTTCGCCTCCAACTCCATCATCATGTTGACGGTGAGGTCGGCGGCGTAGGTCCCGCCGGTGAGTTGACCGGATGCAGGCTGGGAACTCGACCCTATCTCCTCGAACAGCTTGACGAAACTGCCAGCTCCGAACTGTACACCATAGACCTGCCCGAGGCGTGTTGGAGTTGACGTTATTCATCTGGGTGCCGTTGACGACTAGGTTCTTCGGTCCTCACGAGAAATCCGTTTTCGGTCTCGTTTGCCACGCCCGCGACCAATCCAGCGGAATGAGCAGGCCGGTCCGTCGCAGCTACCCGTGGAGAGGGAGCCCGGCATAACCGCCGGGCTCTCTTTATTGTGTGCCGAGCATGTGCGTCAGCTCGAGGGTGGAAGTTTGCACCCGTGCTGCCAAAATATCGGCACCTCCTATTGAACGCACCTGTCATTTTCCTACCTGTCATTTTCCTATTGACACTCCCTACCTTCGGGAGGACAATCCGCCCGAATCGCCTCTCCGAAGAGCTGTTCCCAACCGTTCGGAAGTGCAGCAGCACCCTGAGGCGACAGTTTACTGAGCCCCGGTCAGGGACCTAACCCACGCGGTAAGTCAAATTAGAAGTCTTGCGCGCCCGAACTCCGTCGCTGCGTCCAAAATTCAGTCGTATGGAGCCTCACATGAAATCACTACTTCCCGTTCCCTGTAGCGCATCGATATTCCGCCCCGGTTTGCTTCACACAGCTTTCTTGACTTTCATTGCCACCGCGCTCCTCGCGACGCCAACGCTCAGCAACGCGCAGAATCCGCAGCAGCCGACTGCGAGGGTCGCCAAACCGCCGCAAAGAGTGGATGCCGATACATCGACGAAGGCGGGAAACGGCATTCATAAACCTACAGATCCGAAAACCAACCCGCTTCCGAACACCAGACGTCGCATCGTCGTGAAACAGCAGGCCCAGTTCGGCATCGCTGCACGCAGCGAAATGTCCGACAAGGACGGAACGGCCGAAGATCCCGACGCGGCGGCAGAGGAGGCGTATCAGGATACTGCCTATCCGAGCCCCTACATCCCGTTCCAGTTGACGGTGAACGCGCAGACAGCTTGGACCAAGCTCAAGTCACAGCAGAACAAGAATACGGTGGGCACCTGGACCCTTGCGGGCCCGAGCACGGCGAATTTCCCTGCCGTTCTGACCTTTAGCGGAGCTACCTATACGACTTCCGGCCGAATCACCGCGCTCGCGATCGCACCGAACTGTTCCACTAACGGCTGTCGGCTTTGGGTTGCAGCCGCAGGCGGCGGCATCTGGCGCACTGACAATGCACTCTCAGGCAGTGGGCCGACCTGGACATTCGTCTCCGGCAGCTTCTCGACGAACGCAATTGGGACGCTGACCTATGACTCCGCGAGCGCGACACTCTACGCGGGAACAGGCGAGCCGAACGCATCGGTCGATTCCGAGGCTGGCTTCGGCATCTACCAGTCGACTGACGGCGGCAGCACATGGGCGCACCTCGCCGCGAACACGAGCGTCCCGTCCGGGACAGGAGTCGACTGCGATGCCGTGTTCGGTACGCCACCTGGAACATTCGGCGTGAGGACGGCTCCCCCGTACAGCGGTCCCGCCTTCAACGGGCGTGCAATTTCGTCGATTGTGGTAGACGGCAGCACGCTCTACGTTGGGTCGGCGCGCGGCGTCCGCGGGGTGAGTTCTGTCTCGAGCGGCGGTGTGGTCACCCTCGCTCCAGGGCTGCCTCCGTACGGGTTGTGGAAGTCCACGGACGGCGGCGCGAACTTCACCCTGCTGAACGCCAACGATGTTTGCCTGAGCCCGACGCTCGCGGGCAGCGCCGGAATCATCCAAGCGAGCTTCGGCTCGACGCGCGGCGTCAACCACGTCGCGCTCGACCCGAGCACCTCAACCACCATCTATGCAGCTGCGTTCCCTCAAAACAACGCCGTCCAGCTCAACACCAAAGGGGGCGTCTGGCGCTCCACCGACAGCGGTGCGAACTGGACGCAGATCAAGACCGCGCTCAACCCGGGGCAAAATACCGACCGAGCCGAGTTCGCTGTCACGAAGCTGGGGACCGGCAACACGCGGATGTACGTGGGAGATGGAAATGTGGGGTCGCCGGCGGCGCGCTTCTATCGAAGCGATAACGTCGCGACAGGCACCCCGCTCTTCATCGATCTCACGACGACGCAGAACATCAACTACTGTACAGGCCAGTGCTGGTATGACAACTTTGTCGTCACTCCGGCCGGCTACCCGGATACCGTCTACCTCGGCGGCTCGTTCAGCTACGGCTCGTATGGGTTCAGCACCAACGGCCGCGGCGTCCTCTACTCGACGGACGCCGGCGCGTCGTTCACCGACATGACATGGGACGCGACGACGAAGCCGACACCGGCGGGAAGCTGCTGCCAGCCCAATGCGATTGCGCCTAACGGGATGCACCCTGACCAGCACGCGCTAGTCGTCAGTCCGACCGATCCTGGCCTGTTCTTCGAGGGCTCGGACGGTGGTCTCATGCGCTCGAGCGGCAGCTTCGCCGACATCTCGCCCCAGTGCACTTCGCGAGGCCTGAGCGGGTCAAACCTGACGCTCTGTCAGCGGTTGCTGTCGCGAGTGCCAACCTATCTCTACAGCCTCAACAAAGGACTTTCTACTTTGCAATTCCAAAGCCTGTCGGTTGCTCCAGATAACTATAAACACCTACAGGGCGGCACGCAGGACAACGGGACGTTCGAGACCTACGGCTCGGCCGTCACGTGGCCGCAGATCATCTACGGTGACGGCGGGCAGTCGGGCTTCAGCGCCAACAACTCGTACCTGCGATTCAACAGCTTCACCGGGCAGGCGAATGATGCGAACTTCCAGAACGGCGACCCGACGAAATGGGTGATCATCTCGGCGCCAATCATCTCCAGCCCGGAGGGCTCGCAGTTCTACGCGCCCATCGTTGCGGATCCGAACCCGGCCAACGCCGGCACCATCTTCCAAGGATCGAACAGCGTCTGGCGCACGCAGGATTGGGGCGGCAGCCAGGCGTATCTCGAAGCCAACTGCCCGGAATTCACAACGCCCGCCACCCAGGCCGGTTGTGGTGACTTCGTGCAGATTGGCCCCGTCGGCGCGACACGCCTGACGACATCGGCGAGCGACTACCGTGGAACCTCTCGCTCTGGGGGCAACGTCGCCGCGATCGCGCGGACTCCAAGCGACACGGGGACACTCTGGGCGGCGACAACAGCCGGACGCGTCTTCATCTCGAAAAATGAGGATGCCCCAGCTGGCTCCGTGACGTACACACGGCTGGACTCGCTGGACGCGAACAGCCCGGGACGGTTCGTGAGCGGCATTTACATCGACCCAACGGATGCGAATCACGCGTGGATTTCATACTCGAGCTACAGCTCGCTGACGCCGTCGACGCCGGGACACGTGTTCTCTGTGACGTACAATCCCGCCGGTCCGAGCGCAACCTGGACGAACCTTGACGGCTCGGGCGCAACGGCCTTCCCGGACTTCCCGGCGACGGGCATCGTTCGTGATTCCAATGGTGACCTCTACGTCTCGAACGACTGGGGCGTATTGAGGCTGCCGAATGGCTCGACGAGCTGGGCGGTTGCCGGCACCGGTCTTCCCATGGTCGAGGTCGCAGGCCTCACGATCGTCCCTGGTGCACGGAAGCTCTACGCCGCCACGCACGGTCGCAGCGCCTGGCAGCTGACACTGCCGTAAGTTTGGTTTTTTGCCGGCGGGTAGTAAAAAATCTATCCCGCCTGGATTTTCAAGGAAGTAGGGTATTGTTTCTCAAGTACCTGATTGTCGGCTGCCTCTTCTTGAGACCGGTCGGGTGCATTGCCTCGGATAATGTGCGGCCAGGTTTCATGGAGGGACATTTGCATATCGTTTCCCGGAAAACGGTTGAGCTTGCGGACGGAAACGCGCCGACCGTCACGGCGGAAACCTATTCCGAATATCCGCTGATCATCGTAAGCCGGGACGGGAGAAAAGAAATCGCGCGAGTTACCGCGGATGGGAATGGAAAATATCGCGCTGCGCTGCCGCCAGGCGCCTATATTCTGGATGTGCAGGGCCGCGCACGCAAACATGTCCGCGCCAAGCCGAAGCCGTTCACGGTTGTCTCGAATCAGACCGTCCGCGTCGATATGGATATTGACACCGGCATCCGCTAACGGTTCTGCTTCCCGGCGGCGGTACGACGGGGCCGCGAATCTCGGACGAGATTCGCGGCGCAACCTGTGGACTTGGTTGCAGCGAGGGTGATCGACAGGCGGGCCGGACGATGACATTTCGGCAGCCAAAGACTCGAAGTCTCAGCGAATGCGCGGCCTGTCAGGGACATCGACCAGGATTGATTCAACAAGATTGCCTGTAACTTCACGTTGATCCGCCAAGAATCTTCCAATGCTTTCTTCATCCTTGGGCTTGGAGAAAATATATCCTTGCCCAAATTCGCAGTTAAGGCTTTGCAGATGTCTAACCTGTTCCGCGGTTTCCAAACCTTCTGCGACTACGTCCAGCGCCAAGTTGCGAGCCAGCATCACAATAACCTTCAGAATTTCGCAGTTGTCACTGTCATTTCCTATGTTAAGAATGAATGAACGGTCGATCTTTAAGGTGTCGAACGGGAGGCGACGCAGGTAATTCAAAGAGGAATAGCCGGTGCCAAAGTCGTCGATGGCCAAACGAACCCCGAAGGACTTCAATCGCGAGAGGATATCGCTCGTCTTTTCCGCATCCTCCATGGCCACACTCTCGGTAATTTCGAGTTCTAGAGTAGACGGCTGGATGCCGGTCTCGTGTAATACAGCTCCGATCTCCTCAAACAGATCCGGCTGCGTGAATTGCTTGGCGGACACGTTAACGCTCATCGTCAATCGTAGATCAGAAGAGTAAAGGCATTGCCATAGTCGGAGCTGCTCGCAGGCTTCGCGCAACGCCCACTTCCCAATGGGGACAATCAGCCCAGTTTCTTCTGCCACGGTGATGAATTCGGTCGGTTCAACCAGGCCTGTCGTGGGGTGTTGCCAGCGTAGCAAAGCCTCAAAGCCGGCGATTCGACCGCTCTGGAGCGAAACGATTGGCTGGTAGAACAGTCGGAACTCTTTGCGCTCGATCGCCTTTCGCAAGTCTGTCTCTAAATTTAATCGATTCACTGCGCTCATATGCATGGCCGTGTCGAAGATTTCGACACGGGCTTTGCCCAGCGATTTGGCGCGATACATGGCTATGTCCGCGTCGCGAAGTAGATCATCAGCTGTCTCGCGAGGGGTTGTACTCAATGCAATACCAACACTGGCCGAGATATACAACTCATGACTCTCTAGCTTGTAAGGTGCCGCAACTACGTTCTGGATTCGTTCCGCGGCTCGGATTGCATCCGTTGGGTCTTTGATATCGTCAAGTAGAACAGTGAATTCGTCTCCACCGAACCGTGCTACGACGTCCTCTCCCTCAGGCCATTCCGCGCCGTCGACAGCGATGCGGGAAACGACATCGCTTAACCGCAGCGACTCTGTCAATCGCCGCCCAATTGCTGTGATTAACTGGTCGCCAATACTGTGTCCGAGGCTGTCGTTAATCTTCTTGAAACCGTCAATGTCAATGAAAAGTACCGCGAATTTATGTTCCGGATGTCGGTTGGCACGGTTGAATTCACGATGCAGACGATCCAAAAACAGAACACGATTGGGCAACTTTGTCAGCGAGTCATGCACCGACTTGTAGAGCATCTCTTGCTCCGCCCGCTTGCGTTCGGTCGCAATTGCCACGAGATCGGCTGCTCGTTCCGCAAGATCCAACTCAAGGGCACTCGGCTCGCGAGCGTCACAGCAGTAAATGTCGAGAGAACCCATTACCGCGCCGCTTGTGGACAAGACCGGCAAGGACCAGAAGGAACTGAATCCGTGACTCAGCGCAAGCTCGCGGTAATTCTCCCAGGCGGCATCGCCGGCGAGATCGGAGATTATTACGGGTTTGCCTGCAAAGGCTGCGGCACCAATTGGGCCGGCGCTCAGGCCAGTACTGAAGCCGAGGCCTCGTGTGTATGTCTCGGGCAAGCTGGGTCCCGCTGCTTGCCGCAACCCGCGATCAGGATCAAGAAGTAAAATCGCACAATATATGCCAGCTGAGTGATTCTCAACTGTGCGGGCCAAAGTGTCTAGGACGGTTGCTAAGGAATCGCCCCTGCTGATCATTTCGAGTAAATCCTTTTCTCCGATCAGCAACGCCTCGGCTCGCTTGCGCTCGGTTATATCCAGCGCGATGCCCATGGTTCCGATGATGGTTCCATCAGCTGACCGCAGCGGCTCGAGATGGGAACTAAAGGTTCGTGTTTCCCATTGATGTTCATAGGTCCCCGGCTCCCCTTTGAGGGCGCGCTCGTGCCCGGCAATCAGCAGAGAGTTCGGACCATTGGCTCGAAAATAGTCAGGCAGGCTAAGACCCACAAGTTGGTTGGGTTTCAGCGCTAACGTGTGGAGGGCCGCACCCTGCAACGAAGTGAACCGAAGAGCGGTATTCGTCTTCCAGAGCACGGCCGGCACCTGACTGATGAGTATATGGAAACGCGCTTCCTCCTCATTGCGCCGCCGCTCGGATTCCTTCAGGCGCTCGACTAGGGACAGGATTATGGTGCCGACAACAATCGCAGCCAGCACAAAGAACATAATCAGATTGGACGAGCTGGTCGGAGTTTGCTGGGCAGAGATCCTGGGCACAGCCGGCAGGACGCCAACAAGCAGGAGCGATTCAAGCAGCGTCTTGTACTCCAGCATCATTGGCGGCTTCCTAACTCTTCTTCAAACATTGGCTGCAAAAGACACCCGTACCGCTCGATGATGGCGTAAGGACGCCCCCTGTTGCGGCAACGCCAGGCCAATCGCAGAATTAGGAGTACTCGTCAGCAGTGAGGAGGAAAGCTGGCTGGCTAAAATCCTAAACCTGAGCGCCGCAGGTCCAAAGTAACCAACGTAACCGGCCGGTGAGCGTTCGGTCAGATCAGAACTTGATCTCCACGATGTTTCTGATGCTTGGCTGGCGGGTGCGTACTTCCAGTTCCTGACTGCTTCCAACGCCGATTCTGCCAGAAGCGGGTGGCCGCCCAGATACTCCACCCTGTGCACCGCGCCTTGCGCTGTGATCCAAATCTTCAGCTTCACCGTTCCGTGGACGCGCGGCCAGATGAACACTCCGTTTCGATTCTTGTTCTGGAGTTACTGCCCCACTGAAGTAGTCCAGATCATGGCAATCGTTAGGACGATGATAATGATGCTCGTTCCCCAAGCGATCACATTCGCAATTCTGGAGTTTGTGTACTCGCCCATCAGTTCTTTGCGGTTCACCAAGATCAACATGAAGACCAGCAAGAACGGAAGCAGCGAACCGTTGGCGACTTGCGAGAAAAGGATGAATTTGATTAAGGGAAGCCCAAAAGCTGAAAATCATCAACAAGACGCCGGTGATCGAGCAGTACCAGAACGAGCGCCAGGTCGAATATGTCTTCGACGCGAGCACCTATCAACTCTGGATTGACAACGCCGAAGAGCCATTGCGCTCCGCGTCAACTCTAGCGCGCAACTCGGGCATCACGCGCGTCGAGATGCTGAACCTCGAAAAAGATTGCGTGATCCTCCGCAACGAAGCCGATGAGGAGGGCAACTGGGGCGACCTCATCATCAAGCGCGGACTCAGCGGCGGGCGCGCAAACGCGTGCTCAAGGTCAACCAAGAATCAAAGTCGGTCCTCAAACATCTCATCTCCCAATCCAAATGTCGCCACGTCTTCAGCCAACCACGTCACCCTGACCGGAAACTCGAGCCCTGGGTACTCGAATCGCAAATGGGACGTCTCCGGGAAAAGCTTGCCCGTGATAAGATTAAGGTCGATCCGGATGCCGGACTTCACACTCTGCGCCACACGTTTCTGACCGAGGCGGGAGAGCATACGGACGCTTTTACGCTGCAGTACATCGCCGGGCACGACACCATCAAGACTACGATGCGTTATGTCCACCCTCGGGCTGAGTCTGTGAGCCGGGCGTTCGGGCGGATGAATCAGCGAAAAAAGTCCGTCGAGTCGGCGTAGCGGATCGAAGCTTTCAGCGATCAGGCTTTTCACGAAATCGAGTGTGGAAAGCTTGCTTGAAGGGGTGTTGCCTGGAGCGCATACAAAAACGCACACACTGAAAATTGCGAGAGCTTGAAGTTGCGCTTACAATTTATTGATAATAAAGAGGTTGTTGACGGGCGGAAGTGGTGGAACTGGCAGACACACCATCTTGAGGGGGTGGCGCCGAAAGGCGTGGGGGTTCAAATCCCCCCTTCCGCACCATCAAGCTGATTCCCAAGAAGATTAAGAAAGGGGCCGGATATCCGGTCGTGTGGTTGTTGAGAGCATGGTTACACTGATTACGATTGTTCACATCATCGTTTGTTTCTTCATCATCATCGTCGTGCTCCTGCAGAGCGGCAAGAGCGGCGACATTGCGGCGGCATTCGGTGGCATGGGTAGCCAGACTGCTTTCGGCCCGCGCGGCGCAGCCAGCGCGCTTTCCAAGGCGACTACCTGGTCGGCGGTGATTTTCATGGTGACTTCGATCACGCTGTCTATCGTGGTGGCCCGCCGTCCGGCAGCGAATTCGGTGTTTTCGGGTGTCAAGCAGGACCAAACGAAATCGCAGCCCGCAGCGCCAGCTCCGAAGCCGGCAGCACCGGCGCAGAAATAGCTCTCAGCGGTCAGCCTTCAGCTCTCAGTTTTCAAAAAGCCTCACTTTGGAGGCTTTTCCTTTTGCGAAATGTCGAAGATCGCGACACCGAAGCTGAGAGCTGACAGCTACTCACGGCATCAGCATTTACAATTGGCCCATGATCCACGAAATCCTGCCCGTCGGTCCCCTCCAGTGCAATTGTTCGGTCATCGGGGATGAGCGTACGCGCGAAGGAATGGTGATTGATCCGGGCGACGACATCGAGGATGTCCTTGCGCTAGTACGCAAGCACAACTTGCAGATCAAACAGATTGTCATCACGCATGCTCATATCGATCACGTGGGCGGCGCCATGAAGCTGCGCCGGGCTACCGGCGCGACCATCCTGCTGAACTACAACGATTCCACATTGCTCAAAATGATGGACGCACAAGCTGCGTGGGTGGGTATGGCTCCGCCCGGGAAAATAGAAATCGATGAGAGCCTGGGGCAGGATGATGTGGTGAAGACGGGATCGCTGACCGCCAACGTGTTGCACACGCCCGGGCACACCGAAGGCAGCATCTGCCTGTACTTTGCGGGCGAGAAAAAATTGATCGCGGGGGACACGCTGTTTGCGGGAAGCATCGGGCGCACCGATCTGCCTGGGGGATCATACAAGAAGATCATTAATTCCCTGCATGAACGCGTGCTGGCGTTGCCCGACGAGACGATTGTGGTCCCCGGTCACGGGGACTTGACCACCATCGGACAGGAACGGGAGAGCAATCCGTTTCTGGTTAAAAGCTGATAGCTCTTGTCATTCCGAGCGCAGCGCGGAATCTCGGTTTTCGATATAAGTTCGGCCGTCCCTCCGGGACTTGCACATGCTTTGGCAGCTTAGCCGGCGCTGAAGGGCTGGGCTAATACCGGCGGGCCTTACGGGCCTTGCTGCCTGCACACCTAATTTTAGGTTTTCTTTTTCGCCAGGCGTTCTACAACGAGGCGAAGTACGGACTGCGTCTCCTGGTCGCACCAGTTTGCGATGACCATTTCCAGTTCATCTTTCAAGTCCCTTTCGAAGAGTGCAGCCAGATCGGAACGGGCCTGTTGTCGAGTAATACTCATTGATCCGCGTGGGAGAGAAAGCATTTCGCGACACCATGTAATTGCGCCGGTGACGACTTGCTCGGCGGGAACGACTTCATCGACTAATCCAGCCGCCGCCGCTTCCGCAGGAGAGAGTAGAAGACCCCGAACTCCGAGACGCTCTGCCTGGCGAACTCCCACGAGCCGTCGCAAAGCCAAGTAGATGACCGGCGGCAACTGGAGTCCGACTTGGACTTCGTTAAGGCCGATCTTCCAATTCCCTTCCGCGGCGATTCGCCAATCGCAAAAAATGGCGAGCACAGTCCCACCCGCTGGAGCGTGGCCGGTGATTGCGGCGACGATAGGGAGCGGCGAAACGGCGAGAGCGCGGAGGAGTTCGTAGAAAACTCGCCAGAGAGCCGCCATGTCGGAACGATTCAGAGTGAGCAACAAGGGGATGTCGAGACCGGCGGAGAACATTCCTGGCTTGCCTGAGAGTACGAGTGCTAGAACTCCGTCTTGCTGGGCAGCTTTGAGTGACCTGGTCAGCGCAGAAATCAAGTCTGGCGAGAGCGCGTTCGCGGGCGGGCGATTCAGACGCAGCTCGCGGACATCGCCGTGCTCGATTTGCAATACCACTGCCTGCTGGGGTGCCTGGGAATCAGGCATTCAGCAACTCCAATACTCGTCGAATGCCCTCGCGAAATATGTCGGTGGGCGTAATCAAACTGGCCACGAGATAACCATCTCTGGGGAAGTCGTAAAAATGCCCAGGATGCACCAGGACAGAAAATTTCCGCAGAATCTCGATTGCCAGTTCTTCATCGGACCGCGTGACTGGAACGCGCATCACAGCATACCAGCCGCCTTCAACATCAAGGCGCTTGCAGGCACCCTGCTTTGTCAACTGGCGGTCCAATTCTTCGAGATTTACACGCAAGCGATCGAGCAACATCGGCTGGACATGCTTGCGTTGCTCCAGCAGAATCGGTGTGGCCAACTGCAAAGGAGCGTTCATGGAAAGGAAGGTATCGGCGATGACCTCCAGGCGGGCGAGTGCGTTGGTGACTTGCTCTGCCGGTCCGCTGGTCACGGCCCATGCCACTTTCATCTGCGGCAGAGCGGAAATCTTGGATAAGCCGCTCAAGGTAAAGGTAAGCACGTCCTGGTTTGCCGCGAAAGTCGCGCGCGCCGCACCATCATGCGCGTAGTCCAGGAAAACTTCGTCGACCACTAATGGCAAATTGTACTCGCGGCAGAAGCTGTTCAGGGAGTTGATCTCGTCGGTGTGCACGTATGAACCGGTGGGATTGTTCGGATGCACCACCACGACAGCGCGAGTGTGATGATCTACAGCCTTATACAGCGAGGGAAAATCAATTTGCCATCCATGGTCGTAAATCAGCGGGTAGGGGACAAGCTTCACGTCCTGTAGATCGGCGAGGAACTCGAAGAGCGGGTAGCTGGGCTTGGGCACAAGGACTTGGTCCTGCGAATTACAGAGCAAACGAAAAATATGGGAGTAGGCCTCGCTCGTGCTTGTGGCCAGGACTATGTGTTCGGGATCGACATCGTAAGTGTCATGTTGCTCGCGATAGTAGGCGGCAACGGCTTGTCGTGCCGCCAGCAGCCCCTTGGGCTGAGGATCGTAATCCAGTGACTCCACTGGGGAGAGCGAGGAGAGGATGGTGTCGGCATCGTAATTCAGGCCGACGCGGGTGGGATTGGAGGCGGTCAAGTCCAGCACTTCCCTGCCCGCCGCACGCGTGTCTTGCTGCGCCGCCGTGAAAGCGTTGGGCGTGAGCTTCCAATCCGTGCGCTTGGAGAACATTCGTGCTCATCATAACGGATCGCCAAGTTACGATACGGAATTAAAGGTTTTCCTCACCGGTAATTCAGGCTGGGCTGGGCGACAAACATTCCCACCGGATTGTGTTCCGTGGCAACCCCTTCCGGCACAATGGCCTCCAAGAGATGCGAGTTTATCTCGCTTCACGACCTTAGCTCATTGATTCCACGCTTCGCTTGGATTCGCGCAGGAGATGCCTCGGTACGAGATTGGAAAGTGCCATTGGAAATCAGCTCAGTCCTATGTGCGGGACCGATCCTCTAAATCAAGGGAGTTTGCAATCGCGCCGGTCTCGGCGAGCCTGGCTCGATTGTTGAAGACCAAGCAGGGAGATTCGCAGGAAAATAGGCATTATTGGAACGGGGGCGGTTGTGCGGCGTGCTTTATATCAGTGGTGCTACGCGGAACGGCACGCGACGTGGTTCTGGTAAACCGGAACCGAAAACGAGCGTAGGGCGTTGTAAACGACGTTCAATATGGTGCAGTCCTGTCACTACCTGTTGCCGTGTGCTACGGCGGCGACTCCGACCTTGCCGGCGCATCAGTAGTGACGATCACCGCGGGAGTCAACGAGAAGAGCGGAGGCGCCACAGACCGCAAAGACCCGCTGGGGAGACTCAGGTTGCTCGAGGCTAATGCTTCTGTTTATGAGGAGATCGTTCCGAAGATCCATGATGCCGCTCCGGATGCGCTTGTTCTGGTCGTAACCGATCCGCCGGACCCACTGGCAGACGTGGTGCGCAGGTTAGGTCACGAGCGCGTGCTGAGTATGGGAACGTCGACACACTAAGATTTCGTTTCCATCTCGCGGGGAGCTTGAATGTTAACGCCGCAGATGTGGAGGCCATGGTTCTAGGCAAGCACGGCACCTCATCGGTGTTCCTCTGGTCCGGTGCGCGTGTGGGTGGCAGGAAAGTACAGGATTTGTTCGCAACCTCCAGAAGCTGGGAGGAAACCCGCGACGAGATTGAGCGTGAGGTTCGCTACGCGAACCTCACGATCATCGAAGGGATCGGCGCCAGCCAGTACGGAATCGGGGATGGTTTCAGCGCGAATAACAGAGATGGTGCTACGGGATGAACGGGCTGTGATCTCCGATTGGCTCCTACCACCCTGAGTTCGATGTCACAGTTTCGCTGCCGAGCGTCGTTGGCCATGGAGGCGTGCAACGCGTGATTCAACCTGATGTGTCGAACCTAGAGCGACAGCGACTGCAGCGCAGCGCGGATGCGATCCGGACAGCGCTATCTCACCTCGATGAAAAGGAATCAAGGAGAAAAACGGCGGAAAAGTCCTGAGTAGTCGGCGGCTGGCAAGACGGAGACCGATGACTTCATTCGGAGAAATACCCCGCCCAAACAAAGCTTGGACGGGGCACCCTCGGAGGTAAGACTAGCTCGCTTTGGCGAAGGCTTCTTTGTTTACCACGTACGGCATGCGGGTTACGTCGCCGCCGTAGTTGCCTTCCAGAACGTCGATCAGGCCCTGGACGCAGCGTCCGGCCATGCCCTTGTTAGGATCGGTGGATAGACGCGTAATGCGTGCCGCGCTGGCAAAGTGTGGATATAGCCGGCAGCGGTCGGCGATGGCGGGATCGCGCAGAGGTGAATCGGCTGGGAGGGGTTCCTTCTCGTAAACGTCGAGCGCGGCGCCGGCAATCCAGTTTTCCTTCAGGGCGCGAGCTAACGCTTTCTCATCGACTACTGGTCCGCGGGAGCTGTTCACCAGGAATGCGGTGGGCTTCATCATTCGCAAAGTGCGCTCGTTGATGAGATGGTACGTGGGCGTCGGACTCTCACCCTCGCGCAATAGCGGCACGTGAATGCTGACGTAGTCCGCGTCTTTGAGCGCTTCATCGAGGGAAACATACTTGATGAAGGTCTTTTCTTTCGTCACGCCGCGGGCATAGCGCAAGTCTTTGATTTCCTGGATGGCCTTGATGTACTCGTGATTCTGATAGGCGGGGTCGTAGCAAAGCATGTCCATGTCGAAGCCGGTGCACTTCTTGATCATGGCCAGGCCAATGCGGCCGGTGCCGATGATGGCGATCGTCTTGCCGGTGACTTCGTCGCCCAAAAAAGGCAAGTAGGGATGCCAATAGTCCCACTGGTTGCCGCGAGTGAGGTGCTCGGCAGTCCACATTTTGCGCGCCAGCGCGCCCATCATGAAGAGGGCGAATTCGGCGGTGGCCTCGGTCAGAACGTCGGGCGTGTGCGTAAAAGGGATTTTGTAGCGGTTGGCGTCAGCGCGATTGATGTTGTCGAAGCCGACAGCGATCTGGGCTACGACCTTCAAAGCACCCTTGCCGGCTTCGAAGACTTCGGCGTCGATCGGGTCGCGCAGAGTCGTGATTAGGCCGTCGATGCCGGATTTCACTTTCTCAAGGATCAGCTTTTTGGGCGGGGCTTGTGGCCGGTCGTAGACTTCGACCTCGTAGCCACGCTTGCGCAGTACGTTGATAGATTCGCCAATGTCGGAAGTAGCAAAAATGCGGAATTTCTTGCTCATGGTCTCTCTGGTTGGAGTTCTTGCAGATGTCGAATTCCCGCCTTACCCCGGGCAGAATCGCGAATAGATATGGTACTCCAAGGGCAGAGTTCTTACCGATTTTCGTGTCGTCCCTGGCGGGACTCGTACATTTCGTTTAGCTATCCCAGCGCTGACGTGCTGGGCTAAGGAATTGCCTCCCTGCGGGACTCGGAAGTCTTTCGCTTGCAAGTTCCACACTCTTGCACGCTGTTCTCGGGCTGACAGCGCCGTTGGCGAAATGCCTGTTTGCGGAATCACCGCTGCAAGCTGCTAGGATCCTTCGACTCCGCTTGTGCTCGCTGCGCTAGCACAAGCTTCGCTCAGAATGACAGCGAATGACAAGGCTCTAAGCGAGACGTGGCAAGCGCGTCTCTACCCGCGATTAGTGTACTGCTGTGGACAGGCGCTCTTCTTCGGCGACCTGGTGGGCTTTCTTGACGACCATCAATTCGGCGGCTTTTTGGACGATGTGCTCGGCGCTGACCTCGAATTCTTTGACCAGTTCCCAGGGCGCACCGGAATCGCCAAATCGGTCCTGGACGCCAATCGCCCCGGTAATTACGGGATGGCCATAGATGCGATCATTGCTCGTAATGATGTAGCTGACATGCCACGCCAGCGCGCCAATCTGATGTTCTTCGGCAGTGACTACCACGCCGGTTTCGCGGGCGGCGCGCACGACGGCGGCTTCATCGATCGGTTTCAAGGTGTGCAGGTTAATGACTCGCGTTTCGTAGCCGAAATCCCTCTTCAAGATCCAGGCTGCGCGCATGGCTTCGGGCACCATAGGACCGCAGGCGATGATGCTAAGGTCTTCGGCCTCATCTTTGTAATCAGCGGCCAAAACTGTCTGGAAAGCGTCAGCAAAATTGGGCGACTGCTTGCGAAAACGGATGACGTTGGCCTTTCCAAAGACGAACGAAGTTTTTTCGTTGGTAACGATGGGAGTCGCTTCACGAGCGAAGCGGATGTACTTGGGTCCTACATGCTTCAGCAGGAGATAGGTCGTGGCCTTTCGAGTTTCGACGGAATCGCAGGGAACGACTACCGACATGTTGGGCAGGCCGCACATCGCAAAGAGGTCTTCGAGAGCCTGGTGAGTAGCGCCGTCGGGGCCGACGGAAACGCCTCCGTGGGCGCCAGCGATCATGACGTTGAAGTTGCCGTAGCAGACTGAAGTGCGAATCTGATCGAGATTGCGCGCGGCGGCAAAAGTCCCATAAGTTCCGAAGACGGGGATCTTCCCTTCTCTGGCGAGTCCGGCGGCTGCCGCGGTGGCCGACTGCTCGGCAATACCCATGCTGATCCAGCGCTTCTTGCGTTCGGGCTTGTTCGCATAGAACTGGCTGATGGTGATGGAGCCGGATATGTCCAGGCCCAGGCAAACGATGCGCTCATCGTCGCCGTTGTCGGCCAGCGATTGCCCGAAGCCCATGCGGGTGGGCTCCATTTTCACTTTCATGGCATCGCCAGAATTCCACCAATAGTTCTCTCGGAACTTGGGCATCTTGGCTTCGAGTTTGCGTTCCACTACGGCTTGATACTTATTGGCTTTGTCGAGCAGCATGCGCACCGGGATCTTGTCAGTCAGGCCGAGTTCGGCAAGGCCCTTTTGCATTTCCTCCAGGTTGGGCGACTTGCCATGCCAGCCGGCGACGTCTTCCATGAAGCTGACGCCTTTCCCTTTCACGGTATTAGCGAGGATGACGAGAGGCTTGCCAAGATCCTTCTTGGCATTCTCCAAGGCGTCGACCACTTGCTTCATGTCGTGGCCGTTGATGCGAACTACGTCCCAGCCGAAGCCACGGTATTTCTCCTCCAGCGGCTCGACATTCATCACGTCCGAAACTTTGCCGTCGATTTGCAGGCGGTTGCAGTCAACAATCCCGATCAGGTTGTCGAGTTTGTAGTGCGCGGCTTCCATGGCAGCTTCCCAGATCTCTCCTTCCTGCTGCTCGCCGTCGCCCATGATGCAGAAGACCTTGTGATTCTTGCTGTTCAACTTGCCAGCCAGGGCGAGACCCACGGCAATGCTGAGACCCTGTCCGAGCGAGCCGGTCGAGGCTTCTACGCCGGGCAGCTTCACCCAATGCGGATGCCCCTGGTAAGGCGAGTACAGCTTGCGCAGAGTTACGACGTCATCCACTGGATGGAATCCCGCGAATGCAAGGCCGAGATAGAGACTAGGCGCCTTGTGTCCGGTGGACCAGACAATGCGGTCGCGGTCCTCCCAGGAAGGGTTCTGAGGATCGTGGTCCGCCACGCGGAGATAGAGGGCTGCCGTGATGTCCATGATGGAAAGAGTGCCGCCCGCATGGCCGCTGCCGGCCGCGCACAACGCGACCAGGTCATAGCCGCGCATCAGGTTGGCGGCTTCTTTCAATTCCTCAATGGAATAGTTCTGTACGGTTTCCCCGGTCTTGGAGTTCTTGATGGACATAGTCTTCCTTCCGTGGCAATCGCTGCGCAAAGCTTGCTAAACGAAGGCTATCCTCCGGTGTCGCAAGGGTCAGTGAAGGGGGTCACAAGAAGGGGTGATGGCTGAACAGGATGTTGCCAAGTCAAGACTCTGCATTTTGAGAAGAGTTTTTCCACCAGCGCAAAGGAGATCAAAAGCAGATTCCTCCCTGCGATCGGAATGACAAGAGCAGAGGGTCTACAGATTGTGCGCAGTCCATTGCTGGATTCTGTCCAGCGCCTTGCTCAGGTTTTCGAGGGAGTTGGCCACGCTGAAGCGGAGGTAGCCTTCGCCGAAGTCGCCGAAAGCGGTTCCTGAAAGGCATGCGACACCGGCCTCTTCCAGGAGGGCGTCGGCAAGCTTCTTCGACTTCCAGCCAGTCTTCTGGATATTCGGGAAAACGTAGAACGCACCTTTGGGCATGCGGCAGGAAAAGCCCTTGATCTTGTTCAGACCGGCGACAAAGGCGTCGCGACGACGCTGGAACTCTGCCCGCATCTTGTCCACCGACGATTGGTCGCCGCGCAGCGCCTCGATGCCAGCTACTTGCGTGAAGCTGGCAGTGCAGGAATTGGAGTTGGTCATCAGGCGCGTGACGTGCGCGGCAAGGTCAGAACGCATTACGCCGTATCCCATGCGCCAGCCGGTCATGGCATAGGTCTTAGAGAAGCCGTCCAGCAGAATCGTGCGATCCTTGAAGCCCGGCACGGACATGATCGAATAGTGCTGCCCATCGAAAATCAAGCGGCTGTAAATCTCGTCGGAGAGCACCATGATGTTGCGATCGCCGATGGCATCGGCGATGTCGTGGATGTCGCGCTTGCTGAGAACGCCGCCGGTGGGGTTCTGCGGCGAGTTGATGATGATCAGCTTGGTGCGATCGGTGATGAGGGAAGCCAGTTCTTTCACGTCCAGGCCGAAATCGCGCTCCTCGCGCAGGCGGATCGGGATCGCAAGGCCGCCGATGTAGTTGATCATCGACTCGTAGATGGGGAAGCCCGGGTTGGGGTAGATAACCTCATCGCCTTCATTAACCAATGACAGAATCGAAAAGAAAATAATAGGCTTACCACCTGGGACAACGACGACTTCGTTGCTCTTACATTCCACCACTCGGGTGCGGCTGACTTCTTCGGCGATGGTTTGGCGCAAATCCGGCAAGCCGGCAGATGGCCCGTAGTGGGTCCAGCCTTTGTGGAGGGCGTCGACGGCCGCTTCCACGATGTTGGAAGGGGTGTCAAAATCGGGCTCGCCGATCTCCAGGTGCACAATCTGCTTACCCTGGCGCTCCAAGGCGCGAGCTTTGTTCAGAACCTCAAAAGCGGTTTCAGTGCCCAGGCGCGACATGCGCGTGGCCATGCGGAGTTCGTATTGGGTGATGGGTTCCATAGTCGTGGGATTAGGCATTATATCCTCCGGCGTGGCTAGCTTGGCGGCTCGTCCTCATTGTCAAACACCGCATGAGACGGCGTCAGGAACGGAAGTCACAGCGGAATGTGATGGGAGAACAGGCTCTCGGCCGCTACTCATGTGCGGGGACACCGGTCTTTGACCCGTCCAGGCGGGCGGAGACCCGCCTCCACACCATTATTCTGAGATCGTGGATTCTTCGCTCTGGGCGCGGAGAACGCGTTCCACCGAGTATGGGGCGCGATGTTGGGGCTCGTGGTAGTGGCGTACCTGCATTTCGCCGAGCAATCCGACGGCCAGCATGTTCAAGCCAGCCAGCAGGAGCACGGCAGTGAAGATCATCAAGGGGCCGTGCTTGCTCATCACGTCCGCATGATGCAATAGCTTCTCTAGAAGCAGCCAACCGGCCACCCCACAGCCCCCCAGGATGCTGGCCATACCCACTGTGCCGAAGAAGTGCAGCGGGCGGGACAAATACTTCAGCAGGAAGCGAATCGTGATCAGGTCGAAGAAGACGCGGAAAGTCCGGGATATGCCGTAATGAGAGTTGCCACGTTCGCGTTGGCTGTTGCGAATCGATACCTCGCAGATCGAAGCTCCGTGCCAGGAGGCTAGCGCAGGAATAAAGCGGTGCAGCTCCCCGTAGAGGGGCACCTGTTCGAGGATTTCGCGGCGATAAGCCTTGAAGGTGGTGCCGAAGTCGTGGATATCGACGCCGCTCAGCTTGGCCATGAGCCAGTTGGCGCAGCGCGATGGAATGCGGCGCAGCCACAGATTATCAATTCGCTGCTTGCGCCAGCCACTGACGATGTCGTAGCCCTCGCCAATCTTCTCCAGGAAAATCGGGATGTCGGCTGGGTCGTGCTGCAAGTCGCCGTCCATGGCGATCACGTAGTCGCCACGCGAGTGGTCAAAGCCGGCGGCGAGCGCCGAAGTTTGTCCAAAGTTGCGGCGGAGTTTGACAACCGTGACCCGGCTGTCGATGGCAGCAATCTCGCGCAGCAGGTGGAAGGTGCGGTCGCGAGAGCCGTCGTCGACCAGGACGAGCTCGAAGGGCTCGCCGTTGACTTCCATGACCGCCTTCAGGCGATCGTAGAGGTCGGTTACGTTCTCCTGCTCGTTATGCAGGGGGACAACGATTGAGTATTTAGGCAAGGTTTTATTATACGAAACCAAGGCCTGTTGCTGAAATCTTAAGTGCAGGAACCGGCTACGGCCTGTTCGAACTAGTGGTTCAAGAATGCAAGGCTGAAGACCCTGCGGCACCCTACTCGTGTAATGGAGCCAACATTGTGTGGCCGGAAAATTGCCGGCGGGACGCCGGCGCTACTCGGCGCACGGCTCTGAATAGTGCGGCTCACGCGTTTACCGGCGGGACGCTGGCGCTAAAACAGGGACGAGGTACTTTCGTGACCTACCTGGGTTACCGGGTGGAGTTTATCTTCCCGTCATACGCTTTGCGTGCTCGGCAATCTCAGGCACGTGGGCCCGCCCGCAAGATCACGGCGCAGTAAGACCAAAAATTAGCTTCGCGACGGAGTCGAGTAATGAAGTGCCTTGCGGTGCTCGTAGTGTCTTTGTGTCTCCTGGGATGCAGCGTGAATCCAGCTAACCCCGCAGCTCCGGTTGTGCCGAATCCGCCGAGTCCTCCACCGAGCTCAGGCCCGGGCAACCCACCGCCGCCAAGCTCAGGTCCCGGCAACCCGGCTCCTCCTGCAAAGGTCACCTACGACATGCTCGAGTGGATGACCATGAGCGCAGATCTCAGTGCAAGCCATCACATGGCGGGCACCGCCAACCCTCTTTACACGAGTATTCTTCCTGACCGCTTTTTCTGGACGAAAACTGGCCAGGGATTTCCCTGGGACATTCAGCTGTACGACGATAAGTACATTTATCTCTGGGTGACGGAGTTGGATTGGCACAATCCGAGCACGTTCAAGGTCTTTAACAGCCCAACCCTGGGAAAGTTCAACCTGCCGCTGCTGCCTCGCTTTGCCCAAGGCGGATTTCCCGGCTCCAGCATCAAAATCAGCGACTCGACCTACGAGATCCATTCTGACTGCAATACGTTTG
The DNA here is from genome assembly GCA_035272945.1 of Terriglobales bacterium. GTDB lineage: Bacteria > Acidobacteriota > Terriglobia > Terriglobales > Acidobacteriaceae > Gp1-AA122. The sequence continues at coordinate 33,921 of DATEPX010000034.1, forward strand.
TGAACCAGAGCCTGGGACATGTCCTCAACGAAGTGTGGGGGCCTTACAGCGAGTCGCTGGGCGGCGGCCTGCCGAACAACCTGGAGACCCTGGTGATCAGCTATCGCTACAGCTGCGATTCGAATTACTTAACGTGCGGGGATAAGGAAGAGTTCCATGTCGCGAAGCCCTACGGCCTGGTGAAGTGGCAGCACCAGAAGTTGCAGACGGATGGGACTTATGCTGCACCCGATAATGTGACCTACTTTAACCAGGTGGTGGCCGGACAGACTCAGGTTTTGACTACCTGTTTCTAAACTCTTCAGCGTTTTGCGTTTTGTTCGAGATTGGTTAGAAGCGGCTGCAGTTTTGAAACCACGCCAGCATCGCCGTTGGCGAGATCAGCCGTGATGGGATCGCGTGCCGCGAGGAGATCGCCCAGGAGTTTGCGGACCGCTGGATCATCCGTCTGACTCGCAGTCTTTTGTGCCTGATCGAATAACTGCTTGGAATACT
>DATEPX010000035.1:0-11728 GCA_035272945.1 Terriglobales bacterium
AAAAAGTCTCGTCTATTTTCATTGAATAGCTGTTGCTTTCCGGAGAAACCCTGTCATCACTGGTATCGGGTCTTACGGTGACCTCCTCCTCTACCGTCGGTAATTTCAGCTTGATCTTCAACGAGCTCGGCCTGTCTGTTCCTACTTGGATCTGGTTCTGATAAGTCTCAAAGCCGCTAGCTTCGACCTGAAGAAGGTAATTGCCCTGTGCAAGTTGGGTGAGGACGAAGGTGCCATCTTCAGCGGTGATCGTCTCTTGTTTCGCCTGAGTTTCTTGATTAACTAGAGTCACCGTTACTCCCGCCAGCGCTGCGCCGCCCGGTCCTTGGACTTTACCGCTTACGCTCGCGTTGTCCTGGGCCACGAGAAAGAGCGGCCAAATCAAGATGGAAATCACCGCACAAAGCGCAAACGATAATCCTCTCGCCACCTTCGTTTTGGGCCTCCCAACTATTTCCCGGGCTCGTTCAATTTCAACATGCGAGTTCATTGCCGACTCCGTTTGCGGTTGCCGTAAACAGCCCGACTGGTTGTTGCCCAGCCGCTGAGTGACGAGGCCGCGCCCCAACTGTCACGCTGCAGTGGCATGGGAAGGAGCCTCTCTTAGCGGGTCCACCTTTCGTCGAGCCGGGTCAACGCCGCCCATTGTGGGTTTTCTAGAAATGAGCCAATTCCAAGCAGTTTGAACGATGTTTTCCAGAGAGGAATGCCGCGGTTTCCAGCCCAGAAGCTCCCTGGCTTTCGCTGGATCGGCGACGAGTTCAGGCGGGTCGCCGGGGCGACGCTGCGCTTCACGAACCGGGACGCGGCGTCCACTCACCCGTTCGACGGCTGCAACTACCTGGCGAACGGAGTGACCACTTCCCGTGCCCAGGTTAATGGCGGCATTCTCTTGGCTCTTGAGCATGCGCCTTAGGGCTGCAACATGAGCCTCGGCCAGGTCCATGACATGCGTGTAGTCGCGGACGGCAGTGCCATCTGGAGTGGGATAATCCGTACCGTAGATCTCGAGCGCCGGTTTCTCTCCCAGAGCCGCTTGCATGGCGAGTGGAATAAGATGAGTTTCCGGTGAATGGTGCTCTCCCAACTCCCCATCTGGGTCAGCACCGGCCGCGTTGAAATAGCGCAAGGCCGTCCAGCGCAAGCCATAGGCCTCCCCGTACCAGGCGAGGATGCGTTCAACCATCCTCTTCGACTCACCATAAGGGTTTATCGGAGTCTGGATGTGCTCCTCGCAAATGGGAACGCTTGCTGGAGTACCGTAGGTCGCGCAGCTGGACGAAAACACAATGTGCTTTACCCGCGTATCCGTCATTGCGTCCAACAGCCGGAGCGTGTAGGTCACATTGTTGCGAAAATACTGCCGCGGGCGCTGCATGGACTCTCCCACGTAGGCGAACCCGGCAAAGTGGACAACGGCTTGAATTCTATGGGATTTGATGAGTTCGCGAATTAATGCGGAATCACCAAGATCACCTTCGACCAGCGGACCCCATTTCACAGCCCACCGGTGACCCGTGGAAAGGTTATCCAGCACGATTGGCTCGAACCCTGCGCGAGCCAAAACTTTGGCAGTATGGCTGCCAATGTAACCCGCCCCGCCAGTCACAAGTACCCGCATCCAGCCTCCAGAGAAAAACGAAAATCTCCGCCACGGCCTCAGCTGGGGCGGAGATCGCAATAACGGTAGATTTCAGCACTGCGCGACTTCGATGCCACCATTCACGTCGCATTAACACGGTATTAATGTCGAGATGCGGCGTCAATTGGCTGATGGACTAGCCCAAATGGTTAGTCCGGATGGTTAGTACTGCTTCAGGGGAACAAACGAGAAAAAATCGAAGAAACTGACGATTCAAATAACGTATTGCAAACCGATCCGGTAGTTCGGGCCGGATGGGGCGTGTTCTACCCAACGAACTTGAACGAGCGTGGGGATCTGCGCGGGCATCCGGGGAAACAAGAGCCGGCCTTGAAGAAGCCCGGACGTTTCCGGAGCATGCGGCGCAATCACGCAGAACCCCCCATCCGAAATATCTCTTACCTTTCCTTCAATAGCCCGCGACTTCGGCTGGCTGGGATGCAATGGCAACTGGCTGCCGCTAAACCGTCCAGTGGTTGGATAACGTCGATGAAAGCGCTTTTTCTGCGACCCTGATCGCATAGGAGCCCATCTAACCTGGCACGCCCATCAACCCACGAAAATGAACGTGGGATGAACAGAGTATGAGTTTAGGAAAAGGAGTTTTCCCCGTTCATGGATTTCGACGCCTGAAGAATTCTCCCGATGATGCCGGTCCTGTTTTCCGCGCCAACTTTGATCATCACGGATCGTAAGAAAGCCTTAGCCGTGTTTGGGCTGATGTTCATCCGGCCAGCGATCTGCTTGGTGCTGAGATCCTGAAGCAGAAGATCGACGGTTTCTTTTTCGCGGGGGGTTAACCGGAATTCCCGAGCCACACTTTCGAGATGGAGCGCGCCGCGGTGATTTCTTTCCAGTAGTAGAGCGACCGCGGGTCCGCGCCCAATTCCGAGGTTCGATTTCATCGAGAAGGCTCGAAGTTGGTAGCGCCTCTTTCCCGAGGCGACTTCATTCAGAAATTTGGATGGAGAGGTACCATTATGATGTCCGTTGTGATTGCCGTTGCTGTGGAGAAGCGCTCGAATCTTGCCCTGCAAAGAGTTGCCAAACACTTTGGTCTCGGATGGAACTCCCGGATAAGCAAGGATGGCCAGAGCCTCTTCACTGGCGTAGATGGGCCGAAGGGAGGCATCCAAAAGAAGAAACCCCGCAGCCAGTGTTTCTCCACGCCCATGACCTAGATGATAGCCATTCCCGAGACTTTTATCGATTGCTTTGGGGAAGCGTTCCCCAAGAACACCACCGAATCGCGCCGAAGGATTTCGCAGCTGGTCCGAGAATGACCCTGATGAATTTAGCTTTCTCGTTGCCAACATCTGCACCACCAATCAGTCTGGTCCTGCGACCTAGTAGGGCTGGGTGCGAACAGCGCCGCTCGCCCTCGGCAATCATATGTCTCCCTGCCCAGGGCCGAGCTGCTGCCTGGGTGCACAGACCGATATAAATAAAAAAGGGCCCGTTCTTGAATACTTCGGAGGGCCGATCGTTACAATCAGGTTAAAACTGTATTTCGCTATGGGGAAAATGTCGTTCAATTCCGGACAGCTTCTTAAGTTCATTCGGCCAATGCAAAAACCTGGCGCCGGTTAGCTTAGTCAAACTTTTTCCTTACATTTTCGATTTTCGAGGTCTCTGTATTATGAAGTGTCCGGCCGAGGTCTATCAACCCTCTGTTCGTACTTGCCAAGGATTCGACTATACGTTCCGTGACAATATCATCGTGGTTACCGATTGAAGGCACATCTGCGTGGGTCACAAAAAAATCAATTTCTGCACAGTCCTCGTCGGTCAGGCCGTCGGCATCAAAGAAATTCACGACGACATCTGGCTTATCAGTTTTATGGATTACGACCTAAGATATTTAGATTTGGAGACTCGCGTTTTGGAACCGCTTGACAATGACAGGAATAAGGATCGCCGAAAGCGACTGTTTTCTACCGTCGCCAAACGCGCGTCAACGGAGATCCACAATAATGCCGAACCTAGTTCAAAGCGTGCATTCAAACGATCGCCGCAGTTGCGGCACCCGTGCTCGGTGTGGTGGTCTCCGGTACGAAGAGTTTCCGTAAAAACCGGCCTCTTAATAATGAAAGGGCTTTCTCGGCGGATTTCCCCGTGGGCTGGGTAGAGCCATCCCACTCCGGTTCAAGTATCTAGAGGGGGTTTTGGCCACACTCCTTTGAGCTTGGTGGAGCTGTCCCACTTCGGTCACCTACCTTAGCCCGATTGTGTATCGCCCGAGGGGGGCTCAGACTCGACCCCGGGACAGAACCCTTTCATGTCGAGCATCCACTTCATGCGTTATGTGAGCCGGATCAAGGCCCTACACCGTAAGCGTCATCCCAGTACCGTGTAGACGAAGCGTGAGTCTGTAGCGATGATGCCAGTTGTGGGCACATCGGGAAGTGTCCACGAGGGATAGATGGACACTTCGGAGCAGGCCGCTTCGGCGGCGCCTTGGGAGGGCCGATCCGCAAGAACAAACTTTTCATCTTTGGAGATTATGAAGGGACTCGGGTTCGCTCGGGAGTCGGGCTCCAAGCCAACGTCCCCACCACTTCTCGCAACAGCGGCTCTAACGCTTCGCGCAGTCCCGGCCGAGATGGAGAAATCAGATTCTTACAAGTCTCCTGTAGGCTCGAGACTAAGCGCGTTGAACGCGGGGGCGACAGCAATTTCTGTGTTTACGGCGAACCCTGCCCTTGCGCACGTGGATACGGGAGCGATTCGCGGCACGGTGACCGACGCGAGCGGGGCAGTGGGACCGACCGAAACCTTGGTAATTCTGAAACCAACGGAAAATCAGGAGCTTGCAAGGCATTTTCAGGAGCATTGAGTAGGGTTTAGAGCGGTCAGAAACGCTTAATGTTCCTTTTGTTGTTCACACGCGGCAGGCGGGTTGGCACCCCAAATCAGAGCCGCGAGCAAGGTTCAGATTCCTCCGATTCAGGTTCCACACTGTACCGAATCCCCCAGCAGAGATTTTCGGGTACTAACCTTCCGGGTTACTTCGGTCAGACAATTGACGCAGCCTTTCCTACATTAATACCGTAATACCGTGCGAATGCGAAGTCACTGTGACTGAGAGAGCGGAGCTGTAAGTGTGACCACACGGTGATTACAGAGCGGTCTCGTTGACGACACATTAGAGCAAAATAAAAACTGGATGAAATCCTATGCACCAAAGCGACCCCGCACACTTCCCAGGAGTTATCCCAGGGTTGCAGTGGTACGCGATTCAGACGCGTTCCCGCCACGAGAAGTTCGTCGATTCCCAGCTGAAACAGCGGGGCGTCACTACATTCTTACCGCTGGTCAACGAGCTACGCCGTTGGAGCGATCGGCAGAAATTGGTGCAGTTGCCCTTGTTCTCCAGCTACGTCTTTGCGCGCTTTGTCGCCTCCGTGGAAAACCGAATACGGATCGTACGACGTAGAGCCGATCTGATCATCTTCACGGCCTCCGATTCGCTCCACGTACAGATAACTTTTGCTGACGAGTCCACGAGGTGCGGCGTGTTTTTTCCTACCCCAACTTCTTGCCCGCCCAAACTTGGTCCCGATCAGGTTCCCGCGTGTGACAGAAAGGAGGTGCCAGAATGAGCCCCAGTTGCCGTGTCTCAATCTACTCACAAGATAGTCTCGGCCTGGGTCACTTACGAAGGAACATCCTGATCGGCGGAGCTTTTCTGGACGCCAGGAAGGACGGCAACGTTCTCCTGCTGGCTGACTCGCCGGTGGCTCCATTTTTCACGGTCCCGGAGCGCATGGACCATGTCAAGCTGCCCTCCATCCGCAAGGTCAGCGCGGGATGCTGGGAAGCCACGCGCCTGCGGATCGACCAGAGGGAAGTGGTGCAATTGCGTGCCGACCTATTGCGCAACGTTCTCCTGAACTTCCGGCCCGACCTGCTTCTCGTCGATCATATGCCGGTTGGCGCTCAAGGGGAACTGCTGCCCGCGGTCAAGGCTCTGAAGCAGGCTTATCCGAAGTGCTGCGTGGTCCTCGGCCTGCGCGACATCCTGGATGCCCCTGAAGTGACCCAGCGTGTATGGGAATCGGAGGGGGCCTACGACGCGGTGCGCCGCTACTACGACCGGATCCTAATCTATGGCAGCAAGGAGATGTTCAACACCTGCTCGACCTATAGCTTGCCGGTACTGCTTACCGGGACTCATTACTGTGGCTACGTGGTCAAGCGAGACCCGGTGAAGCGTGCGAAGGAAGTGCGGCAAGCCGCCGGGATCAGGAAAGGTCACTTCATCTTCGTGTCGGCGGGTGGGGGAGGCGATGGGCAGTTGCTCATGCGGACGTACGTGCGCGCGATCCGCTTGCTGCCGCCCGGCGCCGATTTGTTCACCCTAATGGCGGTGGGGGTGAATGCCCCGTCGGCGTTCGCGAGCGAACTCGTAGCCGAGGCCAGTGGTCTCCCAATTCGGATCGTGCCCTATGTGGATGACAGCGCGAGTTGCATCGCCGCCGCCGATCTGGTGGTCTGCATGGCCGGTTACAATACCTTGGCGGAGGTGCTGTACCTGAAAAAGAAAGCGCTGGTAATTCCTCGCAGCGGACCCAGTGCAGAGCAAACCACACGCGCCAGACTGCTTGTCAGCCGACACCTCATCGACGTGCTCTATCCCGCGAACCTTTCTCCGGAAACGCTGGCAGAGCGACTGCAGGAGGACCTCAAGAGGAGTGACTACCCGCTCTCGGAGGGAACGCTTCCGATGGATGGCGCAACCCGGGCGGCGGATCGCCTCGTAGAACTCCTGCAGGTGCCCAAAGAAGATTATGCAGCGTCCATCTGAGCGGGAGCCGAAAATCGGATACTTGGTCAGCACTTGGCCACGCCTGTCGCAGACTTTTGTCTTGAACGAGATCCTCGCCTTGGAGCGATGCGGCGTTTCGCTGCGGATCTTCTCCACCAAAGCCCCACGTGCGGAACCGGTGAACGTCAAGGTTGCCAGGGTGCGCGCTCCGGTCACTTATCTGAATTTCAGGCGTCACGGCTGGACGGTCCTGCGGGCCAATCTCCGCATCGCGCGAGACCTGCCCGGACGCTACTTCCCAACCATGCTCCGGGCGTTGCGTTACGGGCGGCGGAGCATTTTGGGGCGCTTCTTCCAGGCCGGCTATATGGCGGATCTTTTGCGCCACGAACCCGTCACTCATCTGCATGCTCACTTCACCACGGCTCCGACCCAAGTGGCCATGTTCACGCACGAATTGGTAGACGTGCCCTACAGCTTCACCGCTCACGCGCGCGACATTTACGCCGATACGCAACCGTCGCTTCTGCGAGCGGAGATGGAGTGCGCTCAAGCTGTGGTGACCGTCAGCGAGTACAACCGGGAGTACCTACATCGGATCAAGCCGGACCTCGACGGGAAGGTGCGGTGCATCAACTACGGTCTGGATCTTTCTGAGTTCAATTTCCGGTGGCCGCGCGCGTCGGATCCGCCGCCGCCCATCATCCTCGCGGTGGCCCGGCTGGTCGAGAAGAAGGGACTGGGCGACCTAGTTCTCGCGGCTGACATCCTCCGTAAGCGGGGCCACAACTTCCGCCTGCAGATCATCGGCGACGGAGAACTGCGGCACCAGCTGAGATGCCGCGTGGCAGATTGCGGCTTGCAGGACTGTGTCAGCCTGCTGGGCGCGCAGCCTCACGAGAAAGTGCGCCTCTCCTACGAACGCGCTTCCATCTTTGCGCTTCCTTGCGTGGTGGCGGCGGATGGGGACCGCGATGGTCTACCGAACGTGCTGCTGGAAGCTATGGCCTGCGGCCTACCTGTGGTTTCAACTCCAGTGGCCGGCATTCCGGAGTTGATTGAGTCGGAGCGTGATGGGTTGCTTGTCGCGCCCGGCGACCCACCGGCGCTTGCTAAGGCACTTGAGCGGGTCCTGACGGACGCTTACTTGCGCGACCGGCTGGCGCGCACCGCGCGAGCCAAGATTGAGGAACACTTCTCGATCGAGGGTAGCGCCAAGCGACTGCTGGACATATTCGTCCGCCCCGGGAAATGAAAGGCTTCATGTCCGCATCCGCGACCATCCTCGACGATCAGGCTCTACCGACCCTTCGCGCCGTGTTGGATCCGGAGGAACTCCGTACGCATCTCCGCTGTTCCCCCCGCCTTCAAGCAAGGGGAGTCGGAGAGATCCAGGTTGACCTGCTTCGGCATCACCCGGGGAAAAGGTGCGTGGTCGAAATCAGGGTGCAAACGCGACAGGGACCACTGGACCTGATTGGCAAGGTGTATGCGAAAGATCGCTCCGATGTCTTCAGGTTGATGCAGGAGATCAGGAGCGAAGGCTTCGGTCCTTCGGAAGAATTCTCAATACCCGAGGCAACCGCCTACCTGCACCCGTTGCAGTTGTTGTTGCAGGAGAAGGTTCCGGGCCGGGCGGCAACAGAGTCATTCCTGTCACACGATGAATCTGAACGTGAAGCAGCAGCTGAACGCTGTGCCCGCTGGCTGGCGAAGTTCCACGCGCTGGCGCCCCGCCTTGGGGCACGCTTTCAGCCGAGCAGCTATCTTGCCTCGCTCGAACAATGGTTCCACCGGCTGGCCGCCCTGGGCGAGCCCTTCGCGCACAAGGCGGGGGCGTTATTCAAGAGGCTGGAACAGACAGCATCGGCGCTAGATCACGCTGAGATGCATACCATCCACGGCGACTTTACTCACCACCAGGTGATCTTCGCCGAACGCTCCACGGTGAGCGTTGACTGGGATAGCTATGGACTGGCGGACCGGGCCCGTGACCTTGCCCGCTTCATGGTAGGGCTGAAGCGGCTGGCACTGCGATCTCGAGGATCGATCCGCGCTTTGGACCACGAAGCGGAGGCGTTTTTGGAAGGCTACGCGGCCCCGCACCGTTCCGATCAGGCGGCGCGGCTGGCGTTTCAAAAGGCGGCAATTTGCCTGGAGCACGCGAAACATGACGTTCATAAGCGGGCCAGCGGATGGCGCGAAAGGGCTGAAGTAACGCTCGATGAAGGTCTTCGTATCCTGGAGGGACGAGCATGACAGCCGCTCCTCGATTGGGGCAGCGTTTCCTAGAATCGACGCTCATCCGCGATCCGGGAATTCCTACGCTCCGAGCGATCTTCGATCCGGGCACGATCACAAGTCAGCTTCGGCAGGCTCTTCCCGGCATATACGCGACCGTTCAGAACGTTCGATTTCAGGTCCTGAAGCACCATCCGGGAAGGCGCTGCACGCTTGAGATGGCCATGGAGACTGCCGATGGATGGAGTTTCGCGATCGGAAAGGTTTATGCGACTGATCGCCCCGACGTGTTTCGAGCCATGCAGGAGATCGAGCGAGCCGGATTCGAGCGGGAGAATGAGTTCTCGATCCCAAAGCCTCTGGCCTACGTGCCTAGCTTGCGTTTGCTGCTCCAGGAGAAGGTCCAGGGGCCGCGAGCCAAGCACGTTTTCCTCGTCGGCAACGAGTCTGAGCGCACCCGGGCGTCACTACGTTGCGCACGTTGGCTTGCCAAATTTCACGCCGCCGGTCCACGTTCAGGGGAAATCCTGGACGCCAAGGCCCAGGCGGAGGAGATCGCGAGGTGGCCCCGCAGGGTAGCAAAAGTAAGCGAACCGCTGGCGGAGATGGCGACACGGTTGTCCCGTCGCCTCCAAGAGAAAGCGCCTGAGGCAGGCCGCAGCGGATGGTGCGCAGGCCACGGCAGTTATAACTGCAACCAGATCATCGTGGCCGAGAACAGGACAACCGTGTTCGATTGGGACAGCGCTGACGTGACGGATCCCTGCCGCGACGTAGCGAGATTCGTGGTTGTCCTCCAGCGGCTTGCGTTCAAGTACATGGGGTCGATTCGCGCGCTTGATGGCATCGCAGAAGTATTCCTGAAAACGTACCAGACTCTGAGCCCGTTCGACGTCCGAGCGAACCTGCCATGGTACCGGGCTTTGACCTGCCTACGGCTTTCAAAATACGAGGCGAATCGCCCCGTCTGTACCTTCCGCGACGGGATTCAGGCCTTGCTTTCTGAGGGGCTTCGTGTCTTGTAAGGAGGAGGAGATAGTCCGTGGGGAAATTGGTTGACGAGGCCGGCGATCCGGCGATTTCGACCCTCAAAGCGGTTCTTGATACGGCTGAGTTGTTAAGACAGCTGAGTAACGTACTGCCGCACGGGAACTGGGACGCCTCGCGAGAAGTCCGGCTTCGCGTGCTCAAGTGGCACAAGGCGAGCCGCTGCACGTTCGCGATCGCGTTGCCGACTGCGAGCGGGTGGCAAGAGTTGATCGGGAAGGTCTACGCCGAGGACCGTTCCGACATTTATCGCGTCATGGAAGAGATCCGGCAGGCCGGTTTTGGGGATGAGGAGGAGTTCTCGATTCCGAGACCCCTTGCCTACCTGCCTTCCTTGCGCCTCCTGTTGTGTGAGAAAGTCGTCGGCACTCGCGCCCGGTCAATCATTGCAGATCCGATTGCGCCCGATCGCATCGCAGCCGTTGAGCGGTGCGCGACATGGCTCGCTCGATTTCAGGAGCGAGCACCCCGCACGGGACCGACCTTTCACATCGAGAGCTCCCTGGAAGCATGGAACAGATGGCTCGAGGGCGTTGCCGACCTTGACCTTTTCTTTGCCGGCAAGGCCAGGCGCCTTATTGCGCAGCTGACGGCCATGGTCCCCGCTTCGAACGGCGTCGAAATGCGTGCCGGCCACGGCATGTACACGTGCGGGCAGGTGCTCCTGCTCGACGGCCGCGCGGTCGTCATCGACTGGGACACGTTCAACTTGGCCGACCCCAGCCACGATGTCGCACGATTCCTCGTCGATCTCAGGCGGATGGCGCTGAAATATTTCGGCTTCATGCGCGCGCTCGATTGGGCGGAAGAAGTGTTCATTGCGACGTACGCCGACGCAGTTGGCTCGTCCCTTCCGACCCTCGCCTTTCAGCAGGCGGCGGTATGCCTGGAGCGTGCCAAGAGTGACGTGAACAAGCGGGTCCGCGGATGGGCCGAGAGGGCGGAGATGATGCTGGACGAAGGTATCCGGATCCTGGAGGGCGCGCCCGCGCGTGCCGTGTCAGGATGACCTCAGATTGTCGGTGAATGCGCCTTGTATCCTAAAACGGTGCTTACCAACACGACTGCTGTACCTCTGGAAGCATTCGAGCTTCCTGTCGATCCGGATTTGCCCGGATATGCATCCTTGTGCCAACCATCTTGGTTGACGTCGACGCTGTCGCCCGTGGTGCCACAGTGGCTCGGCCCCGATGCGTGCCTGTTGGAGAGTCGTGCTTACCTCCGCCGCCTGTTTCCGGGCAAACGGTGCAGTCTTGAGCTTGAGTTAGCCATCGACCGCAAGGATGGTGTGCCGGAACGCCGGCGACTGCTCGGCAAGCTCTACCGCGACGACCGGGCGGCTTCCGTTTACTCGACACTCAAAGAACTCCGGAACCATGGCTTGGGAGCCGGCCGCTTCCTCGTTCCTGAGCCCGTTGCCTGCGTCCTTGAACATCGCCTCTTGCTATCTGCTTGGACGGAAGGTGAGTTGCTCAGCGCTGTTTTGGTCTCTGACGCCAATGCCGCCCGCAAAATCTCGGCAGCAGCGGAATGGCTACTAGCTCTGCATGGTTGTGGGGTCGCGACCGGGCGCCGTTATTCCCTAGCAGACCATCTGCGGACGTTGGCCGGCTGGGGAAAACTCCTGAGCGGGGTATACCCAGAAGGTAGCCACAGTGTGGGTACTCTGCTGGCTCGCTTCGAGGAGCGCGGACAGGAGCTATCAGGATGGACTCCAGGTCCGACCCACCGGGACTTCACTGCCGAGCATCTGGTGGTGCACGGCGACCGGTTCACCTGCCTGGACTTCGATGAGTTCTGCCAGTACGACCCCTTGTTCGACGTGGCGCACTTTACCGCTCATCTTGGGCTTCACGGCTTGACGCAGTTTGGCGCGCTCGATCACTTCGACTCGCTGGCCAGCCAATTCCAGCGCGTTTATGAGGCCGGAGCCCGAGATTACTCTCCGGAGCGCGTGAATCTTTACAGAGCCATCGCGTATTTCAAGTTGGTCCGGTTTGTGGCGCTGGTCGAGCGCCCGCCTGAGTGGG
>DATEPX010000036.1:0-3008 GCA_035272945.1 Terriglobales bacterium
AACCCTCGGCTGGGGGCGCATTCGTCGTTTCCGCAAAGAAATAATAGACTTGCCCCGGAGGCAGCGCAGAGGCGGTTCCACTGTTTGGTATCGCCTGCGTGTACCCGACCGGAATACTGCCGTACTCGATCTTCAAACCTTCGACCCGAGCACCCTTGAAATACCCTTCTGTAGGCTGTACGCGCCATACCAGTGACTTCGCGTCGAATGGTGTTGCGATTTTGTACCCCGGTTGTGGGCCATAGATTCTAAACGATGCTAGCCGTCCACTTCCGTCGAACGAGAATGAGGGACCGTTCCCACCTTGACCGAAGTGGGAATCTCACGACAGCTGCTCAACATCGGCAGAATGCAAACGAGTAACAGAACCCCTATGTGCCGGTGTCAATGTCACAAGCGATGCCTCCAATCCGCCTCGGATTCGTCAGAAGAGGGCCGGGTGGCCCGGCCTTCGCCATGTTTCGTGAGTCCGCCACAACTCGTGAGGGTGCCCCGCTCTTGCGCCTTTTGCAAGGGCGGGGTAGTTCGCGCTTGCGCATGGCAATCCGCTTGAGCTTTGGTACTGGTCATTGGTTTAGTTTCACCCGTCCTGGCTCCTCATAAGCATAATCACGAAGACTGCTCCACGTCCAACTGTCCGGGTTCAAGCCCAGGCATCAAAAGTTTCCTCGCTGCGGTGGGATCGGAACTGCAATCGCACCGAGCAGTTTGGTTTTCATTTTTGGGTCTGTGACTAACAAAGAGGATGTCGAGGAGGATCGATCGTCAAAGCTCTACCGCACCTCTCCTCTAATCAGCCGCAGGGCGTCGGCCGGCTGCTTCCTTTACCGGTGAGGCTCGTGCTGACTCACGAATCGTTCCATTTCATCGGCGGACGTGTGTTCGGAACCAGCCGCTTTGAGTGCGTCCTGAGCGCTGGACAGATTTGCCTGGTGGCCGTCCATGTTCCCGGCGCGACGGTCTAGCATCGCCAAACGCATATAGGCGAGAGCTACATCGAACCCAAAGGTCTTTGGGTCGGATATCGTCCCCTTAGCCCTCAACTGCTCTGCGAACTTGACGAAGTCTGACAGTGCCGCTCTTGCATGTGCCTCATCCGCGTACTGGTACTGAAGATTGGTAAGTTCAGCATACGTTCCGACGGCTGCCCACTGGGACATCCAGTTCGAACTCGTGCCGATGGTCTGCCTGGCGTAAAGGACGCCAACCGAAATTCCTGCTATCAACCCGACGACAAGGACGAATCCGAGCTTTAGACCGCGTGTCATTGTTGCTTCTCCTTCGGGGCAACGCTGTGCGGTTGGCAGCCGTCCAGATCGCGCACGATATTCGCGAAGTGATCGGACGACGTATCGCTCCATCCCGCCCTCTGAAGGAACGCCGTCTCTTGCTGAACGGCAGAACCGCGATAGGCGACGACTGCGCGAGCTATGCTCAATGGCGGGTCCAGATTCGCCTTCTTTGCACTGACCTCGATCTGGTCTATGAGTTGCTTTTCTTGATCGATAATCCTCGGGTCCGGCGCAGAATCACATTTCCCAGCAACTATTTCTAGGCCGGCGAGCCGTGCCATTTCCCTGTACGTCTGATCGAACGGTTGCTCACCCGAATCATCCGCGACACTGACGAGGGGATTTTTGGCTACGACCGCGAAGGAATAGCCGAAGTAGCCTGCAAGCGCTCCTGTTACCAACCCGACCAGTCCGAGTCCGACCAAAAGAGGCCAAGAGCTTCGTTGATGGGCTGGATTCCTGTCAACCATGAGTACAACCTCCTCCGCGATGGATTCTATTTCTCGAAAGAACGCGGTTCCACGAACACAGAATCACTTCGGAAACATGCCATCGTTCAGTGGAGCGAGATAGTCGTGTGGTTCAGCGGATCGGTAGCGGTCAGCACTTCCCCGAAAGAGTTGTATGCGTAGTTCCAGGTTGGGGTGGTGCCGTTGGCCAATGGAACGGATCTACTGGCGACATTGCCGCTGGCATCATAGGTGTAGTTGGTGGCATTTCCGTTTGCGTCGGTGCGCTGCGTCTGGTTCCCGTTTGCATCGAAGACGAAGCTGCCACCGGAAGCTGCTCCGCAGGAATCGCAGGTAGGGCCGGAGACGCCCATTATGACCTTAATCGATCCCGTATACCCATACGTGAAAGTGCTGCTGTTGCCAAAAGGTTTTCAGAAACGATGGGGAACCGGAAATTATCAGCATTCCCGGATTACGTCAATATGGAGTTGGCATTTTCTTGTGGAAAATTCGGAATAACTGAGGTTTGAAGGATAATCTTAACCGGCCGCCAAAACTCTACCGCACCTCGCCTCTTATCAGCCGCAGGGCGTCCGCGGGTTGAATATCCGAGTCGCCATTTTTTTCACGACCATTTTCGCCGGCGGCGGCCAACACCGCATCTCCTTCTCCCGGCGCCAGGAACAGATTCTGCTCCAGTCCTTGCTGCCTGGTATAGAGATCGTAATAGCGTCCCTGAGTGGCGTAGAGCTGCTCATGCGTGCCACGTTCGACGATTTGCCCCTGCCCCACAACTAGAATCTGATCGGCGCGGCGGATGGTGGAAAGCCGGTGCGCGATGACGAAAGTTGTCCGGCCCTGCATGAGATATGAAAGCCCGTGCTGGATCATCGCTTCCGATTCCGAATCCAGGCTGGATGTAGCTTCGTCGAGGATCAGGATTCGCGGCTCGGCAAGAATCGCGCGCGCAATTGAAATGCGTTGCCTTTGTCCGCCGGAAAGCTTCACGCCGCGCTCGCCTACGATCGTCTCGTATTTATCAGGAAAGCTCTCGGCGAATTCATCCACGCGCGCAATCCGGCAGGCACGCATGATTTCTTCTTCACTTGACTCAGGGCGCGAAAACGCTACATTTTCGCGGATCGTCCCGTCGAATAGAAACGATTCCTGCAACACCACACCCAGGCGGGTGCGATAGGAATCCAGCCGAACCGTGCTCAAATCGACGCCATCGACCAGCACTTGGCCTGCCGAGGGCGTATGA
>DATEPX010000037.1:0-7989 GCA_035272945.1 Terriglobales bacterium
GCCAAATCCTACACAATTTGGACCAGCGCTTCGGAACTGAGTGGGGCAAGCAAGCTGGTAACTACCTCCAGAAGAAGTTCTATTCGCGTGGTGCAGAGCAAACGCTGGACGAACTCATGCAGAGCGGCACGGGAGAATCGCCCAGTGCTCGCTACCTGATCGAGCACCTACACACGTCGCGTTCAGCACAGCTTTCGTCTAGTCACGCCGTCACGGTTAGAAAACAGACAATGCCGATTTCGAGTTCTGACCCGTTTTAATGGATTCCATTCTCTTGGCCATCGCGCGACCAGCAGCCCGAATCTGAGCCGCCTAGGGCCGTTTTCAATATGGGATTTCGCATACCTTAAGGAAGAATATTTCCCCTTGTCCAATCTATCTTGTTGCCTTTAGCCGCACGTGTCGTGCGGATCGGGTGCTGCGGCCGTTGCCGTCCTCTCGCCTTATCGCTGTCGATAAGATCTCGGATGAGTTGCAGTTCCTTGGTGCCGCTCTGAGAGCGCCCATCGCTCTGCTGCAAATTCACAACTGTGCGTGACGGGTACGCCGTCATTGGTGCCCTGCACACTGGCCCTTGGTGACGATGCCTCGGGCTGCTTTCTTCTGCCGCGTGAAGTACGTAACAGATGTGCCCGCATGGTTATCAGCGTAGGCAACGTTAACGCGATGGTTCGTTGGGTCAATCGCGATCTGGAAAAAGTCAGCAAGGCTGCGGTCGGAGCTGCCAGTTAGGCCGCCGGTTGAGATTTGCCCCGTGTGGTTACTATGGTCGGTGGCCTGGCTCAGCGTGAAAACCGGCGCGGTCGCGTGGCCGTTGACGCTCTCCGCAACAAAGACGTTCCAGTGCGTGTTGGTCGCCGAGATCGTGTTCGAATTGCCAGCCGCATCAGCACCATACCAGGCGATGGCCACGTGGCCGTCAGCATCGGCTGCAACCCAGGGGAACACGTTCGACCTATCCGCCTGTGTCGTGCCCTGAGTTACCTTGATGGCCGGAGACCAGGTTGTCCCGAGAGTCTTCGAGTACGAGTAATAGATGTCTGTGTTGTCTGACCACGCGGCGTACAGGTAGCCAAAGTTGTCTACCGCGAGCGCCGGAAACAGATTGGCGAGGCCGAGCCCACTAGGACAGGTCGAACCCGCTCCGCAGCTGAAGATCTTGTAGTCCTTAAACGTGTAGGTAGGTGTCGTGAGACTTACGTCCGATGCCACCGCAACATAGACGGCGTTGACGAATTTGGCGGAGTTTTGTGCGTTGTCGATCGGGTTGTCGGGGGCCACAAAGATCTGGTATAGGTTGCCGCGGCTTGAACAACTACTACGGTCCACCTTGATCTGGCCGGCGACGTTGCCCGTAGGAGGACCAGCGCTCGGCTCCGTCGCAGCGTCAATTGCTTGGTTCGCGGCGTTATCATAAGTCTGGCCTCCATCGTTCGAGCGTTGCACAAAGATTTGGGAGGTGGTTCCAAAATCGTGGTATTCCATGTAGACGTGATTCGGATCGTCGAAGGCATCTATCCACATGCGATCGTCGAAGGGAACCCCGGCCGCAGCCAGATCCGGAGTGCTGAAGGTATCCGCGCGATTGGTGGACTGGCTGGCGGTAACTTCCGCTGCGGTGAGGCTGACCACGGCCAGATTTGGAATATTCATGTTCGATGAGTCCGGAGTGTTCACTGCAACATCGCCATCGCCTCCTCCCGGCGCCAACCCACTCGTAGTGCAGAAAGTGGTTACGAAGATGCCGCAATCAGGCTGACCTTCGTACTTGAACGGCAGAGATCCGTCAGCCTTCGGCTTGCCGTCTTTAGCTTGATACCAACGCCACAGATCAAGCCCGCCAGGGACTCCGCGTATGGACTCGACATAGATTGTGCCCTGCGAGTCCACAATCATGCTGGGCTCGACAGCCTGACCTGCCCCCGCAGGCAGACACAGACTTTCATTGGCGGTGTAAGTCGCGGTTCCCGTGCCAACGTATGCAGTGATCGCCTGACCATTCGGGCAGTTGTGCTGGCCGGTGGGGTTGCTGGGGGGAGTAGCCTTGGCCACATTGATTCGAATCGGATAGTTGGAGACTCCAGTCGTCGTGTTGTACCCGACAGTATTCCGCAGAAAGTCTCCATTGGCGGTGGAAATGACAAATACCGGAATAGCGGATGGGGCGTTCACTGCGCTGTCACGTATGAGGAGGAGAGCAACGCCGCCGGCCGCCTGACAGTTCGCCGCTATTTGGCCGAACAGCGTGGTCCCGGTCAGATCACGGGTGTCGGCGAGACAGATTTGCCCCCTCGTTGCAGTCGGAAAGTCGGTAGCCAAAGCACCACCGTTGGGGACGAAGACGAAGTTCGCGGTAATCGGCGTGGTAATGTCCGACCCCGCATTGGAGGTCGTGGACCACGTCGCCGGAATACAATTTGGGTTCACGGCGCAGCCGGTCGTGTTCGGCGGTTGCGGCCCGCTCCCGAGGACATCGACGCTGTTCTGAGCGGCGACGCGACCTGCGCTAAGCAGCAACGTGGGTCCCCACAAGAGCAACACCAGCAGCTTTCTCATCGCATTTTCCTCCTTGATTGCTCTAAGCGCCCACCGTCCCCTCGCAACTCTGCGCCGGGTGCATCATGGGGTCGTGCCGATACGAGGCCATCGAAGGACGTTGCGGCGGCCAAGCTCAACGGTCGGCTACCGCCATAGGAGTTGACGCTACTCTGAAACGCGACCTGAGATGCTGAAGCAACCAGAATAGGTTGCACCCGGTGCTGGCTGTTTCTCATCTGGCGAGTGCCGACCGGATCATACGCGCTGTTGCTCGCTGAACAGGTGCTCGGCACGCAGGTATACCACGTCGTGCCGCTCGGAAGCGTCGTGCACAAGGGTCCGATCCTCGCCGCCAGCAGCCTGAGCAAGCAGCAGACCCGGCATGAACGAGCGATCACCCCGCCGGCCTGAATGAATGTCCTGTCTTGCAGAGCTTGCCACCAGATGCTGATAGTCGCGACAGAGCGCATTGAAGTTTCCGACAGTAGAGGTGAGCAATTCGCGGCCACAACCAACGCAGTTTGCCTTTCGAACTCGAACGCGGAGCATGAGAAAGCGTGATCGCTAGGAACAGGCAACGACGGCCTGACGTTGTGATTGCGGTCTCCGGCCTCAGCGAACCTTGCTTGGAAACGGCCCGCTGGTTTGAACCCGGGAATAAACGTCTGAAGTGATCCTTATCACAAATCTACGCGACATCCAGCCGGCCGGTTATGCGCACCCCCAGCAGAGCAGGACACAAAAGTCACCGGCCTTGCCGTTACCGCGGTTCATCGCTTTTCCACGGACATGGAATCAGAATATGGACCGGGCGGGCATGCTCAAAGTAATGCATGAGGTTTTCGGATTTGTACCGGTGGTCATGCCGTGGATCTCTGCCGCAGGGTTTCTGCTCTTAATCTGCCTGCTGTGTTGGCGGGAACGCGGTCGGGCTGCCACTGCAGAGATTGCTAAAGCGCAAACCATGCAAACGCTGGCATCATCTACGCAAACAAAAGAAGTTAACGACATTCGAGCAGTTTTTGAAGAGTCCCGATTATTTACTTCCGCGCGCAAAGAGAGGCTCATTAGGGACGTGAACGACTTCCACCAGTACCTTGCCCAGCTTGGCTTTGATCTGCCGACAGATGCGCCGTCGCTGGGCGTAAGTCACGCAGGGCGCTGTGGATGGTTTGCCGGCGGCTTTCCTGGAACGATTTACGAGGAAAAAACTATCTATATTCCATCCGAGGGTATCGATAATCCGGAAGGGATAACATTCGCCTATGCTCAATATGTGTTCGCTTCAATATTTCATAAGTTCTTACACGATCCGGAAAACCACCGCTTAACTGCGTTTCGGGTGTTCCATCATTACTATTGTGCAAGTTTTGCTAACAGGAAGTACAAGATCGACCCAAACTCGAAGATATCAAATTTAGAAAATACCTTATGGGATATACGCGACTTGTATGGGAAGCAATTCATGGATCGCGCCATGTTCTACACCCTCGACCGGTGGGAATCGGACATTGCCAAGGATGCGAACTTTGAAACCTTCTTCACGGCAAGGTTTTTGGTCGGAGAATCGGTCGTAGACACCGGTCAGCAGCATGAGCAAATACGGAAGCTTCTCGAGGAAAGAAGCCTGTACTATGCAGCTGATTGCAGTACTGAGACGCACGGATGTGGCTAGGCCGGTGACGTTAGTAATCTTCCCGTCTCGCCTGTGACGAAGCATCTTGGTTGCTTGATATGGTCTTTCCGAGATGACGACGAAGAACCCATTCAAAGTCATGGCCCTGCGCTACGCGCGAAGCCTGCAGGTGCTGGTGCGCACGGCCATAATGTGGTCCGTGGACCATCGTGCCGTTGGGGCACCCCTTCAGCAGAGCTTCGATACGCTGATTCCACTTCTCAAACAGACCGGGCAGTTCACTCTCGGTTTTGTCGATCAGCGAATCATGCTGAACAAGATACTCACCACGGATGGTGGACTGTCACAGTTAGAGAATGAATTCCTCAAGCGCGGCATCGGCGCAGTGACGTTTGAAGCCGGCATCACATTGGCTCGTTACAAGCGCGCCATTGCCGTGCTGGTCACACCAGCAAAACTCATCGACCGGCAGGGGGGAGCCAGACCTTTTCTTGAACAGAATCCGTTAGAGAATGTACACGTTATCCCGGCTTCCAAGAATCAAGCCCGAACCGAGGATGGCGACGTCGCCCTGGATTCAGACTCGGAATCCTATCTTAGGTCGAAGCAGCTAGAGCGGAGCGGGATGGGTGGGGCCGGGATCGGATTGGGTGATTTAGAGCTCCTTTTGCGGGACTTGGGTGCTGTGGGAGAACGCGGAGGTGACGTATCTCCCCAACACCGTCTTTCTATGATCGAGCGCTCAGTCGAAGCCGCCCTGACCGACGAACGGTACAATCCCCGGGATTCTTACATCGCGCTGGCAAGGGCTCTGCAAGAGTTTCGACCCGATTTCGTGCTCTCGCTCTTTCCCTCCGACCGGCAACCTCTAGTACGGAGTATCCCCTCGGAGCAGGTTGCGGCTGAATTCATCGAAGATACCGCCCTGAACTGGGCGACAAATCGCCTCGCGTCCGCTCCTACTGGCCCCGAGGCGATCATAGTGCAAGAGGAAGTGGTGCGGGTTTTGCTGCGCAGTCTTCAGGCCACTCAGATGGCCGGACGCCTGGCCCTGAAATTGGCAGACCACATTAAGGAGCACGCACTTCCGAAGCATCTTTATGACCGCATCCAGGACGAACTCAAGTGGGTTGCGCTGCCTCCCGCCGCGAAGCAGGCACAGTTATTGGTACAGCGACGCTTCGACGCGGTCGAGTTTCGTCGCCTCATGCAGCATGTGCGGGATCAGTTGGCCCAAGGCCAGATAGAACAGACAACGGCTCTGGCCATCAAGTATTTCGATTTGCTTGATGGGAAAGCGTCGGATATAAGCCCAGAGGAGCTGAGCCGGGCGACAGATCTGATCCGGGCTATGGCTGGAGCTTCTTTTGAATTCATCAGGGAGACTGCGTCAAGACTAGCAAAGGCTCTGAGAAGGGCGGATTACAATGAGTTTCTCCATTACCAGGTTGCGAACTGCCTAGCCGTTCTGTCGAAGAGTGCGGCTACTTATGAGGATTTCGATACGGTACAGGCCGTCGGCTCCGCCCTGCAACATTCCGCGGAGGCAAATCCTTCCCGGCACAAAAACTGCTGCTCGGTTGTTCACAATCTTCTCCCCCAATCTTCCATCGAACGGATCGTAGAGATTTCGCTGCAGCGTCGCGAGGATTCTGCCTGGACGAAGACCGCCGCCACTCTGCTGCGCTGGAGTGGCTCCGATGCCGTAGAGAAGGTACTGCAGCGGCTGGAAGTGGAACCCGGTGCTATCAATCGCCTGGCTCTCGTTCGACTTTGTGTGCAGATCGGTGAAGTCAGTTTAGAGGCCGTCCGTCGTCGCCTTAC
Source organism: Terriglobales bacterium (assembly GCA_035272945.1). Taxonomy (GTDB): domain Bacteria; phylum Acidobacteriota; class Terriglobia; order Terriglobales; family Acidobacteriaceae; genus Gp1-AA122. Next base: position 5,999 of record DATEPX010000037.1, read on the forward strand.
AAATGAACGATGGTACGTAGTGCGGAATGCATGCAATTTGCTCGGCAAGTTGAAGGATCCGGAACTGCTACAGCGGCTGGCGCCAATCTTGCAACATGCGGATGCACGAGTGCAGGAAGCCGCCGTCGCCGTACTTGTCAAGAGCCGTGCTGCCCGGCGGGCAGAAGTTTTGGCCGAAGCTCTGCCCCAGTTGAACGGCAACAGTCTCCAACGGGCGATTAACGAGCTGGTACTTCTTAAGGACCCGTCAACTCTCCCAGAGTTGGGAGCCTTTATCTTCAGCGGTTCTCACAGGGACACAAAAAAAATCCGAAGGGCGATCGAGGTTCTGGGTGCGATACCCGCAGAGGGCGCTCTAGAGCTGCTGGCGACTGTTTTGTCGGACACCACTATGGATAGTCATACGCGCGCACTCGCGCTTTCGATGCTCCGCCTAGACCGTTCCGGCATCGGGCACCGGTTGGTGCAGCAATTCTTGGCCAGGTTTCCCGAAGATCCGCTGGCTGCGGAATGCAAACGAGCACGCGGCGCGGCGGCCTCTGGCCAGACGTAGGGTGGACCAGTGAGAAATCGACGGATACTGATTCCAATTTGCCTGGCAGTTACGCCGGGAAAGCTCTGTTAGCTAGTTCGGTGCTAGCCCTGAGATGGCCGATTTAGGCTGAGACAGCCGTGGGAGGTCGCTTAACACGCGTGCTTGAGAGCGGCTGGCTCTCCCAAACCGGCGACAAATTATGCTCCGGCCAATGGAGCGAAGTCTCACGGCATATTCCCCGAATTCGCTTTGGCCAGAAAGCGGACGGCACTTTGGTGGGCACGTCGCGGCGCGGTTTTTGAGGTAATGTGCGCACCAATTCAGGCCAAACACACTGAGGCCAGAGGAATACTTGGATTCTGGCGGGTTCCATGAGAGTCAATTGTCAGGTTCTCTGCGTCATCGCGGCGCTAACTTGCGCAATTGCACAGCAGCCTCCACCCAGTGATCTCAGCTTGGAACAAAATGTCGCCATCCCCATGCGCGACGGAATTTTGCTCCGTGCCGACATCCTTCGGCCCAAAGGAGTTGGGCCATTCCCGGTTCTCGTTTATCGCACGCCCTACGGCAAGCACTTGGCGCAGAAGGAATACACGATCTTTCGCCGCGCAGTCCAGCGCGGATATGCGGTCGTCATAGAAGATGTGCGCGGCCGGTACGCTTCCGACGGCGAATTTCGGCCGTACGAAAACGAGGGCCGCGACGGATACGACACCATCGAATGGGCAGTCAAGCAGAAGTGGTCGAACGAAAATGTGGGAACCTTCGGCCTCTCCTATCCCGGAGCTGTGCAATGGCTGGCTGCGCTGGAGAGCCCTCCACATTTGAAAGCCATGGTTCCCGGCATGACTTTTTCCACGCCTCAGAACTTTTTCTACGCCTCCGGCACCTGGGACATGTCGTGGATCGAATGGATATGGGACAACATCGCTCCCGATGTGCGCGCGAGGAAAAACCTGTCGGGTGCGAAAACGGCGGAAGAAGCCATTGCCGCGTGGAGACGGGCTGCGCCGAGAATGCTGAACACTCTGCCTCTGAAGCAGCTCGCGGATCTTCGTGACGCCGCGCCTTACTACTATGACTGGCTTTCTCATCCCGCTGAGGATCCGTGGTGGGACTGGGCCGAATTGCGCAACAAATATAGCCGCGTACACGCTGCCGTTTTGAATTTCTCTGGCTGGTATGACGACAACTACGGTCCGGAAGGCGCGACGTCCAATTTCAACGGGTTACTGAAGTCGCGCGCAAACGATGGCGAGAAACGCACTCACCTCCTGCTAGGTCCCTGGGTGCATGGCGTCGATGCCACAGCGAAGACAACATCAGGGGAGCGCGAATTGGGCCCCGCCGCTGCTATAGATTATGACGAAGTCGTTCTCCGCTGGATGGACCGCTACCTGCGCGGCGCCGATCACGGGATTGGTAAGGAAAAGGCGGTGCGTTATTTCGTGATGGG
>DATEPX010000038.1:0-8826 GCA_035272945.1 Terriglobales bacterium
CCAACTGTTCAATTCCAGCGAAAAGAGACTGGCCCGTGTCCTTCTGATGCTCGCTCATTTTGGTAAGGACGGAGTACCCGAGACCGTGGTGCCGAAGATTAGTCAGGAGACCCTGGCAGAAATGGTCGGCACCACTCGTTCTCGAGTGAGCTTTTTCATGAACCGGTTCAGGACATTGGGCTTCATTCACTATGCCGGTGGGGTAGAAGGCGGGTTACAGGTTCACAGTTCACTGCTGAGTGTAGTTCTGCACGATTGAGCACTTCCACGAAACGCGGTCATCGTATGAGCCGCATCTATGGCTCTCATTCCCATGGCGGGCGTGCGCAGGACCCACGCGCCTGTAAGAATAGCTGAATGAAACCCGTTCCCAAACTCCCGAACGACTTCATCTTGAACGAGAGCGAATATCAGGCTTGCAAGGCTTGGCTCGCCGAAGCGAACGAGGAACCTATTCGCCATCCATTGGACAACCCTGAATTGGAGGTGCAGAGACAGCGCATCAAGGGCGTAGTCAGCGAGTACGAGCGAAATTGGCGTCACCCGGCGGAACCGTGACAAACGCGACAACTCATTGTTCACACCCATTTCAGCTTTTTTACGAACGGGCTGATTTTGCCCTGCGGGGGTCTGGCATTTCTGCTGTAACCCTGGAAACGGTGGCTCTCTCAAGTTCCGGCCTGACTCCAGAAAAGCGGCTTTCGTCGCAGGCCGGGCCAGACAACATAATCGTTACTGCGGGTTCAATGCGAACACACCGGCGACGGGCAAACCCGTGCACAAATACGCTCGGGTTAGGAAACTGCACATTTCTAACAGCGAACATCTCGAAGGTCGAACTCAATATTTATGCGGTCGAGAGGGCAGATTGTGAAAGGGTTTTCTAACGGCTGCCGAGAACTACGAAACCACCCTCTTACATACCCCCGTTCCCCCACTGGCCTATATCCCCGTCCCCACTGGCCCATATTAAGGATGCGCTATAACGCACGGGGAATCGCAAGGTCACGTCTTGCTTGTTTTGCCTATCCCAAACCCGATGCGGCTCGTTAGTGGCTGTGTGCCAAAGAGGTAGTCTTCCTCAGCGGCATGGCGATCGACTGACGGACAGTCGTCTATTCCCCAATCAACTGATGAATGCCTGCTGTCTCCACCACGCACTGTGCAAGGAGTGTGCCTCTTCTTGCGGGCCAAGGAGGAAATCTCTATGGCTCGCAAAGTTGGCCAAATCATCGCACGAGGCGACCGCAGATGGCTGATCCGGGTCTATCTCGGCCGCGATCACGAAACCCAGAAACGTAAATACCACAATCGAACAATTCACGGTCCTATGCGGGAGGCGCAAGCATACCTGACCAGGAGGTTGCGCGAACGTGACTTGGGCGGTGACTTGGAAGGCGCCAAGATCACACTCAACGAGTATCTTGACCTCCCCCCAACCGCACCGCTCCTGTCTAAATTCTGACCGCGCCGGTATCGTATTCCAGGCCGCTTTTGGAAAATCCGCCACCCCGCCCAGAACGACACTACAATCATGCAGGTGCCATCATGAACCTGGAGAGCTTATCTCAGGATGTCCACTTCGGCCTACGCTCGCTGTACAAGAGCCCCAGCTTCACCATCATCTGTGTTGTTTCCCTGGCGCTGGGCATCGGGGCTAATACCACCATCTTCAGCGTGGTAAATGCGGTGCTTCTGCACCCGCTGCCCGTCACTGACATTTCCAGCCTCGTGCAGCTCGATACCGTTGACAGCAAGACTATGGTCACGCAAGCCAACACGACCAAGATGGGCATGTATTATGCCAACTGCGAGGACTACCAGCGGCAGGCCCAAGTGTTCGCCGGCCTATCCTGCATCTCTGGCACAGTGCTCACCTGGAGTGGAGAAGCTGAAGCCAAGCAAGTCGGCGGACAGTTGGTGAGCGCCAATTACTTCGGCGTCTTGGGCGTCAAGCCCGCTCTCGGACGCTTCTTCCTTCCCGACGAAGACAGCAAGCCGGGCGGAAACAACCTAGCCGTACTGAGCTATAGTCTCTGGACCAACAAATTCGGCTCCGATCGCAACATTATCAGCAGAGCAGTCACCTTCAATGCCACTCCATTCACGGTCATCGGCGTCGCGCCCAAAGGTTTGAAGGGAACATTTACCATAGGACCAGCCGACCAGGTCTGGGTTCCGGCCAGCATGTACGGCCAGGTTCTCGCCGGATTTGTGAAGGACAATTTCAGGGACCGGCGGTTTCTAAACACGTTTACGGTGGCACGCCTGAAACCAGGAATCACGGCCGCCCAAGCCGAAGCTTCGCTGAAAACCATCGCCCACCGGCTTGAGCGGGACTACCCGAAAGACAATGGCGGCCGCAGCGTCGCGGTTTCCGCGCTCGCCGATGCCGCGGTGGGCATCAATCAGCACGATCAATTCGTGCTGGCGGGAGCGCTCATGATGGGCGTGGTCGGGCTCATCCTTCTAATCGCCTGCGTCAATCTCGCCAATCTATTGCTGGCCAAGGGTGCACGCCGTGAACGCGAGATGAGCATCCGCAGCGCCGTAGGCGCCAGCCGCGTACGGCTGGTTCGCCAGCTCTTGACCGAAAGCGCGGTGCTATCTCTCTCCGGTGGGGCGGCCGGACTGCTCCTGGCCTTTGCTGGCCGCCGCATACTTTGGGCATTCCGTCCGCCATTCATCGAGAACAATGATCTTGTCCTCGCGCTCGATTTCCACGTCCTGATGTTTACTCTTGGCCTGGCGCTGCTGACCGGAATCATTTTCGGCCTGGCACCCGCCATTAGAGCGTCCAAAGTGGACATTGCCGGGAGCCTTAACGCGGGCGGCCGCACCGGAAGCGCCACCTGGTCCCGCGGTCCGCTGGGCAGCATACCTGTCGTTTCTGAAGTCGCTCTGGCACTTATCACGCTTGTCGGGGCAGGTCTTTTCGTCCGCAGCATGCAGAATGCGCAGAAAAGCGATGTAGGCTTCGAATCAAAACGCCTGTTCATGATGGCTGTGGACCTCGGTGCCCTTCATTACGACGAAAGCCACGGCCAGCAGTTTTATCGAGATGCTATTCAGCGAGCCCTGACCTCGCCCATGGTGCAAGCCGCTGCCGTTGCCTCCAATTTGCCGCTCGGCGGAGGACTGGGCCGCACTGTATTTCCCGAAGGGAAAGACGAGACCTCCGGCTATCGCGGTACGTTGACGCAATTGAATGATGTCTCACCCAGCTTTTTCGACACCCTGCGTATTCCGCGGAAGAGCGGACGAACCTTCAACGATCTCGACAAGGCAGATACCACTCCAGTCGCCGTGATCAGCGAAGCCATGGCCCGCCATTTCTGGCCGGGTGAAGACGCCATCGGCAGGCGCTTCCACTTCTTCGGCGATCCCAAGTTGCTGCAGGTAGTCGGAGTCGTCGGCGACACCGTCATTAATCAGATTGGCGAAGATCCGCAACCGCTCGCCTATTTGCCGCTCACCCAGGATTTCCCGCCGGCCGCAACTATTCAGGTGCCAACGTCCGGAGACCCGGAGGCAGTCATCGCCACGGTACGCAACCAGGTACAATCGCTCGATCGTAATTTGGCGATCACTAACGTTCAAACCGTCGAAGCGGTTTTGAACCAGGGGCTGTGGGCGCCTCGCATGGCCGCCGCTCTACTCACGTTGTTCGGTGGGTTGGCCCTGATTCTGGCTGCGGTAGGCGTCTACGGCGTGCTTTCCTATTCAGTCAATCAGCAGACACGCGAGATCGGAATTCGCATGGCGCTAGGCGCCACTCCCGCCGAGGTAATGCGCTGGGTGGTTGCGCAGGGACTTCGATTAGCCGGCGTCGGTGTGTTGATCGGGGTGTTCGCTGGTCTTGTCTTGATGCGCTCCGTCGCCAGTCTCCTGTTCGGCATCAGCACCCACGATCCGGAGACCTTCGCGGGGGTCGCAATGGTATTGATCCTGGTCGCCTTCTTCGCCTGCTATGTTCCGGCTCGACGAGCAACCAAGGTCAACCCAGTCGCGGCCTTGCGCAACGAATAGCCACGCGGGTGCGCCGCATAGATGGATAGTCTGTTCCCTGCCGTTTCATCGCACGACAGGATGTGGCTGGAAGACATGCTCGGTGCGGGACATCGGTCTTTAGTTAGGCCGGGTGTCAGGATGAGTTAGCGCACGCCACTAGGTGGGTAACGCTACTCTGAAGTAATCCCAAGGTAAGAGTTGCCGACAAACCACTCGGGACTCATGATTTGGCCTTCAGTGCGTCTGAATGAGTGCCTCGATCTAAGAACAGCAATTGAGCCTCTCTTCCCGCGAGGCGGGTTCGATACGATGCCGGATACCCGAATCTGGGCGCTTCAGGAGAGGTTCAGGCAGGGCTGCCCCATATCGCGCACATGCAAAAGCTCACGATCCATCCGGGTACTCCCGATCTCTGGCTCGCCCTTAGGGACCTGTTTGGCGAAAAAGGCGCGTGCGGCGGTTGCTGGTGCATGTACTGGCGCATTGGCAATGAATACCGGCGCAGGTCGCAGGAGGCGAACAGGGCGGACTTGCACGAGGTTGTTACGCCTCCAGGCCTGATTGCGTTCGACGGCGAGCTTGCGGTCGGCTGGTGTCAGCTTACGCCGCGTGCTCTGCTGCCGTGGCTTGATCGTGCCTGGCAGCGAATCGATGATCTGCCAGTCTGGTCGATCTCCTGCTTCTACGTACGCAAGGAATATCGGAGGCAAGGAATAACCTCGGCGCTGATCCAGAAGGCGATCGAAACTGCCAGGAAAGCTGGGGTACCCTCTCTCGAAGGCTACCCGCTCGACGCCGATCTTTCTCCTAGCGCTACGGGCACCGGGTATGTCTCAACATTTCTGCGGGCCGGCTTCAGGGTGGTTGGCCGCCGCTCACACGCACGCCCCATCCTGCGCCTCGATCTTCGATCAGACTCCAAAGTCGACCCGCCAGCTACACCGTTGGCCCTGCGGTGCTGAACAGCTGCCGGGCCCGGCCCGGGATACGGGTCGGACTTTCGCAGATAGTGCAAATCACCAACACACTCAGCGAACACGGCCGGCAGGACGCCTCCCGAATACGGGTCGTCCGGCACGCCTCACTCAGGCATGGTATAAACTCTGATCCAATGAAAAGGAGCGAAGCGTTATGCACAGAATTACGCCGCATCTCTGGTTTGACCAAGAGGCGAAGGAAGCAGCCGGTTTTTACGCTTCTTTATTTCCGAGCTCAAAGATCACGCATGTAACGACCCTTCACAACACGCCTTCAGGCGATTGCGACGTTGTCTCGTTCGAACTTGCGGGCCAGCCATTTATGGCGATCAGCGCCGGACCGCTTTTTAAGCCCAATCCTTCCGTTTCTTTTCACGTTAAATGCAAAGCGAAGGACGAAATCGATGCTCTATGGGAAAAACTCTCTCGGGACGGTAGAGTTCTGATGCCTATCGGCAGCTATCCTTTCAGCGAACGGTATGGGTGGGTGGAAGATCGGTACGGAGTTTCTTGGCAGTTGATATACGCCGGCGCCCCTGAGATAAAGCCAGGAATCACCCCTGTGCTCCTGTTTGTAGGCGACGTGTGCGGCAAAGCGGAAGAAGCAGTTAACTTTTACGCATTCGTGTTTAGCAATTCCCCCGCCGCCGAAGCCGTGGCGGGCACGTCAGCCAACATTCTTGCGCGTTATGGCAGGGCCGAGCAGCCGGAGGCGGAAGGGACGGTAAAATACGCGCATTTCACTCTGGGCGGTCAGCAATTCGGGGCTATGGATTCCGCCCGGGAGCACAAATTCGCTTTCAACGAAGCGATTTCTTTTATCGTGCCCTGCGATACCCAAGAGGAAATCGATTATTACTGGGAAAAGCTCTCCGCGGATCCGAAGGCAGAACAGTGTGGGTGGCTGAAAGACAAGTATGGTCTCTCATGGCAAATCGTTCCCGCGGTCATGCACGAGATGATGAAGGACAAAGACCAGAAGAGAATGGCGCGGGTGACCGAAGCATTTCTCGATATGAAAAAATTCGACATCGCTAAACTGAAAGAAGCGTACGAGCAACCAGGCGAGTCCGCCGCCTAGCTAATCCCATTTGCCGACAAACGGGAATCTGTCGTTGAAGTAAACCTTACCGGCAAGCTTCACATGAACCGAAAATGCGCCGGGCATGGCGTGTAACCATCGGACGCGGTGATGCAACAGTTCCGTGGTGTCGAATCCTGACAAGTCGAGCGGGTACGAAGAAGTCGCGTAAGTTCATAGCGGGGCGCAGGGCTCGGTCCGGAGGAAAGCGTCGTCCGTAGTCGTCTCTGATTGGGCTTATATCGGAACGCAACGGTGCAACGGAACTGGGAGAAAGCGTGCATCTATCTGTATCGCCGTATCCGCCCAGACTTGCCCTTGTGTAGTCGCCCATTTTCCTAATAGGAAGTTAATCTACGACACCATTTGTGCTGCGAAATGCCCTTTGAATGAGGGTATAGCGGGCGGCACCAATAATCCCGGAATCGTCGTTCAGCACCATTTTGACGGGCATATCCGCAAGCAATGGCTGCATGCGTCCCTTGTCCAGGAACGACTGCATAAAGATCGGATCTTTCATCTTGAACACGATTTTTGCTGCAATGCTGCCGCCGATGAAAACACCGCCTGAGGCCATCAGGTTCAACGCACAATTACCGGTTTCAGCGCCGTAAATACTTACGAAAATCGACAGCGCCTGGTCGCAGATATCAGCCTTTTTCTCCAAAGCAAGTCGCGAGATCAGAGCGGGAGGATCGGGCGCATCCGCTATCTCTTTTCTCAACCACTCGGGTTCATCGGCTTTCCTGCAGTCACGAAGGAAGTCGTAGATATTTTTGATTCCAGGCCCGGAGAGAATTCGCTCGCAGCTAATACGACCGTATTGTTTCTGAAGATAAGCCAACAATTCCACTTCCAGATCATTCCTGGCTGCGAAATCGGCGTGCCCTCCCTCGCAAGCGAAGGGATGGTGGCGATAGCCATCCCAATAGAGACCAGCCATGCCAAGGCCGGTCCGTGCCGAGATCACAGCCCGATTCCCCTCGGCATCCTCTGAACCTTGATTCAGTGTTATGAAATCTTTGGATTCAAGCGCATCAATCCCATAAGCATAGGCTTCTAAGTCATTAATCAGTCCCACGGAACTGAGCTTGAGCTCCTTGGTCAACTCACGGGAATCGATTATCCAGGGGAGGTTGGAAATCTTGCTACGTCCGTTGCGGACCGGTCCAGCCACGCCGAAGCATGCGCTTACCACCGGTATGCCTTCGCTCTTGATGAAGTCGGGGATGATTTCGGCCAGGCCTGTATGCTCTTGGCTCAGGTAAATCTTCTCGACCACTTGCCGCAGTTGGTTGCCCTCGCTCTCGAAGGCAGCCAAGCGAGTACGTGTCGCGCCGATTTCGCCCGCCAGAATCACGGCCCAATTTCTCTCCATTGACGATCGTCACGTTCCATCAATTCATCGGCAGCGGCAGGTCCCCTCGAACCTGCCGTGTAATTTGGAAATCTTCGCGGCGGGAGCGCTTTCCAGACATCAAGTATCGGGTTTACCACACGCCACCCCGCTTCCACCATATCTGCACGTTGGAACAAAGTAGCATCTCCAATCATGCAGTCGTAGAGCAGCACCTCGTACCCCGTATACGCTTCAGCGCCAAAGTACTTCGAATACTCGAAGCTCATATCCACTGATCCAACCCGAAGCACGGCACCCGGGATTTTGGCTCCAAAGCTTAGCGATATTCCTTCCGCAGGTTGTATCTGGATGACGAGGGTGTTCCTGTGCAACTTGTGAAAAGGAGCATTGCGGAAGAGCTCAAATGGTGTCTGCCGGAAATGGATCGTAATCTCGGTGTGGCGCTTGGCCAGCCGCTTACCCGTTCGCAGGTAAAACGGCACCCCTGCCCAACGCCAGTTATCGATATTTAACTTAAGGGCTGCGAATGTCTCAGTTCGTGATTCAGGGGAGACTCCCGGTTCCATACGATAACCGGGCACTGTCTCGGTCCCAACCACGCCCTCGCCGTACTGGCCCCGCACGCTGCAATGCAGGACATCTTCCGAGTCTAAGGTCTGAACGGCATGTAGAGCTTTTGCTTGCTCGTTACGCACTGCATTGGCATGAAAAGATACAGGCGGCTCCATGGCAGTCAGACTGAGGAGCTGCATCATATGGTTGGGAACCATGTCGCGCAGGGTGCCAGCGTGGTCGAAGTATCCGCCACGTCCTTCCACCCCCACGGTTTCAGCATTCGTGATCTGGATATGATCGATGTAACGGCGATTCCAAAGCGGCTCGAAGATCGCGTTGTCGAACCGGAACACCATAATGTTTTGCACTGTCTCCTTGCCGAGATAGTGATCAATGCGGTAAATCTGATTCTCGTCCAAAACACCCTTGATCTCGCGATTCAAGCTCTGGGCCGATTCAAGATCGTGTCCGAATGGTTTCTCGATGACAACGCGCCGCCAGCCGACATTTTCCTCGCGAGAAAGTCCCACTCTTCCTAGTTGCTGAACAATCGGCGCGAAGAACTTAGGTGCAGTCGCGAGATAAAACAGGTAATTCTTCTGTGTATTGTAGGACGCGTCCAATTCGCCTAGCCGATTGCAGAGAGTCTTAAAGGCGTCGGGATCCGCGAAATCTCCTCGTGCGTAGTGAAGCCGCTCCGTAAACCACTCCCAGGCGACCGTTTGGCGATCGCTGGGAGGCAAAAACCCAGTCACTTGGTTCCGAAATTGCTCGAGACCTAATTCGTCGACCGAAAAGCCGAGTACGGCGAAATCCTTAGGTAGCAGGTTTGCCTTGACAAG
>DATEPX010000039.1:0-3260 GCA_035272945.1 Terriglobales bacterium
AGCACCCGGACCTGATCGTTCTCGAAAGCCACCGTGTAATGTTTCGGATCGACCTTTGCCGCGTCCTGCGCCCGCAGAATCACCGCAGAGCCCGCCAACGCTACGACCGCTACAACTGACAGTATGACTCGCTTCATCACAATTCCTCCGTTTGGTTTACCACGTTTCACGTGGTTGGGTTTATTTGTTGTTACCGGGTGACGATTCACCCGAGACAGACAGAGAATATTGCTAAGGAACGCGCAAGACAAGCCGCGTGTCCGCGCGACTCGGCGCCATACTACTCCTTGTTCAGATAGTGTTTTTCCAAGAATTCGGACCTGAACTTTTGCGGCGGAGTGGGAATGTCTGGCCGACCTTCTGGCGTAAAGTCCATCAGATTCCAATACGGCCACACCGTGTCGACATGATTCATCGACACTTCAGTTCCCCAGAAATGAAAAATCTTTCCATCCTGCCTCCTGAATACATGCATCACTGGCCATTGCATATCATCAGAGTCTCCCTGGCACTTGTAATCGGCTTGATAGGGAGACTCCGATCCGGAAACCAGCGCAATCTGCGATCATCCACGTTTTTTGGCCCACGCATTGATTCGTTCGGCGGGGGCTTTGGCAATTGCGACAAACGCCGCGTCTTGAGTAACCTGATACCAGGTTCGATCAAACCCATCGACCAGCGATGTACAGGAGGGACAGGGATTGTCCCAGTTCGGACCGTACATCCATGAGTAAAGCAGCAGCGTGTTCTTGTCTCCAAATAGCTCGGAGAATTCTACGCTCTTTCCTACCTTCCCATCGTTGGGCCATTGGAAGACGTAGTCCTCTTTTAACAGCCCGCCGCGAGGGAGCTTGCGGCGTCGTTCTGCTACAGATTTTACTTTGTCGACAAGCTCTTGTTCGTCTTTGAGCAATGATTCGCGCGCATCACGATACTCTCTGCTTTCGTTTGGATACCGTAGTTCACTCATGTTCGTCTCCTCTTTGAAACTAGTATTCGAATGCTCTCTAGATAGCTGCCCGTGGCCGAAAGCTGTCGTTTGTGGCGGTTAGCTCCAGCGATTGGTTAGGCCTTGGATGACGCATCGGTTGATTCTGCTTCGTTCGATGGGGAACACCTCCATAATGGTATAAGTACCGCCACCGTGACCAGTGCAAGAAAAGCGGGCCCGAATGTTTTAAGCGGTTGGTGACGAATGGCGCCAATAACCGCGTCTGCTCCCTGCACCATGGCCATGACGAATGCCACTGCCATGAGCCCAATGCGCGAACGGGCAAACACAACCACGACACTGGCAAGTGCCAACGAAAGGCTCCTACTCGCGGCGTACATCGCGTTGACCTGCGCATCGCCGGACGACGACAGTGCTGCTACAGAAAAGCCAACACTCGTGAATGCGCTCCCGATGGTCACCAACGCACAAAGCCAAAACAAACGCGCTTTCATACGACGGATCACCTGTAGGCACTAAATTGCGGGGTCTTGCTCACGCGTTTTGCAGAGGCCTAACGAGACGGAGCTGAGCCACCCAGCACTTTGAGAATTCGTGCGCGCATCATCGAGAGCTTACAACAAAGTGCTGGGTTGGCTGCATCGTTTGGTTAGGCCGCTCTTCAATTCATTTGACGTTGACAGCAATTGCGATCGTGGGACTAGGCATCGCATGTGCGTGATGCGGGTCTAACTGCCCCTTTGGAAGGAAATACCACAAGCCAGGGGTCATTCGGCCTAGTTCGGGTAGCTGTCTCATGCGTGCTGGGTCCAGGCCTGCCGCGATCAGGCCAGAGGCGTCGAACTCGTAGAGAACGCCCTCCGACGTGCGCTCCGGCTGGGTAGCGAAGTGAACCATGATACCAAGGTCGCTCTTGAAGCAATATTCGCCACTCGCCGCCGTACGGTCGATCGCCATCTCGGGATTCGCTCGCAGAATTCGGGCGATGGCTAGAATTTCGCCCTTCGACGTGCCCTGAAGCGCGAGAACGTCAGCGTATTCGCGTTTGAGTGTGGTGAGTTCGTCTCCGCTTACTCGCTTGTCTTCTGCAGCGCGCGAGCGAGAGCATCCGGTCAGGAGAAGGATTGAAGTAATGGTTAGGACGATGGTGATGTTGGAGAGTTTCGCTTTCATATTTCGTTGTTGGCGTGATTTGAGGCGTAACGAGAAAGAGATAAGCCACCCAGCACTTTGAAAAACAGTGTGCGCATCGATCGAGAGCTTACAACAAAGTGCTGGGTTGGCTGCAACGCTTGGTTAGGTCTTAGGCGCGGCTTCGTGACGAGCGCGCTTCACGACATAAACGAGCTCGCCGGCCGCTTGCGGTGCCCCATTTCGGACACCAACAATCTCATGAAGGACATATTTGCCGGTCTTACCCGGGAGCTTCACGTGGATCGATCTGCCCACGTGAACCTGATCCTGAACCTCACGCAGTACAGCCTCCGATACCAAAAACTCCGTCTTCGCTTTTTTATTGGCCCGCTCAACCCGGCTCGCAATGTTCACCGCATCTCCAATGGCAGTAACCCGCTCTTGCAGACCACCTCCTACGGTGCCAACGACTGCTTTGCCAAAGTGTAAGCCAACCCCAATTCTGAAGGGGCGTTGGAACAATCTCTTCACATACGGCTGTACATCCTGTTTCACAGAACGGAGCATATCCAGTCCAGCTAGCACAGCCTGGAGGGGTGCACAGTTTGACGGCTCAACGCCAAAAAGCGCCATTAATCCATCGCCGGTGTAACAGGCGACGTGGCCGCCGTTATTCATGACCGCCTTATCCATGTGATGATAAAAGCGCCTGAGAACGTGAATCACATCGAACGGAGGAACGGAGTCAGCGAACCTTGTTGAATTTCGTACATCGACAAAGAGAATGGCGATCTGCCGCTCTTCACCCACCGACCCATGAGTTGTTGTGTCCTTCCTTTGGTCCGTGAGTCCCGCGTCCTGCGCGTCCAGGATGAGCCGTCGCACCGCCACGTTTCCTAGGATAGTGGTCTGGCACGCTAGACGAACTCTTTCGCCGAAATGGAGCTGCGCAGCAAGCGCCTGTTCTTTCTCATTGCGCGGACAACAGAACTCCAGACCGTTAAGGACGAGTACACGGCACGTCGAACACCGCGCGTTTCCACGGCATTCATTCGTAAGGGGAATTCCTGCTCGCAAGGATGCGGAGAGGATACTCTCTGATATGGAAGCCTCAATGGATCGCTGGTCGGGCAGCAATAGGATTTGAGGCATGGCTTGATGCTACAATGCAACG
>DATEPX010000040.1:0-7302 GCA_035272945.1 Terriglobales bacterium
CTTCAAGCTTTTGGGAGCGGCCAGATCCGCGCTCATCGATGAAGATGAGTTTGTGGCGCCTCGCCAACGGGAGCAGGTACGGAAGAAAGTAATCGTGGGAAGCGCCCGGGCCGCCGTGCACGATCATCAGCGGCTCGCCGCGACCGAGAATTTTGTAATAGATCATGACGCCGTTGGCATCCACGAAGCCTTCTTGCTGTGCGAAGACGTTCGCGGACGAGGCCTGCGGGGCGGACTGTGCCGCGGCAACGACAGCCATGAGCACAAGGCTGAGAACTGCTGGCATCTTTAGGATGGTCATGGCCGCCCATCCTAAATCCCAAGAGTAGCGGTTGAAAACTAAAAAAGGCGTGAGACAATCGCGTGATTGATTGGGCAGTGCGCGACTGCGGCTATTTTCCACCGAAAACCAACTTGGCAATCGTTGCCAACTGCATGTTCGATGTCCCTTCGTAGATTTTTCCAATCTTCGAGTCGCGCCAATACTTTTCGACTGGATAATCTTTGGTGAAGCCGTACCCGCCGTAAATTTCGATCGCTAACGACGTCACGCGTTCAGCTACCTGAGAGCAGAAAAGTTTGGTCATGGCGGCCTCTTTTACGAATGGCACGCCGGAATCTTTCATACGCGCGGCGTTATAGACCATTAAGCGTGCGGCTTCGATTTCGGTGGCCATTTGCGCGATCTGGAATTGGATACCCTGAAAATCGGCGAGGGTTTTGCCGAACTGCTTGCGTTCCTGCGCATATCTGGCGGCGTATTCCCATGCGCCTCGAGCTACGCCGGCCATCTGCGCGCCGATTCCGATCCGCCCTTCGTTTAGGGTCTCGATGGCGATTTTGTATCCTTTGCCGACTTCGCCCAAGACGTTAGATTTCGGCACCCGGCAGTCTTCCAAAATCAGTTCGCACGTGGACGACGCACGGATTCCGAGCTTGTCTTCTTTCTTGCCAACTGTGAAACCGGGAAATTGCTTCTCGACAATGAACGCGGTGATTCCGCGGTATCCTGCTGCGGGATCGACGGTGGCGAACAGAATAAAGATGCCGGCTTCCTTCGCGTTTGTGATCCACAATTTGCGACCGTTAAGGATGTAGTCGCTGCCCTTGAGTTCGGCGCGCGTTTGCAACGCAAAGGCATCCGAACCTGACCCGGCTTCACTGAGCGCGTAGGCGCCGCAAGTGTCTGAGGCCATTCGCGGGAGGTAACGCTTCTTCTGTTCTTCATTGGCCCAGCGGAGGAGCGCGTTGTTGACCAACGTATTCTGCACATCCACGATGACCCCGGCAGAGGCATCGACCCGCGACATTTCTTCGACGGCCAGAATCGCTTCGAAGAATTTGCCGCCTCCCCCGCCATATTGTTCGGGAATCTCAATGCCCATCAGCCCAAGCTGGAAAAACTGTTGGATGAGATCGTGGTCGAATACACCTTTCTCATCCATTTCTTTGACCAGCGGACGGAGCTTGTCGTCGGCAAACTGCCGAATGTTGTCGCGGAAGAGAATTTCATCTTCCGAAAGGGTAGTCAGAGGAGCAGGAGCGGGAAGTTGCAGCGTAGTATCGGGCATGTGAGTGCCTTCCGAAGAAATCGCAGTGAAATTCTAGCATTGTGGCAGGCGGGTAGAGATTGGTCATGTCGGTTGAAGGCGTGGACCAGCGAAGCGGGAGGAACAGTTGTGATGCGGGTGCAGCAGTCGTGATGCAAACTTCTCGGACCTAGGGAGGCAGCGACCGGCGAATTCAGCCACGGAGAGGCATGAGATATTTGGGTCATACACGAGAACGGAAGAGTGATGCGAAAGCTACGGGGGAAATGCCAAACAACTTTCTTTATTAGTCTGCGGGGGACATTTTGCGATTCACGGTTGTGACCTTGGCAGCGTGCCTTGCGGCAAGCAACTCGGCGGTTGGGCAATGGATGGGAAAGCAGACAGGTTGCTACGCAGATTCCATCGCCGCAAATCCGAACCGGCCGACGGTCGCGAATCCTGCTGATATCACGCAATACGGCGTATTGGAACTGGAGTATGGCTGGGATCGGCAGTGGCCCGAAGAGGGCCGACAGCAGGCCTCTGTCGGTGGTCTTTTGAAATTCGGGATGCTTTGCGACGTTGAGTTGCGTTGGAATACAACCTCGTTCCTGTCACAGACTGACGCGAGCGGTACACACCGGAGTTTCGGAGATAACTGGCTTGGTCCGCAGATCCGCGTTTACAGACAGACGGAACGAGTACCAACACTCGCTTTCGGCTATGCCGTCAAAATACCTTCCGCCAGCACGCAAGATGGTTTAGGAACGGGGCATGTGGATCACGCATTTACCCTTCTAGCGAGCAAAGATATCGCACGGGTTCATTTCGATTTCAACGTCACTCAATTCCTGATCGGAAGGCCGAATACGTACGGCTTTGACAAGAATCAGCAATTGAATCTGGCGTTTTCACACGTCATCCTTCACCGGCTCCAGTTCACAGGGGAATTCTATGGTGAGACCCGACTTAACCAAGCAACGCCAGGGTTCGCGTCTTCGCTGTGGGCGCTGACGTACACGGTTGTTCCGCGGCTGGTGATTGATGGCGGTTTTGAAGCGGGACTCACTTCGGGCGGGCCGCATCGACACGCCTTCGTGGGAGCGACCTACTCGATAGCAAATCTCTACCCCGGATGGAGACGAAAGCGATCGAGCAATCCGGCCAACCGATAGAAAAAATCGACTGACCAGAACTGGTTATTGATCCTGCAGAAAACTGGTTTGCGACTCCCAAGCGTCCTGATGAATTGGCCGGTTACGGACGAGTGGTCGATAGAGGAGCAGGGGCGGGAAGTTGCAGGGTAGTATCGGGCATGTGCGTGCCTTCCGAAGAAATCGCAGAAGAAATTTTAGCATTGAGGCGGGCGGGTAGAGATTTGCCATGCCGGTTGATGAAGTGGACCAGCGAAGCCAGGGATATCGTCCTCCGGAAGAACAGCAAAGCAGTGGTTCCAAACCCGCCTGAAGCAAGGCGTGCTGCTGCAGGGCGCGAGGCGCTTGCAACAGCTAAAATCATGTCGGATCGAAATGATCGACCGACCGATCGTTTCGGGATGATGGCACCACACTCGATTGTCGCTTCGGTTATATCCGATAAGATAGAGACTATCCACTCGGATAGCCTCTCCAACCTGCAAACATGGCAGCCAAGGCAAAAGCGGCGGAGGCCGCCTGAGGCTTTGGCGGTTCCTCTAAACGAAATTCACGCTGGTCAAACTGGTAGCACGCGTGCATTCGCATGGAATGCTGTGCGATTTTGAGATAACGGGAATGAGATGAATAAGGGCGCAGGAACATTGTTGGCGACGATAGTTGCAATATCGTTGTTTGCGAATTCGAACGCGCCGCGTCAGGCGCCGCCACGCCGCGCGGGGGCGGGCGCCGACAACCAGCGGGCCGCCCCGGTTGTGGCCGAAAAATCAGAAGCACCGCGCTGGACTCCACCTCCGCCGGACCCACGCTGCTTCTTGCTGAAGACAATCTCGGGGTTTTATGGTCACGGTAACTCTATCCCGACCGGGGCTTACAGCAACGCAGAAGAACTAAAGGGATGTGCTCCGGGAGAGCGATGGGGCTTGTCCTGTGATGAAGCCTCTCACATTCATTTCGTGATCGCCACCGTGCCAGATCCCGTTCGTACGCACCTCAGCCTTTTCTTTGATCGCAGCATTGACGCCATACAGGAAGCCGCCCAGGAGGAAGGTTGGGTCTTTGGGGCTGGGGGGATGCCCTGGGATAGCGGCGAGCACGCTGAGTCCACAGACCTGGACATGCGCATCGCGCAGCAGTCTTATCAAAAGCAGAGAGAAAGTCTTCCCGGGCTCATGATGTTCCGCCGTTTTCGGCGACCCGATTTAGATCTGAAGCACTGCAAGGACAGCCAGCAAAGCCAGAATCCGTGTGGCAATATCGGCGATTACGACAGCTCGTTCAATGACAATGACGTGTTGTTCGTTTTTGTGGTGGGTGAAACTCCGACCGGGGGCGTCCGCAAGGGTCAGTTTATCCACGCGCTGGAGATGATGCGCGAAATACAGAAAGCACCCTCGGCATCTGCGCAAAGGAAACTTTATGTGTTGGGCCCGACGTTCTCGGGATCGTTCTTCTCCCTATGGGAATTGCTCCAGCATCCAGAAGTGAAAACGCTCGCCTGGCCGGTGGTTGTCCACAGCGGAACGGTGGTGAGCTACGTCACTGGCAAGTGGTTTCTCGATCGTCTGCCAGAGCACGTCAGCTTCACTCCCTTTCAGGAAAGCGATCTGTACGGTGGCTGCCGTTTTCTACGCTACGCCAGGACCCTGCAGTACAAGCTCTCACAAATCGCAATCCTCTCTGAGGATGAAACCGCCTACGGGAAATTCATGATCAATTCCGCCAGCCAGACTTGCGGGATTGACTCGAACAGCAACAACGGCAAGAACGATAATGACGACGTCGTTCGTCTGTATTTTCCGCGCGAGATTTCCCAGCTTCGCAATGCCTACCAACGTGATCTGCAGGTGGAGCAGCCTGGCAAAGATGTGGGCAACAAGCCGCAGCGTCTTACATTGCGGTTGAACCTCGAAGATACCTCCAAAGAGGAAGACACGGTGGCGCCTTATTCCCGGCAGCAGACGCCTCTTTCTCAGGAATCCATCGTATTGGGAATAACCACTGCATTACGGGCGCATCACATTAACTTCATCATTATCCGCGCCACCGATCCATTGGATATGGTCTTTCTCACTCGCTACCTGCGCCAGACCTATCCACAAGGACGGCTGGTGACTCTGGGCGCCGACCTGCTTTTCCGGCGCGAAGTGGAGGACGATTTACTGCACGGAATCATGGCGATCACCTCTTATTCTTTATTGCCGAGACAAGACGAGCAAACAGCAACAGCGGCAGATTCACCGCCCCGCCCTCACGTTGACCGCGTGTTTCCGAGCAGTTCTTCCGCGGGCACTTACAACGCGATGCTCGGTCTTTTGACCAAGATGCGGACGTCCACAGAAAATCGCCATCCGTCCGCGGAAAATGCCGATCTGGATCCCGCCGGGTATACCGAATATGGCTGGCCGGCAATCGGGGACGGGCGCCCGCAAACCTCCGGCGAGAAGAACCAACCACACTCCGGTTATTCATCACAGCTGCTAAAGCCTGCAATGTGGCTCACCGTGTTGGGGCGCGACGCTTATTGGCCCATGGCGTTGCTCGACAACTACAAAGCACATTGTTGTGAGATTCCCAGCCGACTGCATTCTATTCGGAGTGATGAAGCCAAATTGCAGAAGTTCGAACCCTTCCCTCCGGACTCATGGGCATTTTTGGCCGGGGTCGGTTGCGCCACGGTACTGATCTTTATCTTCTACATCCGTTGGGGATCGCTATTCGCCACATCTGAAGCGCTCGTTACTTTCGCCCCCGTTCGGGACTGGCGCCGAACTTACATTCTTCTCCTGGCCAGCCTTTTTTTGGCGGTGCTTTTACTACTGCTGGGCTGGCCGGCGCTGCACTGGTATTCCATTTCGCATTGGAAGCTTTGGTTCTGGGGCCTACTGCTCTTCCTGGTGCTTCTTGTGGCGAGTTCGATAAGCGATTTAATCCGGCGGCAGTCAAAAACCTGGTCTATTGCGTATGTTCTCTCGCTTGGTGTGATCATCGCCGTCGCTGTAGAGTTGTATCGCATCGGCTCTGATTTCCACGTAAACGAGGCCATCTTCCGTTACGTACACCTAACTTCCGGAGTCTCGCCGCTTCCAGCTTGCCTTTCGCTCCTGGTGGCCGGCCTGTGGTGGACATGGTATAGCCTGCAAGGAACCATCTTCCTAGACCGGTGCCGGCCGCGCCTTCCAAGCCAACGGGAACTGGGAGTGCGCTTTTTCCCGCTGACCGAAGAAGGCAATCGCAGCCTGACCGCCGCCCTGCAGCCGGTGACTCGCGATCTCCGCGTCTATCTGCCGGCGATAACGGTGCTGCTGTTCACGCTTGCCACGGTGAACTCGAACCATCCCGTGCAGACTCTCGAAGGACGGGCGTTCGACCGGCTTTATGCGGCGACTCTGCTGGGGGTGGCTCTGACGTTGTTGACGACCTTATCGCAGTTATTCATTGGTTGGCTGGAGTGTCGTCGCATGCTGGCCGCACTTGACCGGCTGCCGTTACGTCGTGCATTGAAGCGGCTCAGTGGCTTCTCGTGGAAACCGATCTGGAGCTTAGGAGGTGGTCCTTTCCAGGAATCCAATCGCCTGATTTCGCGCGAGATGGAAGCCTTCACGCATGTGACCCATATCAATCCAGCCATCGAAGGGGTTGATCAGCACATGTTCGACGATCTTCGGCGGAAGATCACCGCCGCGCTGGAAGAGATATACGCAGAAAAATCGCGTTGGCGGGAAAGGTTCGCGCAGGATAGGAGGCGCAGATTAGCCGAGTTCAATGAGGATTTCGTGGGACTTGTCGAAGACTTCCAGAAGAAACTGGCCCTCGTGTGCGGGGCAGTCTTCAAGTCGCTCCAGCTTGCCTGGTCCCTGGAGCCCGGTTTCGGTTTGTTTGAATCTCAGGATTGCGAGATCAAGAAGGATTCGCCTGACAAGTCTCAGATTCCCGAGGCGACTCAAATTCGCGAGCGCTTCGTGTGCCTCGTTTATGTGAACTTCATCATGGCTGCGTTATCGCGCATGCGCAGTTTAATCGTGATTACCGCGGGGATGTACGTGTTCCTGCTTCTCTCGATCACCGTTTATCCCGTCGAGCCCAAGTTAACGCTTCGGCCACTTCTGATCCTGCTGTTCTTTTTCATTGTGGTGATGGTAGGCATTATCTACGCGCAGATGCACCGCGATGCGACGCTCAGCCTACTTACTGACACAAAGCCTGGTGAACTGGGGAGGGATTTCTGGCTCCGGATTACTGCTTTTGCTGCGGTACCTTTGCTTAGTCTCGTGCTCGCCCAGTTTCCGGATGTCTCCGCGTTCCTGTTTTCATGGCTCCAGCCTGCCATGCAGGCGCTCAATCACTGAGTAGCTGGAAAAACCTACCTGGCGGCAGGCTGCTCGGATTCAACTGACTGCTCGGAGCCGCGATGCTGCTTTGTTGCCGCTTGGGCTCGGGCAAGGTTTAGGTCACGTTGTAAAGCATCCAGCACGACGGTCGGGAGCTCCGCTCCCCATTCCTCCAGCTCATCTTCTGACCAACTGCCGTTGAGGCGAATCGTGTCGTGCAGATCTTCAGGAAATCCGAGGCGGTATTCGCCTTCTCGCATGAGGGTGTCACCAAGCTTGCGGCCA
>DATEPX010000041.1:0-3101 GCA_035272945.1 Terriglobales bacterium
TTCGCCGACTCCCATCGGATGCTCGGTGCTGGGTACGATGTAAACCTCGATCTGTGGTGCTTCGTTGATACGGAGCACCTGATAGTCATGGAAGTTGCTCTGCTGCACGCGTCCACGGTCAAGCGTGATCTCACTCTTGAGAGCAGCACTGAGCCCGAAGATGATTCCGCCTTCCGTCTGAGCCACAACGCCGTCCGGATTAACAACACGGCCGCAGTCAACCGCGGCCACCACACGATGAACGCGAATCGTATCCGGCTCGCTGACAGAAACTTCCGCGACTTCAGCAACGTACGTGTCAAACGAAAAATGCAGGGCAATACCGCGTCCCTGCCCTTTCGGGAGAGGGGCGCCCCAATGAGCTTTCTCCGCTGCTAGCTCCAGAACAGCCAGATGCCGAGGCTTCTTTGCCAACAGTGCGCGTCGAAACTGATAAGGATCTTTTCCGCTGGCGTGCGCGAGTTCGTCAATAAAGCTCTCGACAACGAATGCGGTGTGCGAATTGCCTACGGACCGCCACCAAAGGACCGGTACTCCTAACTTCGTGGCGTGTAAGCTAACCAGTACGTTGGGAATGGCATAGGGCATTTCGACAGCGCCCTCAACTGAGGAGCCGTCGTTCCCATCAGGTGCGAAGATCGTGCCTTCAAGCACCCCCTGGCTCACGATCGTATGGTCCCACGCAACTGGGTTCCCGCTCGCGTCCAGACCTGCGGAGATGCGGTCGTAGGCCATGGGACGATACCACCCGCCGCGAATATCGTCTTCTCTGGTCCAGACGACTTTCACGGGCGCATGCACCGCTTTTGCAACCTCGACGGCTTCCACCACGAATTCAGAGGTGGGACTGCCGCGACGACCAAACCCACCCCCGAGCATCGTGGTGTGAACGTGCACCTGGTTCGGGTGCAGACCTGTAAGCTTTACCGCAGCTGCGTGGTCGAGGCTCTGGAACTGAGTGCCAGTCCAGATGTCGCAGCGGTCGGCGCCCAGATCAACAAGGCAGTTGAGTGGCTCCATCGTCGCGTGCGCAAGATACGGAACCTCGTACTCGGCCGTGATTTTGGTGGCCGCTGTTTTTAGCGCGTGAGCGGGGTCGCCGTCGCGTCTTGCAACTTTTCCCGGTGCGTTCGACAATCTCGCGTACTGCTCGCGGATCGCTGCAGTGGAGACAGTGGCGTTTGGGCCTTCGTCCCACTCTATTTCCAACGCGTCGCGTCCCAGTTTCGCGGCCCAGAAGCCGTCAGCAACGACGGCAATACCCGATTGAACTGGTACGACGGCCTTCACGCCGGTGATCTTTCTCGATCGTGCATCGTTGACGCGAATGATCTTTGCACCAAAAACCCGTGGCCGAGCGATGAGCGCAGTGAGCATGCCCGGAGCTTTTGCATCGATGCCAAACAGCGCACTACCGTTTGTCTTTGCAGCCGTGTCCAGCCGATGTGTCCCGCGTCCGATGATCGTGAAATTGTTTGGGTCTTTAAGAGGAACGTCTGCCGGTAGCGGCGTCGTAGCCGCTGCTTCTGCCAGAGCACCGTACGACACTCGGCGATTGCTCGGCTCGTGGACGACATAGCCAGTTTGTGTCCCGCAGGCCTTCGGATCGACATCCCAGTTTTTCGCGGCCGCGGCGATGAGCATGGCTCTGGCTGTCGCCCCTGCCTTGCGCAGCCGTTCCCATTCCGAAGTCACGCTGCTGCTACCGCCGGTCATCTGAATGTGAAATGTAGGATGGAAATACACCTCATCCACAGGCGCCGCTTCAACGCGTATGTGTTGCCAATCGGCATCCAACTCGTCGGCCACGATCATTGGCAGCGAAGTGTATATGCCCGTGCCCATCTCAGACTTTCCGAGGATAACCGTGATCATGTCATCAGTCCCAATTCGCAAGAAGGCGTTCGGCTGGAAGACTTCGGTTCTAGAGACCGTTTCCGATGAGTTCAATTGCGGGAGGTAGATTCCGACCAACATTCCGCCTCCGGCAGCCACACCGACCTTCAGGAATTCGCGTCTGTTGAGCGGATGCAAGTCGGTCATTTCGAACCTCTCGCCAGTTCGGCGGCGCGATGTACTGCACGCCGGATTCGGCAATAGGTTCCGCACCGGCAGATGTTTCCGGCGAGTGCCTGGTCAATATCATCATCGCTGGGAATTGGCTTCTCGCGAAGCAGCACTGCCGCACTCATGATCTGACCTGATTGGCAGTAGCCGCACTGCGGCACATCGATCTCGATCCATGCGCGTTGCAGCGGGTCGCTGAGGTCAGGCGAAAGCCCTTCAATGGTCGTCACCTGCCTGCCTGCGGCTCGCGAAACAGGAGCCACACAAGAGCGCACCGCCTGACCATCGATATGAACGGTGCATGCCCCACATTGCGCCATGCCGCATCCGTACTTGGTACCGGTCAAGCCCAGATTGTCGCGGAGCACCCAAAGGAGAGGGGTAGACGGGTCAACATCAACCATCACACGTTTCGCGTTTACGCTCAAGGCAATCAAGATAACCTCCTGACATGAAAGTACCGCGAGCAGGCGGTCACTTGCCATTGTGCTGTTTGACTACGAGTGGACCGCTTAGGTTAGCCCGATTTTGCCCATCTCGCGACGCGTACCCTCGTCCCATCTACCGAACATCCAGCGGGCAGGATTATGAGTTGATACACGTGGCGTGAAGTGAAGTGGCGAGTCCACAATAGTCCGCCTCTTCGTAATCTACTTTTCCCGACGGGAGCACGCGAAGCTTGACTAAAAGTAACTTCGAACTGAGCTGAAACTCGGCCAGCGTTGCGGCCTGGACCAGGTCGAACCCTATCTCGTATTCAGCGCTGAAGACGCGGGTTTCAGTTGACGGCGCAACATAGGTGGCTGTGTGACCTCGCCGCAGCTCTCGATCGAAACTGCGGGTGCGGATGCACCCATCCCTCTGCAGATCGAAGGGCAATCCGGACATTTCCGAGTGGCCGACAAACCTCCCAGAACCTCTTTTTACGCGTTGAAATTCAAGGTTGGCTCAGCATTCGCGGCCGTCAGTCGCGCGTGCGGCCTTGCGGCTGACGGGTGCATCTGCTATCCATGTCCGGTGTATGGACAAACTCA
>DATEPX010000042.1:0-32250 GCA_035272945.1 Terriglobales bacterium
GACCATAGAAGGTATCAGTGGGCATGCCCAAGACTTGTCCGGCGCGGATCTGTTCGGCTGCATAGTGGATCAACGACGGCTCGGGGTTTTCCGTATTGATTTTGACAATTTCGGCGCGAACCACGGTCTGCCTTTCTGCGCGCATCTCTAAAAACCAGCGAAAGCTAACATAACACGGGAGAAGCCGCAAGGTCGCCTGCCCGGTCGTGTCCCCGGTCGCCTGCCCGGCGTATTATGCTGATGGCGAAGGCATTCAAGGCCAGGAATGGCAGCCTTATCCTCCATGAAAAACACCGTTCAGGAGCGGCTCCGGCGGGTCGAAGGGCGCCTTAACGCCCTGGTTAAGGAACTGCGCCGCACCTTTGCCCGGGGTGAACTGACGGAGTCGGGAGCTTGCGCCATTGAGGGATTGCGCATCGTGGAAGAGGCCATCCGGAGTGGGCTGAAGTTCGAGGCGGTGTTCTTCAGCGATGAGGCCGAAGCCAAAGCCGAGCGTCTGCTGCCCCAGATCGGCGCTCATGTCGAGACGCTTGTTCTGCCGGAAAAGCTCTTCGCCGGAGTGGTGCCGAGCGAAACACCGCAAGGGGTAGCCGCCCTGGTCCGCATGAAGGAATTTTCAATTGAGGACATAATCTCGGGAGCGCAACGCGGCGCGGACAACAGTGTCCCCGCCACACGTGCCGGAATTCTGGTCGGGGTGGCCGGCGTGCAGGATCCAGGAAACTTGGGGACGATTCTGCGTTCGGCGGAGGCCTTTGGGGCAAGTGGCGTGGTGTTGGGAGAAAGCACCGTCAGCCCGTTCAACGCGAAGGCGGTGCGGGCCTCGGCGGGATCGATTTTCCGTTTACCGGTGGTGCGGGCAAAATTGGGCGGCGTCATAACCAAGTTGCGCGAGAACGAGTTTCGATTGTTGGGGGCGTCTTCTCACAAAGGCACTCCTCTATATGAGGCGAACCTCACGGGACCCGTGGCCGTGTTCATCGGAAGTGAAGGCGCCGGATTGCCGCGCCAATTGATGGCAGCGGTCGACGAAGTCGTAGTGATTCCGCATCGAGAGCAAGTGGAGTCACTGAATGCAGGCGTGGCCGCGAGTATCGTGCTGTACGAGGCGGCGAGGCAAAGAAATTGTTGATTGTCGATTGAGCAACATTTGGGAAATCGACAATCGAAAATGAATCTATTCCAGTCAATCCCGAGCGATGATCGCAGCACAGATCGCAGTCGTCCTCTTGCCGACCGCATGCGGCCGCGGACACTGAACGAGTTTGTGGGACAGGAGCATCTGGTTGGGCCGGGGAAACCGTTGCGTACGCAGATCGAGCGCGACGACACCGGCTCCGTGATCTTCTGGGGCCCCCCCGGTACGGGGAAAACCACGCTGGCGCAAATCATTGCGCGAATGACGAAAGCCGAATTCATTGAGTTCTCGGCCGTGCTCTCCGGGATCAAAGAAATTAAGCAGGTGATGTCGGAAGCCGAACGTGCGCGGCAATACGGTACGCGGACGATCGTGTTTGTGGATGAAATTCATCGTTTCAACAAGGCACAGCAGGACGCTTTTCTGCCGCACGTCGAAAAGGGCAACATCCGGCTGATCGGGGCGACTACTGAGAATCCCTCGTTCGAGATCATTTCCGCGCTGCTCTCCCGCTGCCGCGTGTACGTGCTGAAGCCTTTGACTGCGGACCAGATTGTTGTTCTGTTGCAGCGCGCGGTTTCCGACGAAGAACGCGGCCTGGGCGCGATGAACCTGCGTGCATCCGACGACGTCTTGAAACGAATTGCGGCCTATTCCAGTGGGGACGCACGCAGCGCATATAACGTGCTTGAAGTCGCAGCAGCACTGGCAAGGGAACGCTCCGGGAAAGAGGTTGGAGCTGAGATCACGGATGAGATCGTTCAGGATGCGGTACAGAAACGCGTACTGCTCTATGACAAGGCGGGCGAAGAGCACTACAACCTGATCTCGGCGCTGCACAAATCAGTACGCAACAGCGATCCGGACGCGGCTTTGTACTGGCTGGGTCGAATGCTGGAGGCGGGTGAAGACCCGCTATACATTGCGCGGCGTCTGGTAAGGATGGCGGTGGAAGACATCGGCCTGGCCGATCCTCAGGCGCTTCCTTTGTGCGTGGCGGCGCGTGATGCGGTGGACTTCATCGGCATGCCGGAAGGTAACCTGGCGCTCGCCGAGGCAGCGGTTTATCTGTCAGTTGCGCCGAAGTCAAATGCCCTGTACACGGCATACGCCGAAGTCCAAGGCGATGTTGAACGCACGGCTGCCGAGCCTGTTCCTCTACACATTCGTAACGCACCTACCGGGCTCATGAAGGGATTGGGATACGGTGCCGGCTATCAATATGCTCACGATCTGGAGAGCAAAGTCGCGGACATGCATTGTCTGCCCGATAACTTGCGCGACCGGGTTTATTACCATCCGACCAGCGAAGGCGTTGAGAAGCGGATTCGCGAGCGTCTCGAGGAGATTCGAAAACAGCGCGCAACGAGTCCCAAAAACGAACTCCCGAGCTGGAAAAAAGAATCTTAGACTTCCCCGCGCACATCTGAATAGAACATACTGCGCCAGTAGTTTTCGTGCGTCCAAGGAGGGCTCAGCCATGGGGACCAGCCCAAGAACCAGTGAGGCTGCCTTTCTCCGTCCGACGCGGCCCCTGCGGCGGGACCAGGTTGATGAGCTACTAAAGCTGCAAAAGGCAGCAAAGAAAATCAGCTCTATTCTTGACCTGGATCAACTCATCGATCGGATCGTTAACGACATTGCAATTTCCTTCGGCTGCGTTGAAGCCAACATTTATCTGAAGGATGATGTTCGCCAGGAAATGGTATTGACCGGCGTTTGCGGCTGCACCATGCATGGCAAGGGACACGGCTTGAAAATTGGCAAGGAAGGCATGGTCGGCTATGTGGCGGCAACCGGTCAAATGCGCTACGCGCCCGACGTGAGCCGAGATGCGTATTACCTGGCCTGTGAGCCCGGTACCCAGTCGGAAGTTGCCATTCCGTTGGAGGTGGATGGCGAGGTGATCGGCGTGTTTACCGCCTCGCATCACGAACTCGATGCCTTCCCCGCCGAGCAACTTCGGATACTCCAGGCTCTTTGTAGCCACGTCGCCGTCGCTGTGCACAATGCGCGCCGCTTCCAGCAGGAGCGCCTCGAAAAGGAACGCATGAACCGCGAGGTGCAAGAAGCTCGCGTGATCCAAGAGGCTCTGCTGCCCAAGACTCCACCCTTCATCCCCGGATTCTCCATTGCCGGGTTGTCGAGCCCAGCGGGAGTCGTTGGCGGAGATTGGTATGACTTCATCCCTCTCGACGATGGGCGTTGGGGACTGGTGCTGGCGGACGTCTCCGGCAAGGGCACTGCGGCTGCGCTCTTGATGTCGGCAACCAGGGGTATGTTGCGTTCGCTGGCCGAGGCCTGCTGCACCCCGGCCGAAGTGCTCACGAAGCTGAATCGCCTGATGGTTGAGGATTTTCCCAACGGAAGGTTCGTCACCATGGTTTATGGCGCACTCGATCCGGCTACGCGAACTTTCACCTTTGCCAACGCGGGGCACCTCCCGCCGTTGCTAGTGGATTCTTCCGGTGCACGCTGTGTCCGCGGGGAATCTGGACTACCCCTGGGCCTGTCGTTCGGAACGTTCTCTGAGAGCACAGTGCATTTGCCGGAGGGTTCACGCCTCCTCTTGTACAGCGATGGCATAACCGAAGCTTTCAATGGCAACGAGGAAGAGTACGGCATCTCGCGGCTGGAAAGTCATTTTGCGCAAGCGAGTGCGTGCGCAGAAAGTATTCTTCGGGATGTACGAAATTTCTCCGCGCCCGAATCGCTGCGCGATGACGCCACGGTGATCGTGATTCAAGCGGCCTGATTTTTTTCAACCGAAGCGGGCGCGGTGCTCTTTCAGGATGCACTGATCCATGATCACGAAGATTCCCGCTTTGCGTGCTTTTTCTGCGGCCTTTTCGTTGATCACTTCTTCCTGCATCCAGATGGCGGGCACTTTGAGCTGGATCGCCTGCTCCACGACCTCCTCAACAAACTCGGGGCGGCGGAAGACATTCACGATATCGATCTTCTCCGGGACATCGAGCAGCGAGGCATAAGACTTCTCGCCCAGGGCTTCTTCGATCGTGGGATTCACCGGAATGATGTGATAGCCCTGGCTTTGCATGTAGGCAGCAACGCCGTGGCTGGGGCGCAGAGGGCTGGAGGACAAGCCGACGACGGCGATATTCCTGGCGCGCTTCAGGAGGTCCGTCACCGGGTCTTTATGGGTCGAGGACATGCTGGTTTCCTGTCCGACATTGTAAGGGTGCGAAGCCCAGGGGGAGCCGCCTTTCTCTCAGTCTTTCTTCTTATTGACGTCGATCTTCTGTTTAAACATTTTCAAAGCCAGCTTGCGGACCGTGTCGGAAACTTCCTTGTTGGCAGATAGGTTTTTTAAATCATTGACCAGGAGGTTCTTGATCAGGCTCAGCGAAAGGTCCATCGGGGTGCGCGGATTAAATATCAGGTTGCGGATCACGGGGTAATGTTTAGCAAAGCGCCGCTTCATGGGGATGCCGCGCAGCACGGCTTCCAGAACGTTCTTCTGACTGGCGAAAGCCTCCACCTCGCCATCGGTAATTTTGGGCGAATCCAGCACCGCCAGTGCCACGATCTTGGTGCCATCGCGAATCAGGATGGAACGCTCTTCCTTGTTGCCTTTCATAGCAAGCTGGATGCGTCCCTTAACATCCAATTTGGCAATTTTCTGTAGCGTGCTACCTCTTTTAGTCTCTTCCTGCGGGGCATGCGCAATTTTGTGAGCCGGCACATGGGCGACGGCCGCACCAGCCGTGCCCGCATCAGCCTTGGGATTCTCGGTCCTCGCCACTTCCAACCCGTCGAAAATGCCGCCAATCGCCTGGAAGGGCTTGCCTTCTTCGGCGGCAATTTCTTCCGCGTGCTCCTTGAAGAAAGCGCTCACTTCTTCGTCCAGTACTTCCTCAGGTCCGACGGGTTCCGCCACCGTGGCATCGACAGTCAAGACCTGATCCGGCTCGGCAGGCGCCGGTTCAGACGCTGCCATCTCAGGAGTGCCATTCGACACAGCGGGAGCGGTCTGATCAAACGAGACGGCAGCCGTCGCGCTTCCGGTCATGTTGGGGTTGGATGCCAGTGCGTTTCGTAGCGCAGGCGAGGTGTTGACTCGCTGGCTAGCCAGCATTACTTTCACGACCTCGCGCGATCCCCTAGCTGCCAATTCCAAGAACCACTCCTCGTGCACTGAGGGATTTTCCAATAACGACGGCAGAAGCTTGGGCCGAAGATTCTCCAGGGCAACCATGTATTGCAGCACTTCCTGAGCGGTGGCGGGATCGGAAGCGGCAGCCAGCGCGGATTTTTCTTCCCAGCCGGCCAGCGTCATACGCGCCTGCTGACCGAATACTCTGTTGTGATTGGCGAGATAGACCAGGATCTCGAGCATCTCCCTGGGCGGCAGAGATAAGGCGCCGCGGGCGGCCGCCTGCACCAACGTGGCCGGCACAGCCGAGGAGCGGATAAGATCAATCATGCGCGACATTCTTGGGCCCTTATGACCAGCTCATCCTTTCACTAGTGCACATCCAGAGCCTGCTTCGCTTCGACGCAATCCGATTCGCCGCAGCAGGTTTTCCCCTTCACCGCTTCAATGCCTTCATGTGCGATTAGCGGAACCATGCTTAAGCCAGCTGCGGGGTCGGCCCACCACCAGCCCAGCAGCGCGTTCAGGGCCAGCCCACCCAGCAAAATCGCGGATAAGTAGGCGCAAATGTCCGTCTGGCGAGAATCTGCCTGCATCGCTCCGCTGCTCAAGCCACGAGCGATGCTGCGTTTGGCGCGTGCAAGGATTGGCATGACAATGAGCGACAGGATCGCAAGCGCTATACCAACCAGACTTCTCTCCGGAGGTTCGCGATGGAGCAATGCCGAGACGGCATCATACGTGACGTAGACAGCCAGAGCCAGGAAACTGATACCGACTAACCGCAGAGCCAAACGTTCCGCGCGCTCGCGTGTCCCTTCCTGATCAACGCTCAAGCGCCAAAGGAGTACGGCGCCCGACGAAACTTCAATGACGGAATCCAAACCGAAACTCAAAAGCGCGATGCTCCCTGCCACCAGGCCAGAAATAATCGCGACCACCGCCTCCAGGCAATTCCAGCCGATCGTCAAATATTCCAGACGGATTCCGCGGCTTACGATCGCTTGACGCGAAGTCATGCCTACTTTTCTCCCCGCCTCGTGAGCAGGTAGGCGCGGATAAACGGCTGCAAGTCGCCGTCGAGGACGCGGTCGACATCGCCCACTTCCACCTTGGTCCGGTGATCCTTCACCATGCGATATGGCTGCAGGACATAAGAGCGAATCTGCGAGCCGAAATCGATGTCAAGCTTGGACTCTTCAATTTTCTTCGTGGCTTCGCGCTTTTTCTCCAGCTCAAACTCGTAGAGTTTGGAGCGCAACATGCTCATGGCACGCTCGCGGTTTTTGTGCTGCGAACGCTCGTTCTGGCAGCTAACGACAATTCCCGTCGCCATGTGTGTAATACGTACCGCGGAATCAGTCGTGTTCACGTGCTGGCCGCCCTTGCCGCTAGACCGGTAGGTGTCCACGCGCAAGTCCTCCGGTTTGATATCAACCTGGATGCTTTCGTCGATTTCGGGCGAAACGAAGACGCTCGCAAAAGAGGTGTGACGCCGTTTGGCCTGATCGAAAGGCGAGATGCGCACCAGGCGGTGGACTCCGATTTCGCTGGTCAGGAGGCCAAACGCGTACTCCCCATTGACGGTGAACGTGGCCGACTTCATGCCCGCTTCTTCACCCGGCTGGTAGTCATTGAGAACCGTTTGAAAACCTTGGAGTTCCGCCCAGCGGAGATACATGCGGAGCAGCATATCGGCCCAGTCCTGCGATTCAGTGCCACCGGCACCGGGGTGAATCGTTACGATGGCGTTGCGAGCGTCGTTCTCGCCGCAGAGCAAGCTTTCCGTCTCCAGGCGCTCCACCATTTCACGCAAGGAGCCAATCTCACCGCGCAGTTCCGACTCTACATTCTCTCCTTCGCGCGCCAAATCAAAGTAAGTCTTAATATCGGTTTGGCGGCGGACCAAGTCCTCTTCCGTGGACAGCACGTCCTGCAGACGCTTACGCTCCCGCATGATGGTCTGGGACTTTTCGGGGTTCGACCAGAGATTCGGGTCGGCAACCTGCTTTTCGATTGCAGCTAATTGCTGCTTGAGCTTGTCCGCGTCAAAGATACTCCCGCAGGTCGCGAACTTTATCTTTCAGGGCAGTGTATTCCTGTTCTAATTCCTCGACCATTATCATCCTGTTTTTGCACGGAATAGGAAGCGCGTCAGCAGCGCCCCTAAGGAAATTATCGCACACAGATGAGCGAACCAATCGCCGTGGCGAGTGTAGAACGTGGTTACGTTGGTTAGCGCATAGGGAACCGGCAAAGTGGCACGGATTTTGCGCGGCAGGCTTTTTGCAATTCGTCCATAGGGATCGATGGAGGCGGTGACGCCCGTGTTGGTGTCGAGCAGCAGCCAGCGGTCGTTCTCGACCGCCCGCACGCGCGATTGCATGAGGTGCTGGGCATAAGCGCCGCTATCGCCGTACCAGCCGTCATTGGAGATGTTGACGAGCACCTGCGCTCCGTTCTTTACGAATTGCCGCACTTCATCGGGAAAGACGGACTCGTAGCAGATAAACACGCCCAATTTTTGGCCATCGGCACTCAGCGGTGCACGAGAAGTGCCGCGGCTGAAGTCTCCTACCTCTTTGGTCAGCCCTCCGGCAAACGAAAATACCTTCTGAAACGGTAAATATTCTCCAAAAGGCACGAGATGGACCTTGTCATAGCGCGCTATCCATTCGCCATCGGGACCAACCAGTGCGGCGGAGTTGTAGACCGCGGTTCCCTCTTCAGGTACCTGCGTGGCATTGCGAACGCCGAGGCTGCCGGTGAGAACCCACGTATGCATTGGGCGGGCAAGATTGCTGACCGTGTCTCGAAACAGTGGATCACTGGTGTAAAAAGGAGCTGGCGATTCCGGCCAGACGATGAGGTCGGGTTTTTGCGCTCCCTCGGAAGTTGGCTTTTCGCTGATCCACAGTAAATCGCGCAGCGTTCCCTCAAAGTAGTCTTTAGTCCATCCGGAACTATCCAGGACGGGAATGTTCTGCTGGACAAGATAAGCAAGGTGGTCGGAAGGAGGGGGTGGAGGTGCAATCCAGCGTCCCGCCTGTAGCGCGACGGCAGCGCAGAGACCCGCGATCAGCAGCGTTTTCCGCTTGTCGCGGCGTACCAGGAAGGCCGTGGCAAAAGCTGTATTGACCAGCATGATCTCGAAGGAGAGGCCATATACACCGGTGAACCTCGCGATCCGGGCCAAGGGAATGTTATCCACTTGCACCGTACCAAGCAGGTCCCAGGGAAAACCTGTGATTCGGGTACGGGCGAGTTCGACGGCGACCCACAGAAACGATGCAGAGAGCAGGGCGCGGCGGCTGAGCGGACTACCAGGATCGGCTACCAGGGCGAGCAGCGCGGCGAAAGCACCGTGATAAAGCGCCAGGTAGAGGCAGAAGAGAAGCAACACGCCCAACGCGGCGGGGGCACTCAACCCGCCGTACTGGTGCATGGTGTCATAAACCCAATAGCACGTTCCGGCGTACCAGATAATTCCGCTCAGGTATCCCAACACGAAGCCTTGGCCGACATTGGCGGGCACCCGTTTGATCCCCGGCGAATCGGAAAGTTGCAGGGTGTCGGCCTCCCGTGCGTGCAACACGGCGACGAGCAAGGGCGCTAAGGCGATCCAGCACATCATGTACAGGCTCGGCAGCGGGAAAGCTACGATCTGCAGGACGCCGGAAACGCTGGCCAGCAACCAGCTCTTGCTATGGACTTGGCGCACGCTGCAAGAATAGCAAACGATACAGGCCTGCCAGTGCTTGCGGCTGCTACCCTGGGCGGACGGATTCTGGTTCCGGCTATCGCGTAATGCAACTATCGTCTACCATTGAAGCTTATGAATGTGCTGATTGTCGTCGGCATACGAACTCTGGAGACGATGTTCGTCGCGGGAGGCATCGGGTCGTTCCTGGTGTTGATTCTCACTGGGATTGAAGACATCGAGACCCTGCTGGGCTCCGACGATCCGAGTCGAAAGCGATGGTGAAGCTTAAGTCCGGCTCCTAGCGAATGTCATCGCCCTTCCAAAACATGCCGTCTTCCCGGGTGCGCATCGTGGTTGCGACCTCGGTGATGCTCACCTTTATTTCCTACTGGCGAGCCGCGGCGATCGTCCTAAATGACCTGGGTTCCTCGGCTTTTTATGCGGGCGGCATCGCCGAACAGGCGGTGGGCAAGGCTGCGCCCTGGTTCATCGTCGCGGTCATGCTGTTCTCGTTTACGGTGCGCGCGGTGTACGTCGAGAGTTGTTCGATGTTTGTCCGCGGCGGTGTCTACCGCGTCGTGAAAGAAGCGCTGGGTGGCACGCTGGCCAAAATCAGCGTCTCTGCCCTGATGTTCGACTACATCCTGACCGGACCGATTTCGGGTGTTTCGGCCGGACAATACATCGCAGGGTTGATCAACGACATCTTCACGACCGCCGACGCCCACGGCTGGATTCCGCGGGCCGCGCACGTGATGTTCAACGGAACGCCCCACGTACCGGTCAACTGGACATCGGTCGTGTTTGCACTGCTGGTAACGCTCTATTTTTGGTGGCAGAACACCAAGGG
This sequence comes from Terriglobales bacterium, assembly GCA_035272945.1. Taxonomy (GTDB): domain Bacteria; phylum Acidobacteriota; class Terriglobia; order Terriglobales; family Acidobacteriaceae; genus Gp1-AA122. Next base: position 9,806 of record DATEPX010000042.1, read on the forward strand.
AATCCAGGAATCCAGCGAGAAGGCCTTGCGCGTGATGCAGATTACCACCGTGATGGTGGTGATCCTGCTGGCCTGGTCGGCCATAACGCTCGTTATCAAGGGTTATCAACCCGTACCTTGGCCCACGCCGGTCAACCTGCACTTCAACCCGGAATCCTTGGGATTCCTGAAGAACCACGCTGACTTGCCCAAGCTGTTCGGCATTTTAGGCATCCTGATGGCATTCGGGCACTCCGTCCTGGCCATGAGTGGAGAAGAGTCGCTGGCCCAGGTAAATCGCGAGCTCGCCCATCCGAAGCTCAAGAACCTGAAGCGCGCGGCGATCATTATTGCCATTTACAGCTTTGTCTTCACCGGCATCACTGCCCTGCTGTTCGTGATGATTATTCCGGACTCGGTACGCATACCGGTGTACAAGGACAACCTCATCGCGGGGCTGGCGATGTACCTGGTGGGTCCGCATCTGTTGCGCCTGGCCTTTCGAGCTTTTGTCGTGGTGGTCGGATTCCTGATCCTGTCGGGGGCGGTAAATACCGCGATTATTGGCTCCAACGGCGTATTGAACCGGGTTTCTGAGGACGGCGTGCTGACCGACTGGTTCCGTCATCCCCATCGCCGATATGGAACCAGCCATCGCATCATCAACCTGGTGGTCTTGCTCCAGGTATTCACCATCCTGGCCAGCCACGGCGATGTCTACATGCTGGGCGAAGCGTACGCGTTCGGAGTGATCTGGAGCTTCACTTTCAACGGCCTGGCCATGCTGGTGCTCCGCTTTAAGTACAAAGGCGAACGCGGCTGGAAAGTGCCGCCGAATTTGTACATCGCAGGGTACGAGATTCCAATTGGACTGGTTTCAGTCTTTCTAGTGCTGTTATCCACCGCGATCATAAACCTGCTTACGAAGTCAGTGGCGACGGTGGCGGGCGTTTCATTTGCAGCGGTGTTTTTCCTGATCTTCAGCGTCTCGGAACGTGTGAATCGCAGGAAGTTTGCATTGGCCGAGCAACAGATGCAGGAGCACTTTCAACTGCTGCAGCGCGACACGGTGGAGCGGGAGGCTCTGAGTATCCGGCCGGGAAACGTGCTGGTACCGGTGCGCGACTACAACACCCTCCACCATCTCAAGTGGGTCTTGGAACGAATCGACACGCGCGAGCAGGATGTGGTGGTGATGACGGCACGAATCAGCCAGTTCGGGGCCGCCGCGTATGACCTTTCCATGGAGCAGATCTTCAGCGACTATGAGCAGCAACTGTTTACTCGGACAGTATCGATCGCGGAAAGTTTTGGCAAACACATTTCGCTGTTGGTGGTGCCCGCCCGCGACGTCTGGTCGGCGATCGCGCAGACTGCCAACAATCTAGAGTCCTCCGCCGTGGTCACGGGGCTATCGAGCAAGATGACGTCCGAAGAGCAGGCCTTTGCCATAGGCCGAGCCTGGGAAGCGATGCCGGACCCGAAACGACAGTTTGTGTTGCAGATCGTTCATCCGGACGGCAAGGTAGATACGTTCCACATTGGACCGCACACCCCGTCCATGAAGACAGAGGACATCCACCTCGTGCACCGGCTATGGTTGAACATAACCCGCGAACGCGGCCTGGATAAGGTTCACCACAATGACATCCTTACCGAAGCACTTACCCGGTTTGCCCGCGATTACGCGGGACGCGATCGCGACGAGATTCTCAAAGAACTTCGCAAAACCTCAAGGCATACGGTGACCACACGCCCCATCGGAGGCGACGGCGGCCGCCCGGAGTCAGATGCCAATCCTTCTGAACCAACCGGACCGTCGGATGAGAACAAGCAAGAGCCGCCGGCGGCGCGGCCGCAGTAGTGGCCAGTGGACAGTGGTCAGCGGGAGGGCGAAGCTTAGCCGAAGTTCGTCACGGAACCGTCGAGACACCACCTAACTTATTTAGGGTCAGTTCACGCAGGCACCGAGTCTGCACTACATTTGGAGAAAGATTTTAATCGTTCCGGAAGGCTGAGACGGAGTTGGTGGAGAACAGATTCCTGGTCCGCATCGGGTTCGGTGATCCGACGTAGGCGGATCTCGCGGCCGTCGGCGGTCGGCAGGACGATATCGGCGCTCCGTAGCTTATACAGCAGGGCTAGCGCCTTCATGGGCGAGAGCGGCTGTGGGGTTGTTCACTCCGCTGGCCGAAGGCTGGGGCACGACTCGCCCCAGCGCTTACGATCTTCACGGATCTGCCAGAACAAGCCCACACCCTCGGTCGTGTCGCGCAAACCCACCTCATACAGATCCTGGACCGAGGATGGGGGGCCTCAATCTTTCCCAGCCGTCGCTCCATCTTATTATTGCGGTCCTTATCGTCGATGTGCCGAAGCGTTCAGCTCCCCCAAATAGCACAGCGTTCTTTGGCGCGGACCGCTGGCCGTTCGCACCGTCTCCACCAGCGACCAAAAGGTGTGCTCCTTACCGTCCTTGCTGCGTTGATGTGGCCGCAGGAACATACGGCCTGAATCTGTCATCGGCTCTGCTGGGGAGCAAGAGGGTAGGTCTGCACTACATCGCTTTTTCTGAACACCGCGATTCGAAAGATAAGACTTGTCCCGTTTCCACCTTCAAAAATCGTTCGATTCGATGGTGCCGTGACGAACTTCGGTTAGCAGGGCCCACGCGAGATCCTTCAGCAGGCTTGCGCCTGCCTCAGGATGACGACATAAAGGGAGGTCGGGAAAAGAGCTCGGGGGCCCCACGCGGCCCACCGACTACTAACCACTATCCACTGACCTCTGGCCAGCCAGTAATTTGTCCTTCACAAATGCAACTATCTCGGGCGTGACGTATTGCGGCGGGCGGATATGAAATGCCGGCTTCCCAGCCACCGACTTCAATGAAACCCGTTGCCAGGCGAGAGGCTCAGCAGTATCGTGAAGGATGGCCGCGCTGGCCCGATCGAGAAATTCTTGCGCCGAAGTCTTGAAGTCCTCGGTTGAAGGGTCAAGGACGGACAGGTACAGATCGGGGCGCACGAACTTCAGAATGCTATTTGACTCCACGATCACGTTGCCCGCGTCCGCGATCTTCTGACGAACCGAAGGCATGGCCTCCGCCAGCCTGCCCTGCTCGGTACGTACCCATAGGGAACGCACCGCACCGGCCACCAGAAACCGCGAGGTGTCCGATTTCCCGGAACGATCCTTCTCTTCCGATATTGCCCAGGAGTGATCGGCGGTAGCACAGTCGCAGACTTTGCCACTGGCGGAGCAGATGCCGTGACCATACTGCGTAATCTTCAAAGCCGTCCACTGGAATTCCGGCAAGGCAGCAATCAGACCGGCAACTACGCTGGTCTTGCCAACGCTGCGAGAATGCCCGCCAATGACGATGAGGGACATGAGGAAAGTGGTCAGTGGTCAGTGGCCGGTGGTCAGTGGGCCAGGCACAAAATCGTTCTGAGCTGACCACTGGCCACCGGCCACTCGTTTCTTTTTACGCCTTTCTTGCCAGCCTTGCCAAGGTCGCCAATTCTTTGAGGTACTTTCGAATCGGCCGCGCGGGCGTTCCCCAGAAGACGATTCCCTTCCCGCGAATCACCTTCTTGGTCGGCACACCCGACTGGGCACCCAGAATGGCTCCGGATTCAATGCGGACGTGGTCGGCAATGCCCACCTGGCCGCCCACGATGACTCCGTCCTCCAGCACGGCACTGCCGGAGAGCCCGGTTTGCGCGGCGATTACCACGTCTTCGCCGATCTGCACGTTATGTCCGACGTGCACGAGGTTATCGATTTTGGTACCGCGGCCGATGCGAGTCACGTCGAGTGCCCCTCGATCGACTGTAGAGTTAGCTCCGATTTCAACGTCATCCTCGATTTCCAGGCGTCCTATCTGAGGGAATTTTTCATATCGGCCCGTGGCGGAATCGCGGACATAGCCGAATCCATCACTCCCCAGAACGGCTCCCGCATGCACCAGGACACGATTGCCCAGGCGAGCCCCAGGATAGATGGTCACGTTGGGAGCGAGATGGCAGTTTTCTCCGATTTGGACGTTGGCTCCAATATGCGACCCGGCACCAATCCGGCTGCCTGCAGCGATGGTCACTCCTTCTTCGATGACCGCATAGGATCCCACGACTACATCTTTCGCAACTCGCGCCGATGCGTGGACGATGGCGGTCTTACTTACACCCGGTTTATATCGGTGGGGCGGGGTAAGGAACTGGGCGACTCGCGCAAAGGCCAGGCGTGGCTGATCGCAGACCAGGAGCGGTTTGGAGCTGGGTTCGCCGGCAAATTTGCCTGCGATAACGGCGGCGGCACCGGATTGCATCGCCTCGCGCAACTTTTTCTCTTCGTCGATAAAAACCAGATCGCCAGAAGATGCAGATTGAAGGCCGGCGACACCGGTGACCTGGACCGCGCCGTCGCCCACGAGGCGGGCCCGCAAGAATTCGGCAACCTCTTTCAGGGAGCGCTTCATTGCATCTTTGTATACATTCGGAGAGAGAAAAGAAAGCGGCGTTAGGCTCTCGGCTTTAGGCTTTAGGCTTTAGGCTTTAGGCTTTTGGCTCTGGGCTTTCGGCGCCTGGCAAAGACCACGGCTGCAATCGGATACTATAGTGTCCCCATGCAGCGCCGAATGTTCTGGATGATTGTGATCGTCCTCAGCCTGTTTGCGGATTTTCTCCTTCCGTTCTGGTGGGGTGTCGCGGCCACCATTCCCATCTTCGCTCTGAGCTGGTGGATTGCCTATCGCAGTGATTGGTTCTGAGGGCTGATTAGAACCGAGATTCCTCGCGGCTAGGAGCCGCGCAGGTTCCAAGGGACTTCACTTGCGGCACGTGAAGACGTGCCTTGATAGGAACCTCTTGAGCAGACTCTTAAGAAGTGCCCTGACGCTGACCTAGCATCTTTCAGCAGCCTGTAAAGCCGCTTGAATGACAGAGTAGATCATGGTTGCAGCTGATAGCTGAAGGCTGAGAGCCGATAGCTAGTAAATCGGCGGCTGGCCTTCTGGACGGGTCTTCCAACGCCGATGGACCCAGAGCCATTGCTCGGGGTAGCGGCGCACGTAGTCCTCGATCACTTTGGTAAACATGGCTGTGTTGGCGATGATATCGGCATCGTTGTCGTCAGTACGAACAAGCTTCAGGGCTGGATCAAAGCGTAGCCGATATTTTCTTAGTGACGGGTCCCAGACCGTAAATCCGGGGACGACCGCGGCATCGGTGCGGAGAGCGATGCGGGCCAAGCCGCTGGCCGTGCAGGCAGGAATGCCGAAGAAATCCACGAATACGCCCTGGGGCGGCGTCATGTTGGTGTCCATGAGAATCCCGACTGTTTCGCCGGCCTTCATGGCCGATAGGAGGCCGCGCACGAAGTCATCCTTATCGACAGCAGAGTTGCCGTGCATGGTGCGATAGCGCTGGATGAGTCGGTCGAGGTAGGGATTGTCCATGCCGCGCATCACCACGTGAAGCGGATGTCCATGGAGCGAGTGCGCAAAGGCGGACAACTCCCAGGCGCCCAGATGGGCAGTCAGGTAGAGAACACCTTTGCCTCGGTTGTGAGCGCGCTCGTAGTTTTCAAAGCCGTCATAGACGACGACCTGACCGACATTCTCGCAGGTATAGCGCGGGAAGAGGCAAACTTCGGCCAATTGGCGGCCTAGAGAAGTGAACTCTCCGCGCAGGATTTTGCGCCGCTCGTGCCGGTCTTTTTCCGGGAAAGCCAGCTGCAGGTTGCGCATTCCCACACGGCGAAGCTTGGAATGCAGCAGGTAAACCGCTTGCCCGAGCGCAATTCCCGCCGCCCGCGCCAGGGGGCGCGGCAAAGCGCCCAGCGTGCGAATCATCAGCCACGCGAGCGCGTACTCTAGACGATAGCGCATTCATTAAGAGGAACCCGTGACGGTAGCATCTGGAAAAAATTCTTGTCAAACGTGGACAGCGGTAGCGTTGTCGCGGCTATGCTGCGGGCGGGACGGCCGGCGCTACGCCTCGCGTGCTTACTTTGCTGCTTCTTGGGCCCACTTGGCGAGGGTGGCCAGAAATGGATGGGCCGTATTGGGCGCATCGACCTCCCCGGTCAGCGAAGTGTTGAACGGTACCATGCGTCCGTAGAAATCACGGGTGCTGTCTTTATCCTGCTTGATACGAGCTCCATCCAGGCTCACTCCCGCGAAGACTCCGCGTGCGCGCGAGTAAGTTAGCACCTGGGCGCGCATTTTCCAGTCCGTATCGGCGGCCGCATGACGCCCCACTGGCCCGGCAGCTACCGATGCATCTGCGCCCAATTGGAACTTGCTGGAGAGCAGGTTGTTCATGCCTTCCTTGTTCATAATGAGCATAACCAGGTCCACCGCTTGTCCGCCAATCTGAAATCCGACGCTGCCGCCTTCTACCGTGAAAAAAGCCGGAGCGCTCCACCCCTTTGGGGTCCGACAACTGGCGACTCCCCGCCCATAACGAGCGGCCAGAATAAATCCGCCCTTCAGCATAGTGGGCACGACAGCTACGCAATTGGCGGATCCCAGCACTTCCTCCGGGATACCCTGGTCTGGGGCGCCCTGGATTTCGTTCAAAACGTCCGCCGCAGCCTGGACGCGGTCAACGGCCTTGTTATCGGCAGGCGCAGCTAATGCTGCAACAGTCACCGAGATCATTACACACAGAATGACGAGTCTGTTCATGGGTCCTCAGTTTTCATGAAATTGCGATTTCCCTGGCTATTTACTTCGACGCAGATTGGGCAGCTCTGGTTGGCCGGTTTATCTTTTTGCCCTATTGATAATAAAGGATTTGCTGCTGTGGAATTCCAGGGAAAATAAAAATCGGGGCTGAAACCGGTGACCCTAATCTCCGATCCCAACCCCGTCTCCCAGGTTCTGTGGTAGGTGAAGCGAGTATGGGGCAGGTCGCTGATGGCAACAAGATTACTGAGGTCATTGTCCCGAGGTAACTGGTGATGGAAGCGGTCTTGAGGCGTTTGGCGAGGGAGTCGTGGGAGGTTATTCGGTGGTGCACGCCAGATCCTTCGCCGGACTGAAGTCCGGGTCAGGATGACGACATGGATTTGGAGTTACTTCGCCGTCACCAGCGAATGAGTAATGGCATGCACCGACAGGGCGATGCGGTTCTGCACGCCCACTTTGCGCATAAGCTTGGCAACGTGCGCCTTCACGGTGCGTTCCTCAATGCCCAGCGCGGCTCCGATTTCCTTATTGGAGCGGCCCGCAACCAGCATCTCGAGCACTTCTTTCTCGCGGTCTGTGAAAGTCACGCGGCCTGCGGGAAAAATGCGGCCGGGAGAAGATGTCACGCGCTCGATGAACATGGACAGGACGCGGCGCGGGGCCCAAACGGAACCTTGTTGCACAATGCGAATGGCCTGCACAAACTCGGAGGGAGCGGCGGCTTCGTCCACGTAGCCCTTCGCTCCGGAAGCAATGGCCTTAAGAATAGTTTCTTCGTCGATGCCGGCGCCGGTGACAATAATCTTCAAGTCGGGGCGCGAAGCTTTGAGGCTAGCCATCTGATCGAAGAGGTTCGTGCCGCCCCTGCTGCCCAAAAGCACGAGGTCAATGTTGCGCTCGGCGGTAATCTCGGGCAGGGTGGCGGACACTAATTCGAAGTCGGGCTCTGAATCGAACAGGGCGCGAAACCCTACGAAACGGAGCGGATCGCTCTCGACCACGGCTATACGGATAAGAGGTTTTCTGGCCACTGCAGGTTTCATAGCCTTCCTATTCAGGTAATCTGCAGTTAGCATAACTGCAATTGCTCTGAATGCAAAGTATGGTACTCCAGCCCAGATTACGGGAGTAACCAGCTTTGCATCCAAATAGAAAGGGCATATTTCATGAAAAAATGCATTGCTATAACCATTCTTGCGACCGTGCTGGGTGCTGCCGGGATGGGCTTTTCTCAGAGTCAGGCCCCCGGAGCCCAGGCTGCGCCGGCCCAGACCGCGCCGACGGCCACCCCTTATAAACCGAAGTTTCGCGGTGATCCGGCACGGTCCGACGCCGAAGCGAGCGCCTTGGGCTACATGCGGGTTGTGCTGCGTGCGCAGCGTGAATATAAGAAGCGCCACGACCAGTTTGCCGAATCGCTACCCGACCTTGCCGGCACCGGTACGTTTACCAAGCGCATGGCACGTTCCACCGATCGCGGCGACTATACGGCCGAATTCCACGGCAAAAAGGATAGCTTCACTCTGGCCATGGTTCCCAAGCAGTTCGATGATCAACATCGTGCCTTTTATGCGGAAGATGATGGCGTGATTCACGCCGAGGAAGGCAAGCCGGCCACGGCGGCGTCGCCCAAGTTAAAGTAATTCACGCAGCGATGGAGGGATCGGCGTCCCCGCCCGTCTAACGCAATTTATGCCGATGGCCCCGGCTTTATATTTACGGCCCTGCCATCCCGGTAGGTGATGGTCAACGGCTTCCCGCCATTGGGATAGTTTACGGTCTTCACACTGGGGTCATGCGATCTCTCGGGAACTCCCATTCCAATTGCAAAGTCGGCCTGGAGTTCGTTCATGCCGGGCTTGACCTCGTGCTTTTCAATGGAACCCCAGACATCCGGCGGCCAGTGCTTGTAGAGTTCTTTGGGATCCTGGATGTACAGGATCTCGTCGGCATAGATTCTGTAGTCGCCGCCGATCTGGACACCGATCGGAAACGCATATGCTTTCCCCTCTTGTGAAAATATTGCCATCACCTGGCGTTGACCTTTCATTCCTGGCGATGCGTCAAGAACAACATCTTTGATCTCGAGCTTCTGCAAGGGGAGAAGCTGGCCGGCCTCGTGAGTGAAATCGGAGTGGCGGCTTACTGAATGGAAGGGATAGTAGGTGTAGCGATAGCCTTCCTTCACCCACACGGATTGCCTGGTCAGCAGGCGGGCTGATTTCAGATCGTAGGCATAAAGCTTCTTGGGGATGACGTAATAATCAGGATTCAGCGGAGGCGCTGCCTGGTTTTGAGGCGGTTGCGTTTTGTTGCCGGCGTGGCGGTTGTAAAGGATCCAGCCAGTTCTCAGCGCGGCCGCGACGATGGCGACCGCCAGGAGGAGCTGGATTTTGCGTTTAGCGTCGGCTGTCATCCCGTGTGCCGCGGGTGATCAGTGTCCCGCGGGCTTGCGAGCGCGGACAAGAGTGTCCGCGCCACACAGCTGGTTTAATTGCTCAGTTCTTCCAGCGCTGCCCGGCCGCGCTTTTCGAGCAACTCGGCTATGCGCTCGCCGGCGCGAGACACATTGTCCAGAATCCGCATGCCCTGGTCAGCGTAGCGGGGCAAACGATCACGGAATTCTTCCAATTTGTCCGGATACTCGGACGCCAGCACAGCCGCGCCCACTCCCGCCAGGACGATTCCGGCAGTCTTTTTTCCGCTTAGCAGCAGTACGAGTCCAGTACCGATGGTTCCCGCGACTACGCCCATCTTCCAGTTTTCCATTCCGCGCCTCCAGTACAACGATTGTAACCGCAAATTGAAGTTGGGTTATTTATACTGCACCGGGATCAAAGGACAAAAAGATGAGAAAGTTTCGCTTAAGGTTGCTGATTTCGGCGTTCTTTTTCTCCGCGGCGATATTGCTGGGTGAAGCCCAGGCGAAACCTCGCGCCCGCGATCTGGGGATTCCCTTCGATGGAACGCCCGGACCGCTGAATGCCATCACGGATGTGCAAGGCGTGGAGGTTGGTCACACGACGCTGATCTCCGGAGAAGGCAAGCTGCAGGTCGGAGTGGGTCCGGTGCGCACCGGAGTCACCGCCATTTTGCCGCGCGGAACGAATTTTGCGGACCAGGTCTTCGCCGCCTGGTTCACGCTCAATGGCAATGGCGAGATGACCGGAACAACCTGGGTGGAGGATTCCGGATTCCTGGATGGCCCGGTGATGATCACAAATACGCACAGTGTCGGCGTGGTGCGCGACGCGGTGATTGCCTGGCGCGTTAAGAAGGCGCCGCCCGATGAGCAAGGCTACTGGTGGTCGTTGCCGGTCGTGGCCGAAACCTGGGACGGATATCTGAATGACGTGAACGGATTCCACGTCAAACCGGAAGACTCGTTTCACGCCCTGGATAGCGCTCACGGAGGCCCGGTGGAAGAAGGCAACGTGGGTGGAGGGACGGGAATGGTGTGTCATGAATTCAAGGGTGGAATCGGGACGTCATCGCGCTTGATTAGATTGAAAGAAGGGACTTATACAGTGGGAGTGCTGGTGCAATGCAATTACGGCCTGCGCGATCAGTTGCGAATTGCCGGCGTTCCAGTGGGCCGCGAGATTCCCGGACATAAGGTCTGGTCAGGAGACACGGGGTCTATCATCGTCGTAGTCGCGACCGATGCGCCGCTGATTCCCCCGCAACTGAAGCGGGTTGCGCGGCGAGTGTCATTGGGGCTTGGGCGAAATGGCAGCTTTTCGGGAGACGGGTCAGGAGACATCTTTATAAGTTTTTCTACGGGCAATCCCGGCGCTGCAGCAAGTAAAGGACTACGTCAGATCACAATGCTGCCAAATGCGGAACTGGACGCCATTTTCCTGGCGACGGTGCAAGCCACGGAAGAGGCGATCATCAATGCGCTGGTGGCGGCACAGACAATGACTGGCATAGACAATCACACTGCTATCGCGCTGCCGCATGACAAGGTCCAAGAAATATTGCGGAAGTACAATCGGCTGAACAAATGAGGGTGGCGCGGGCGCCCCCGCCCGCGCGGGCGGCGATGGTCGCTATCACAGGCATTCTGACTGAACTACATGGCTCAAAATGCCGTGCCGCCTTAATGGCAACGTTTGCCCTGAGGGATCCTTCGACTCCGTCTGGGTTCGCGCAGCGAACCCAGACTTCGCTCAGGATGACAGAGGGTTAGTCTTTCACGGCCTTGTCCGTGATCTCCAGTCCGCGGTCGATGATCGCGAATGACTCCCGCAATTGCTGTTCGTTAATGCAGAGCGGTGGATTGGTGTAGAAGGAATTCCAGCGCACTATCGTGTAGAGACCTTGCGCGCGGAAAAAGCGTCCCAAGGCGGCCATTTCGTCGGACGTGCCATTGAAAGGAGCCATGGGTTGGCGGGTACGGCGGCTTCGGATCAGCTCGACAATGCCGAATAATCCGATGGACCGCACTTCGCCGACGGATGGGTGGCGCTTCTCGAGATCGGCGCCGAGTTGTTTCATGACGCCGCCCAAGCGTTTCGCGTTCTCGATCAAGCTGTCTTCTTCGTACACGCGAATAGTGGCCAGGGCGGCCGCACAGCCCATGGGGTGGCTGTTGTAGGTCAGCCCGCCAAAGAAAACTTTGTCCTGGAAGTGCTGGGCGATATGATGCCGCATGCCGACAGCTCCCAAGGGCAGATAGCTGCTCGTCAATCCCTTAGCCATGCAGAGCAAGTCGGGCACAACTTTCCAATGGTCGACCGCAAACCACTCGCCGGTGCGGCCGAAGCCGCACATAACTTCGTCGGCGATCATCAGGATACCGTACTTGGTGCACAGATCGCGCACGCCCTTAATGTAGCCCTCGGGCGGCACGAGGATTCCGTTGGTACCCGTGACGGTTTCCAAAATGAATCCTGCGATGGTGTGTGGACCTTCGAGTTGGATGGTCTCCTCGATTGTGGCCAGCGAAGACTCGGCCGATTCCCAGCCACGTTCGATACCGTGGTAGGGATCCATGACGCGCACTACCCCCGGAATGCCGGGCTCGGCCGCCCAGCGCCGCGGGTCGCCTGTGAGCGTAATGCTTCCCGCCGTCGCGCCGTGATACGAACGATAGCGGGCGATGATCTTGTGCCGCCCGGTAAAGAAGCGGGCAATCTTGATGGCATTCTCGGTTGCCTCAGCGCCGCCGTTGGTGAAGAAAAACGTGTCAATGTCGCCCGGAGTGATTTCCGCGAGCTTGGCGCCCAGTCGGGCGCGGGGCTCGGTCGCCATGAACGGATTAGCATAGGCCAGCGTGGCGGCTTGCTCGCTGATGGCCTGGATCACCCGCTCATCGCCATGGCCGATGTTTACGCTCATCAGCTGGCTGTTGAAATCGATGAAGCGCTTCCCTTCCGGCGTCCAGAAATAAATACCCTTGGCTCGGGCAACTGGGATCGGATCAACCTTGGACTGGGCCGACCATTCATACAAAGTGTGCTTTTTTGCGAGGGCGACTATTTCCTCGCCGGTCATTGTGGGTACGGTTGCAGTAGTCGTCATAAGTCCCCTTTAAAAGCGGCCACGGATTCACACGGATCGGATCTGTGATATTGGTGGTAATCCGTCGCCGAATTTCTAGAATTTGCGCGAATGCTCTTTCGCCCAGCGCTCGATCACAACCTTCTTCTCGGTGTAGAACTCGACCGCGTCGCGGCCCTGTCCGTGCATTACGCCGAAAAAACTCTCTTTCCACCCGCTGAACGGAAAATAGGCCATGGGCGCGGCTACGCCGATGTTGATCCCTATATTTCCTGCCGGCGCTTCGTAACGGAAACGGCGCGCGGCCGCGCCGCTGGACGTGAACAACGATGCCTGGTTTCCATACGGGTTGCGCTCCAGAAAGGCGAGCGCCTCGTCCATGCTGTTGGCATGGATGAGGCTTAGCACCGGGCCGAAAATTTCCGTGCTGGCGAGCTCGCTAGCCGCCGGCAGACCATCAAGAATGGTTGGCTTCACGAAGTTCCCTGCTTCGTATTTCGGGATCTTGGGATTGCGACCATCTAGCAGAACCTTGGCACCTTGCTTTTCGCCGACGCCGATCAACGATTCAACTCGCGACTTGCTCTGCTTGGTGATGACGGGGCCCATCTGCACACCGTCATCCAAGCCATTTCCAACCCGCAGTTTCGAAGCGGCGTCGGCGATTGAATCGCGAAAAGTTTTCTGAGCTTCCCCAATGGTCACGGCAACCGAAACCGCCAGGCAGCGCTGACCGGCGCAGCCAAAGGCGCTGTCGGTGACAATCTGCGTGGCTGACTGCATGTCGGCGTCGGGCAGAATGATGACGTGGTTCTTTGCCCCGCCCTGGCACTGCGCCCGTTTGCCGTTTGAGCCGGCACGCGCATAGATGTACTTGGCCACAGGTGTCGAACCAACAAAACTGATGGCGCGTATTTGCGGATGATCGAGGAGCGCATCGACTGTTACCTTGCCACCGTTCACGAGGTTGACGACGCCTTTGGGAAGTCCAACCTGATCGAGCAACTCGAAGGCGCGTCTCATGGTCAGTGGAACGCGCTCGGAAGGCTTCAGGACAAATGTATTCCCCGTCGCGATGGCGTAGGGCAGAAACCAGAACGGAATCATCCCGGGAAAATTAAACGGCGTGATCGCCGCAATCACACCGAGCGGCTGACGGATCATGATTTCGTCGATGCCGCGGGCCACGTCTTCCAGGTTGTAGCCCTGCATCATGGTGGGAATGCCGCAGGCCACCTCAACATTCTCGATCGCGCGGCGCAATTCGCCCTTGGCCTCGGAGAAAGTTTTTCCGTTCTCCTGTGTGATGATGCGGGCCAGATCATCAATGTGCTCTTCTAGCAGCTGCTTCAATTTGAAGAGCGGCTGGATACGGTCTTCAGGAGGGGTTCGCCGCCACTCCGGAAAGGCGGCGGCAGCCGCATCAACCGCACGAGCAACTTCGGCCGGTTCGGAAAGTGGAACTTGGGCGAGGGTTTCACCCGTCGCAGGGTTAATGACGTCCTGCCAGTCGCTGGAGCTGGATTCAGTCCACTGTCGGTTAATGTAGTTGGGAAGCTTGGTGGCGGATAGTGCTGCAACCGTCATGGGAGGAGTCCTCTAGGAGACGGGGCAAGCCCCGTCTCTACCTAAGTTCTTGTGCGTTACACGGTTTGCGCAGCGGCCGCTTCGCTTCGTACACCGCATGGAAAGCAGCTTCGAGCACGTCCAGCGCTTCCTGCATCTGCTCATCGCTGATAACCAAAGGCATCAGCAGCCGGATTGCGTTGCCATACGAACCAGCCGAAAGTACAATCACACCGTGTTCGTAGCAGTACTGCGTAACCTTCTTAGTATCCTCCGGGGCGGGCTCTCTTGTCTCGCGGGACTGCACCAATTCGAGAGCCTGCATGGCACCCAGACCGCGAATATTGCCGATCTTGGGCCAGCGGCTCTGCCACCTGTGCGCGCGTTTCTGAAACTGGCTGCCCAGCTCGTTGGCCCGCTCGTTCAGGTTTTGCTCTTCCAGCGAGTCGAGTACGGCCAGCGCAGCTTCGCAGGAGAGAGGATTGCCGGCAAAGGTGCCGCCGAGGCCGCCTGGGCCGGGAGCATCCATGATCTCGGCGCGACCTGTGATCGCAGCAATAGGCAGCCCTCCGCCGAGCGACTTTGCGGTCGCAATGAGGTCCGGCTCGATCCCGTAACGATCGCAGGCAAATAGCGCGCCGGTGCGGCCGAAACCAGTTTGGATCTCATCGGCGATGAACAGCACTTTGTTCTTACGGCAGACCTCGAGAAGAACTCGGAAATAATCCTGCGGAGGGGTGACAAAGCCGCCTTCGCCCAGCACCGGCTCTGCAATGACCGCGGCTACGCCTTCTGCGGCGACTACCCGCGTGAAAGTGTCTTCCAGGTGGCGCGCGCAATACAGATCGCACGAGGGATATTCCAGGGAATAGGAGCAGCGATAACAGTAGGCAAACGGGATGCGGTACACCTCGCCGGGAAACGGCTGGAAACCTGCTTTATAAGGATGGGTCTTGCTGGTGAGCGCCAGCGTCATCATGGTGCGGCCATGAAAAGCGTCTTCGAAAGCGATGATTCCTGGGCGTCCGGTGTAGGCGCGGGCAACTTTGACGGCGTTTTCGATGGCTTCGGCGCCGCTGCTGACAAGTAAGGTCTTCTTGGGAAAATCGCCAGGAGTGAGTTCGTTCAAGCGCTCGGCCAAGCGAATGTAACTTTCATAGGGCGTTACCTGGATGCAGGTATGCAGGAAGCGCTCGGCTTGCTTTTCAATCGCATCGAGTACGCCGGGTGAGCGATGGCCGATGTTGATGCAGCCGATGCCACCGGCGAAATCGAGGAACCGATTTCCGTCAACGTCTTCGAGCATCGCGCCTTCCGCCCGCGCCACGTACACCGGAGTCGCATGCGAAAGTCCCCGTGGAACAGCCGCGTCCCGGCGCTCGCCAAGCGCTAGGGACTTGGTACCGGGGATGGAAGTTTTTAGCTTGATCGTCGGCATCTCAGTACCACCCGATCGGCTGTTCGTTCAAATTGATGTGCACTTGCTTGGTCTCGAGATACTCTTCGATGCCCAAGGGGCCTAGCTCGCGACCAAATCCGGATTGTTTATAGCCTCCCCAGGGAGCTTCTACGTAGGTGGGTTGCATGTGGTTGACCCAGACAATGCCCGCCCGCAGCACCTTGACGGCACGGAACGCCTTAAAGATGTCGCGTGTCCAAACCGCTGCAGCCAAGCCATAGGGCGAGTCGTTGGCAATCTTCACGGCATCCTTTTCATCATCAAAAGGAATGACCGAAGCCACAGGTCCGAAAATCTCTTCGCGAGCGATACGCGCACTGTTGTCCACGTCATAAAAGATTGTCGGCTGCACGTAGAAGCCCTTGTCGAACTTGGCTCGCCCGCCGCCGCTAGCCACCTTCGCTTCTTTCTTACCGATTTCCAGATAAGAGCAGACCCGGTCGTACTGCTCCTTGCTGACCAGCGGACCCATTTTGGTTTCGCGCTCCAGGGGGGCTCCGAGCTTGATCTTCTTGGCCTTTTCGGTCATGGCATCGACGAATTTCTCGTAGATCGGCTTTTGCACGAGGATGCGGCTTCCGGCCGAGCAGACCTCACCCTGGTTGATAAAGACTCCGAACAATGCCCCGTCGATAGCCGCCTCGAAGTCGGCATCCGCAAAAAAGATGTTGGGTGACTTGCCGCCGAGTTCCAGCGTGACTCGCTTTACCGTGTCGGCTGCCTGTTTGACGATGATCTTGCCCACGGCAGCACTGCCGGTAAACGCGATCTTATTGACATCGGGATGTTGCACGATAGGCGCGCCGCAGGTCTCGCCGAAGCCCGTGACGATGTTCACCACTCCGGGAGGAAGGCCGACGTCCGAAAACCACTTGGCCATCTCTAGCGCTGTCAGTGGAGTCTGTTCAGCCGGTTTCAGAACACAGGTGCAGCCCGCAGCCAATGCCGGCGCAAGCTTCCACGCGGCCATCAGCAACGGGTAATTCCACGGGATGATTTGTCCCGCTACGCCGATCGGCTCCTTCAAGGTAAGACTCATGGCATTGTCGGGAACCGGATTGACGTAGCCGAGGATTTTCGTTGCAAGCCCGCCGTAGTATTCGAAGCAGGTTGCTACGTCATTTATGTCGAATTCGGCTTCAACAATTGGCTTGCCGGAGTTGCGGCACTCCAGCTCGGCGAGCATCGCGGCGTTCTGGCGGATTTTGTCGGCCAGGCGAAACAAGATGCGTCCGCGTTCCTGGGCAGTTATTTGCGGCCATGCACCATCGTCAAAAACGGCTCTAGCAGCCGCAACCGCGCGGTTCACGTCTTCGGCATCGCAATCGGGGACCTGAGCGATGACTTCTTCGGTGGAAGGATCGTAAACAGGAAAAGTCTTTCCAGACTTGCTGTCGATCCACTCGCCGTTCACATAGATTTGATAAGTGCGAACTTCGGTTTTCACTCCGGCTGGCATAGGTACCTCCTGGCCAAGTGGCGCTCGGCCTGGACGGGTCCGAGACCCGTCCCTATAGTCTCTGGGTAGTACGTGTTCTTTCGCCCCTCCAGGGCTAACCCATCTCTCATTCCACCCACGGCTTACGCCGTGGACTCTATTCTTGCGCCGCTTCGCGGCTCAAACCATATGTCCTACTTAATCGAATTCATGCCTTTGCCACCGACTCAAACCGTGATTTCTTACACCCGTTCGCGCACTTCGGCGTGGCTGACCGCCGCGTGTTCTGGTTTGTGACGGCCGTAAACAAAAAAGAAAAATGCTGCCAGCCCGACAAAAAATGCAGTTCCCCCGAACATCCAGATTTCGTATACGCGCAGCGATGTCACCAGCCGCGCTGGGAAGAACACCAGGGCAATGCCCAACGTTGTCGTCAAAAATCCGCTCAGTCCTGCCAAAATGAGCGTGCTCTTGCTGTAGTAGCCGGCTCCTGAACGGTCCGTAAAGGCCAGCTTGAGCAGCGCTGCGAACATGTACAAGAAAGGCACCAGTTGCAGCACAACCGCCAGCGACAGCAGAAACTGAAACGCTTCCTGTACCCCGGCCACGGCAAAGTTCAGAACCACCAGCGCCAGCGAGACCACGAATTGCACAATCAGCGGCGCATACGGAGTCGCGTAGCGGGGATGAATTTTCCCGAGCCACGCCGGCATGTAAGAATCGAGTCCGGCCACGAACGGGATGCGGGCTGAACCGCCCATCCAGGCGGAACCGATGCCGGCGATCGAAAGGCTCAGCATAAAAGCAAAGGGCGGCACGATCCATGCCACGCCCACTCGTTGGGCCATGTGCGCAACTGCCTGCACGATCCCTTGCAGTACGCTGATTTCATTTTTGCTGAGAGCAATCAACAACGTCAGAGTGACACCGATGTATAACAAGCCAGAAATGACTCCGCCCCAGGCCACCGCTCCGGGCAGCGTACGCTTTGGATCGCGGATTTCATCGCCCATGACCGAGGCGAGTTCCAACCCCACCAGGCCAAAACAAATCACGCCAAAGGAATTCAGCACGAACTTGGGGTCGGCGGGAATGTGGAACTCAGTAGCACTCACCGTGCTTCCAAAGCGTAGCCAGATAACCAGCCCCAAGCCGATCAATGTGACGGCGGCAATGCCGGTCCCGATGCCGCCCAGATTGTTCAGCCATTTGCCTACGCCAAGACCCACAATGTTCAAGATCGTCAGCAGCGCGAGTAAGGCCACGGAGGCGGTCAATGCGAAAGCTTTGTTCTCCGCCAGTCCCTGATGGCTAGGACCAAGCACAAAGACTGAAACGCCGACAAAGTACAGCATGACCGTCGGCACGTACATCATGTTGTTCGTCCAGTAGCACCAGCCGGAGAGGAAGCCATGGAAGTCTCCGAAAACTTCTTTGGCCCACAGGTAGACGCCGCCTTCTCCCGGATAGCGATGTGCCAACTCGATGACCGCGATTCCTTGCGGCCAGAAAAACAGCAACAGGGAAATGATCCAGAGCCAGACCGTGACGCCGCCGTTGGCCGCGATGGAGGGCACGACGTTCAGATTGAAGACCGCGACTACGAACAGCAGCACCAGATCCCAACGCCCCAGAACACGTTTGAGATGTGGTTGCTCGTGGGTGTCGGTCGACAAGGCAACTCCGGGAAGTGTTTCAAGATTTCAAAGCGCCAAGGTTTCAACTGCGACAGGGGAGCTTCGCTCCGCCGGGCGGGTGAGGACACCCGCCCCTACCTATATCTGCTAATCTGCTATCCTTGCCCTTCTATCAGCTTGCTAGTGCACGGCGACGGCGGCCGTGCGTTCCTGCTGCGCTTTGGCCAGGGCGGGCGCGAGGTCCTCGAAGGCCGCGAGATGTTTATCAATGTCGGCCTCGCTGTGCTGGACGGAAATGGTCCACTGCTCGTCCCACCAATAGGGCTGCGCCATCACACCGCGGTTCACCATGCCGAACCAGTAGTGCCGCCACAGGTCGATGTCAATGGTGGTCCAGTCACGGTAATTGCGAATCTCTTTCGGGTACAGCATCAACACGCCATTGGCTCCCGCCTCGGCAACGTAAGCCTGGAGACCGGTTTTGGCCGCCGTCTTGCGATATCCGGCGACCAGCTTTTTGCTGAGGTTCTCCACATGTGCGTAATTCTCGCGAGTGAGCACTTCGCGGAATGTCGCCAGGCCGGCGGCCATGGAAACTGGATTGGTGTTGTACGTCCCCCCATGAAAGACCTTGTGCTGCGAGATCAGGTCCATCACAGACTTGTGAGTACCGAATGCAGCCAGCGGCAAACCGCCTCCGATGGACTTGGCCAGACAGATCATGTCGGGGATTACGCCGAAATATTCCGATGCTCCCCCCCAGCCCAGCTTGGCGCCAGTTTTCACTTCGTCGTAGATCAGCAGCGCTCCGTTCTTGGTGGCGATCTCGCGTAAGCCTTGCAAGAAGCCGGGTTGCGGCATGCAGATGCCCACGTTCATCAAGATAGGTTCCAGAATGATTGCGGCAATCTGTCCGGGATTTTCTTTGAAGCGACGCTCGACGGTTGCCAGATGGTTAAAAGTAGCCACGGGCACATTGGCGAGACTCGCCTTGGGGACCCCCAATCCGCCCGAAACTGAAACCGGGTTGTTGACGTCTCCGAATTCGGGCGCATGCGGCTTCACGCTGACCAGAGCGGTATCGTGCAGGCCGTGGTACGCACCTTCGAATTTGAGAATTTTGTCGCGTCCGGTGGCGGCACGGGCGAGGCGGCAGGCGTGCATGGTGGCTTCGGTGCCGCTGTTGCCAAAGCGCACCATCTCTACGGGGAAGCGTTGACAAATTTCTTCCGCGAGCTGCCATTCCATGTCGTGCGGCATGCCAAACATCGTGCCGGTGGAAAGACGCCCCGAAACAGCCTTCATGACGGCAGGATGACAGTGTCCGGCCATCAGCGCGCCAAAACAGAGGTTGTGGTCGAGGTAGTCGTTGCCATCGAGATCGCGGAAATGCGAACCCTGGCCTTCCTTCACAAAGATTGGGTAAGGATCGTAAGCGCGGTAGTTGCTGGCGACGCCGAGCGGAATCCGTTTCAGATTCTTCTTGTGCGCCTCCGCCGATTTGGGCGTGCGGCGCTGAAAGGTGTCCAGCTCGTGCTGCAGGTCTCGGTACATCATGGGTCTCCAGAAATCTCAAGCCGCTAGGCGGCCATTAGAGTGCGCCCGGGCGGGGGTGGCCGCCCGGGTGTCTTTCAAAAGAGGTACTTCAAAGCAAACTGAATTTGTCGCGGAGACCGGGCCCGCTTGATGCGGCCAAAATCCGATCCGTCTGTGATGTTGCCGTCCGGGTTCAGAAACTGCGTGTGGTTCGCCAAATTAAAGATCTCCGCACGGAATTCGACGCTTTGACGCTCGCTTATGGATGTGACTTTATGCAGCGCGAAGTCCCAGTTGCTGATCCCTGGCCCACAACAAATAGTTCGTGGCGCATTGCCAAAGGTACCCAGCGGAACAGTATCGTTGGTGAACAGCGCGGGATCGAACCAATAACCGCCATTCTTACGCGGATCCTGCGTTTTGAAGGGTCCGGTCTGGTTAGGCTGGCCAGGCAGTTCAAAATCAAAACTGTTCATCTCCTCGATGTCATCCTGCGAGGTTATGCGGATAGGGAAACCTGTCTGAACAGTAACGATACCCGAGAGGTCCCACCCGTTCGCTATTTTTCCCGAAAAGCCGTTGTACCTCGGCGTTGGCAGCTGCCAGACGTAACTCAGCACGAAACGATGCCGGGCATCAAACTGCGAAAGCGAGCGGCTGCGGCGGGGATTCAGCGGATTCAGGATGGCCTCAAAGCTAGAGGCTTGATCGAAGGACTTGCTCCAGGTGTATGCGCCCTGGAATTGCAAGCCGTGAGAAACTCGCTTTTCCAGCGACACTTGCAGCGAGTTGTAGCTGGCGTTCGCAATGGTGTCTTGAGCGAAAATACTCGAGAAGACCGGATTACCATCGGCTGGGCAGTCAGTTCCAGTTAGCGGCTGGCAGAACGGAGACGAATAGGGTCGTAGTCCAACCAAAGTAATGCCATTCGGCGCCACGTTGCTGACCGGCCCGGGGGGCACAAACAGGCCCCCAGAAGCCGCGTTGTAAGGCAGGTGTAAGCCTCCTTCCGGAATTATGTCGCCAGCAGGTATGAAATATGGAGAGTCGGCGTAAAACGGGCCACACGTCTGGTTGGGATCGTTGTTGAAATCCGCGATGGCTTGAAGGTCGTTGCAGGTCTGCGCCAAGCCGTAATTGATGTCGTGCGTGGCGAGTAGCCGGTGATTCTGCGAGCCGACGTACCCAACTTGGAGCACCAGATCTCTCATCAGCTCCCGCTGAATAGAAAGGTTGTACTGCTCCGCGTATTGGGAGCGCATGTGCGGCTGAAATTCGCCATACAACAAGATGGGTCGGAAGACCGACCAATCAACAGTGTCGCCGGCCTTATTCCCCAGGATGCCGTTAAACGGATTCGGGAACTGAAATCCGTACTGGCTGTAAAACGGGGTTTGAAGGAAAGTCGTGTTGATCAGGGGGCTTCCACCGAATGGAGGCTCGGCGCTGAATTGTTCTAGCACAAGCTGCTCGATGGGGTTGTAGAAGAGGCCGAATCCTGCACGTATGCTGGTTTTACCGTTTTTCGCCGGATCCCAGGCAATACCGATGCGAGGCGCAAATGCTTTGTAGTACGTTTGGGTTAATCCGGCGGGCACGCCTTTATCTCCGGGAACGACCAAACCCAATGGATAGATCGACCGAGCAGGGCCATTCGGACCGCAATCTGTTCCTACCGGATAGAGCCCCAGCGCTCCGGGTGAGATTTGACACGTGAATAGGTTATCGGCCTGCCCGGGGCGGAAAGTCTGAACTTTGTGTCCAACATCGGCCAGCGGCGTATTCAGTTCCCAGCGCAAGCCGTAATTCAGCGTCAGGTTGGATTTGATCTTCCAGCTGTCCTGCGCAAACAAGTAAAGCGACGTGGTGCGAACCGCCTCCCGCTGCGCTGAACCCTGCACGTATTGATCGTTCATACCCAATAAATAATTGGGAATCAGGTTATCGAAGCCAACATCGTTCGCGGTTCCACCGAATAAGAGCTGTTCGCCGTTGACATCAAAATAGAGCGTCTGGTCAAAGCGCTGGCGGCGGAGATCTACACCAAATTTCGCAGTGTGGTTTCCCATCGTCTTGGTGAGGTTGTCCGTCCACTGGAACGTGTTGCCGACTTGAGGAATTTCACCTTCCAAGTTGTTTCCCAGGTTGAACTCGCCGGAGATGCTAATGAACGGGACTCCTTCTCGATTCGCGCCCAAGCCAGGAGTCACTCCGAAATTGCTACCGGGAAATGCCGGGTAAGCACCCGAATCGGTGTTTCCATTGAAGCAGGCATTCTTGGCAGCCGCTAAAAGGGTCGGATCGAGAGCGTTGGGAAACTGGCTGCACGAATCAGTTACCAAAAACGTGTGCTGCGGATGAAGGAACGTCAACTGCCCTTCGCGAAAATAAGTGAACCGAGCTTCGTTGACGGTTGTGTTGCTCAAGGTCCAGGTGTGGGTGAGGTTCCACTGTTGGAAGCGTTCGTTGGTATTGGCGCCAAAACCGGGGAGGTTGGCGCCGCCCGACTCGAACTTGGCAAAGGGATCAAATTGCTTGTGGTTGGTAAAGTAATAGTAGGCGTTGAGTTGTTGCCGTTCGTTGATCCGATGGTCCAGGCGCAGGGTAAACTGGTCGGCGTTGTTGTCGCCA
>DATEPX010000043.1:0-16008 GCA_035272945.1 Terriglobales bacterium
AATGGACGTAATGCGACGCCAATACGAAATATATCGGACGCTTTACCCAGCCTTGAAGCCAGTTTTCGCGAGACTGACTAACAACCAATCACGTGAGATGCCGAATTGATTGTTGTGGGACGCCGTACTAGCACTCAAGAATCTCGTAAAACTCTATCCAGGCATCCTTGAAAAAGTGCTTCTGCTTGTTGGCCAGTTCGGTGTGCTCCGGGTTGGTTTCGAAGAGTTTGAGGGCCGCTTGCGCCGCACACAGGTCTTTGAAGGAGGCTTGCCAGATAAGAGTGTTTGCCGGATCGCGGCTGGAGATAGGGAGCAATCGTTCCCCCCTGGGTAGAACGCCACGATCTTCCAGCCCCGCAAATTCTTTCTCGAGCGCAATGAACTCCTGTTTCTTCGAATGTTCAAACTGCTGAACCAGACGCATGATAACGGCCACAATATCCCCCTCAGCCCCGACTTACAAAGGCTCCTTCCTTCTTGAAACCAGATAACGCGCTAAGTCGTGATTACTCCCGCTCGTGCTTCTGTCTCCTCGGGAACCTCAAACGAAACCAGCTCCGAACGGAACCCGCGGGTTCGGAACGCACCATAGCCGATTCCCAATAGCATCCAAATGATGCCTGCAATTTTCGCGGGTTTACTCAAGTTCAACCAAAGCAGCAGGCAGATGGTGAAACCGAGGATTGGCACAAACAAGCTCGCCAACGTCCTTTGCCTCGCGCGCCAATAGTAACGGGCAAATGATGCGGCGTTCACTCCCATGAATGCCAGCAGCGCTCCGAAATTGAGTAACTCGGCAGCGCGCTCGAAGGTCAGGACGGTAGTTCCCGCCAGCGCGAATAAACCCACAAAGATGACATTGTTCTGAGGAATGCGCCGCGTGGGTTCGATTACTCCGAAAAAGGATTTCGGGAGGGCATTTCCCCTTCCCATACCGTATAGCAAGCGTGCAGCTCCGAGTTGTGAGCCCATGCCAGAACCGATCGTCGCCACCAGCAAGGTGATGTTAATCAAGGTAAACAGCCACCGCCCGGCGGCACGCCCCGCCACGTAAACGTATGCAGTGTCCACATCCGGAAAGGACTGCGAACTCGGCCACACCAGTTGCGCGGCGTAAACTTCGATGGAGGCCAGCACACCGGTAATGAGGCAAACCAGAACTGTGGCGAGCAGAATGTTGCGCTTGGGATTCTCGGCCTCCTCGGAGAGTGTCGAAATCCCATCGAAGCCGATGTAGGTCAGCACTGCAAGCGATGTCCCACCCAGCACCGCTGGCACGGAAAACGTCTGCGGATCATAAAAGGGCCGAGTGAAAAAAGCAGCGCCGTCGTGGGGGATTTTCATAACATACCGTGCAGCCGCAGCCAGAAAGATGAGAATTACCACTCCCATCGCTGCCGCCAGAACCCCATTGATTCGTGCCGAAGTCCGGATGCCGAACAGGTTGAGGCCTGTGAACAGCGTAACAAAGAAAACTACCCAGACCGCGTACGGAATTTTCGGGAGGAAATTAAGCGCAAACTTGCTGCAGAGGATGGTGCATACGATGGGGTTCAGCATGTAATCCATCGCCATGCTCCATCCAGTAACGTAACCGAGAGCGGGATGAATTTCTGATCCCACGTAGGTGAAGGCCGACCCAGCACTAGGATAGGCGCGGGCCATACGTCCATAGCTGATCGCCGTAAACAACATAGCGACCATGGCAATCAGAACGGTGGTAACGGCATGACCGTGCGCGCGCTGGCTCATCACGCCGTAAACCGGCATGGGTGCGGTGGGCTGGATCACGATCATCCCGTAGAGAATCAAGTCCCAGAGCCCCAACGCGCGTCGCAGTCTGGGGCCAGCTTCCGCCGGTGTGGCCTGTTCGCTGAACATGCTGGTGCGTCGTGATCCGGCTCAGAAATAGAACTTCAGAGCAAGTTGAATGAATCTGGGGTCCCGAGCCGACTGTGGGAATCCCCAGGCACAATTCGAGTTGAGATTGTCAACCGGGCAGCCACTTTGTCCAGGGCTCAAATCTAAACCGTGATCCGTCGCCGGACTATCAAACATAAACCTGCCAGGAACAAGCTGCGGGTTCAAATGGTTCCAGACGTTAAAAAACTCGGCGCGGAACTCGAAGCTGTACCTCTCGTTCAGTGGAAAGGTCTTGAAAAGCGAGAGATCCCAGTTCTGGAATCCAGGACCGCGAATGATGTTCCTGCCAGCATCCCCAAAAGTGCCCAGCACGGTATTGGTCGCGAAGGCGCACGTGTTGAAGAGGGTGCCCGGAATGCATGGTCTGGCGTTAGGATCGCCAATGCGATCGGGACGAGCAGAATTGGCCACATTGCCGCCCCCATCGGAGTTTGAGAGGTCCGTCTCAATGTCAGTGGGAGTGAAATAGTTCCCAGTCGAGGCGGAAGTGATTCCAGCGACTTGCCAGCCGCCAATCACCTGATTCAGCGCGCCGCTCGCATTGCCCACGAAGTGCTTGCCCTTTCCAAAAGGCAATTCATAGGAATAGCTGAAAACGAAGCGGTGTCGCACATCAAAATCGGCGTTCCCATACTCCCTTTGCGGAAAACGTTGATCTCGAAAATCTCCAGATGCGAAGGAGCCGAGGTCGGCGCTGGATGCAATATCGAGAGCATGACTGTAGGTATAGGAGGCCTGGAATTGCAAACCATGCGTCAGACGCTTCTCGAGACGGGCCTGCAGGGAGTGGTAATTGGAGAATGCATTCGAACGAAAGGTTGCGATGGTGGTATCGAATGCCTCGTCGCAGTTATCGGGACCATTCGGATCCGTCGGGGTCGGCAACTCGCACGGACCGGCGCCCGGGAGAGACTTCTTGACAGGACGGCGTGGAGCAAAGGCGGCAGTTGAATCAGCCGTGGGAACTGCCTGGTTCCCATTGTAGAAGGCGTATAGCTTTAAACCACGCGATCCGGCATAGGAAACTTCCAAAACGGTTTCTGCTGGCAGTTGATATTGCAATCCGAGATGCCATTGCTGCGTGTAAGGAGTTCGCAGATTCGGTTCGACTGAAAAGAATTGCGGAGTGTTCGGATCCGTCAGCGAAGTGGCTGGGAATCCATTCGCTAGCACATTCAAATTCGGAATCGAGCAGTCCACGCCATTGGGATTGGCGGACGATGCTCCACAATTGGTATTGAATGCTTCAATCGAGAAGAACGGAGGATTGAAACCCGTGCTCGGGTTAGAGAATGGGCCATTCTCCTGTCCGCCGTAGAAAATCCCGTATCCACTGCGTAAAACGAGCTTGTCTGTGATCTGGTAAGCGAGCCCGAGCCGTGGCGCAAAATTATTTAAGTCTCGATTGATCAGTCCCCTGGAACCCGTGCGCAGAATCGGTATACTCTGAGCCAGAGTGGGCGTGAGCTGCATGTTCTGCCCTTTAGGCACCAGCAGAGACTGTGAGGCAAAATCGAACGTTGCCGCCTCATCATGCGCCTCTTTGATCGTGCTGAAAAATTCATAGCGTAGGCCAAGATTCAGCGTGAGGCGAGGGGCAACCCGGAAGTCATCCTGCGCATAACCGGTGTAGATTTGCCGCCGGTAATCCACGTTGTGAAGGCTGGTAATTACGCCGAAATCGGGAATCCCGAGCAGGAACGAAGCAAAAGCAGAGCCTCCACTGCTAGGCGATGCAGGGTTGTCAGTAAACTCACTGCCGAAACCGAGGTTGCCCCGCGAAGCCGCTGGTTGGAAAAGCGTGAACTGTTCGTAGCGGAGTTCTGTCCCGAATTTGAGAGAGTGCCGCCCTCGCACCCACGTGAAGTTGTCGCTCAAGACAAAACTGTTTTGTATTTCCCGAGATGGCAAGAAGGTGGCGCTGCCGATGGTGGCGGTGCCATCGCCGAAATCAATTTCCGGGAGGCCGCCATTCAAGGGCGCAAACGGCACACCGGGGAAATTGATTCCAAACGATGGATCGCCCGCGATGTTCTTATCGAAATTTAGTTGGTAGCGGTGCGAATTGATGCGGTTGTAACCCAGCCGGAATTCATTGATCAGGTTCGGGGCAAACAGGTGGGCTTCACTCAACGCCACACTGCGATACGAATTGTCCTCGATGCCGTCAAAGAAACCACCCCCGTCGAGGACATTATTAAAGGTGGAGGGGATGTTGCTGGGCTGGTCCTCGTAGCTGAAGCGCGTGAAAAAGTCGTCTTTCTGCGAGAATTTGTGGTCCACTCGCACATCGAAGTTGTTGCGCGATTCCTTTCTCGCGGGCTCGGTCAGGAAGTTTGCCCCCGAAATACTAGTGTTGGGCACAGGCAGAAAGGCGGCCAGGCGCGCCGCAAGAGGATCGACGTTGCTGAAGACATTCAGGTTTCCGCTCGACGAAATCGGTACGCCGCAGAAGCCATTGGGGTTGAGGCTCGATTGCATCGTTTGCCGCGTGTCGAAAATTTCTCCGACAAATGTTGCATTTCCGCTGCAGTCCAGGGCTATGGTCCCATCGATTGGAGCCCCCGTGTTCGGGTCGAACTGCGGCGCAAAATCGCTCAGAAGATTGGCGCTGAAGTCGCCTGCGACTTCCTCGGGCGTGGGAATAACCTGCAGGATGGGCGTTGCTTGCCGGACCCGCAGACCCTCGTAATCGAAGAAGAAAAACGTCCGATTCTTGACAATCGGTCCACCAAGCGTGAATCCGAACTGATTTTGCTTGTAAGGCTGGCGTCCGAACTGGTCAAAGGCATTTCTGGCATCAAACTTCTCATTGCGCAGAAACTCGTAAACGTCGCCATGCAGCTCATTGGTGCCAGACTTAATGACGGCATTCATGATGGCGCCATTGCCGCGACCGAACTCAGCGCTGTATGCGTTGGTCTGCACCTTAAACTCTGCAATTGCATCTACGGACGGCTGAATCACGTACGTGGTTTCGTTGAGCAGGTCGCCGAGATTGGAATTGTTGTCAATGCCGTCGAGCAGAAAATTGTTCTGCAGCGCGCGTGCACCGTTCGCACTGAAGCCGAAAGTTTTCTCCGCGCGTGATCCGGGTTCGGCAGGGACCACGCCCACGCTCAATTGCGCGAGTTGCGCGTAGTTGCGGCCATTCAGAGGAAGCGTCGCAATCCGGCGGCTGCTGACTACCTGGCCCAGATCGGAGTTCTGAGTTTCGAGTTGAGGGCCTAGTGTGTTAACTGTGATTTGCTCGTTGACCTGTCCGACTTGGAGAACCACATCCACCGATGGCCGCTCCTGGACGTTCAGCTCGATCGGGCCAACTATGCTTTTCTTGAATCCTCCTTTTTCGACTATGACGCGATACCGTCCCGGCTTGAGCGGGCCCGCGCTAAATTCTCCGTCTCCATTCGACGTCGTGCGGAAGACAGTGCCACGCTCCACGTCTTCAACGGCCACTTTCGCGCTGGGCAAAACGGCTCCTGATTTGTCCTTGACTGTGCCCACGATGTTGCCGGTGTCTTTTTGCGCCCAGCACAAGCTTGCGAGCAGGATAAGCACCAAAAACAGGAGCACCGGACAATAGAATTTAGATAAGCGCGACACAGTCAGCCTCCTTGTCCAAACGCTTACGTAAGCAGCATTCAACAATTTGAGTCTTCTCTTGAAACTGTACGTCTCGAACTTCTTACTGCGGGCTAGCCTCCAACAACAGGTGCTCATCGAACGAAACCTTGAGCCTGGCATAGCTAGCGTTAACCACGCCCATATCTTTGCCTGTTTCATAGTCCACAACGTGAGACGCGCCGGCTCTCAAGCCCCGGAGTTCAACCTCTCCAGACCACGACTTCGTTTTATCAGGCGCATAAAAGGCGTAGTACATGTTGCCGTCTTTCTCGATAGCGTACGCTTCAGGCCAGTCGTAGCCGTAAGTGTAAAGGCCGAGGAACTGGCCGCGAGAAAGCATCTTGCTGTTATAAATATCTATCCATTTCTTCCAGTGCGCTTCCTTTTCGGAAGTCAGTTTCACGGTCTTAAATTTCGGTCCATAGCCCGGCCACGTGAACTTGGTCCCAACCACTGCGCCGACCCCCACTGCGGATGCAAAATCTCTTCCTTTATCAACTTCATGCTGGGTATTGCTAAGCTCAATTTCGGTGAGCTCGACGTGATCTCCGTACACCGGGGCCGCAGGCCCGAGCAAAGCTTTGTACATCTTGGTGCGAAGGCGCACTTGCCGGGAGCCGACGGGATCGGCGGTGACCGCTTGGTCGATATATGGCAGCCACGCCAGGTTCGGGGGCGTTCCGCAGGGGCAAGCTTGGGTAACGCTCTCCGGCTTGAGCGCGCGGGTGGTTTCCAGAATGATCCTGTAAACATCGGCCACTGCAGCGATGGAATCGTTCGGCGACTTGTGATGATGCTTAGGGTTGTAGCAGGCGGGAACGGTATATGCGAAGTCAAGTTTGTGGCCGTCGAAACCCCAGTCGCGAATGAATTTTTCGGTGAGGTGCTTGTAATACTCCTGAACTTCGGGAACTGCGGGACAAAGAGTGGCCAGATCAGCAGTGACGCGGGCCGCCTGTCCATTTTTATCCAGGACCAGCCAGTCGGGATGATCCCTTACCACGTTCGATAACTGGTACGGGCGGTGATTCAGGATGTCCTTTCCGTGACCGTCCTCCACAACCAGCGGAATCCACCACAAGGTGATATGGATGCCAGCGTCATGATATGACCTGACGATCTTCTGCATGGATTCATCAGGGAAGGTGTCAGTTCGCGGCTCCCAGTCTCCGCGCGCACGGAACCAGCCGGCGTCCAGCGTGGCCCACTTCAACCCAAGTTCTTTCAGCTTCGGAAGCGTCCCTAGCATCTGCTTGGGAGTGAAATCCATCTCGTAACCCCAGCCACACCAGTTAGCTTCGTAGTCTGCAGCATTGGGGTGTGCCAGACTTAGACCACGCACCTGCAGCATCTTTGAATACAGGCTGAGCGCCTGGTAAAAATCGCCCTGGAAGACCGAAACAAAGGTCAGAGGCGTTAAAAATGTTTCACCTGCTTTCAGCTTGGTTCCGTCGTCCGTCACAACCGCTACGCTCACCCGTGCGTCTTGCCCGGTTCTTACTGGAAGACTCAGTTTCAGCGGCACGGTTTCGGCATGGCCAATCGCCTCGCCGACCGAACCCGTCCAGAAAGCCACCACGGGGATGCCGCCGCCTGTCTGGTTCTCATCGTTGTGCATGACGACTTGCATCGCATTCGACCGCGAAAACTTGTTGCTGATCTTCATGACGTCATCTTTGCCCCAAGCCTCACTCGATCCGTGAAACGACCACATCGAATACGGCGAAGCCCCAGAGTCGCTCAATGACGCATTCAGAGTGTGTTTTTGGGTAATGATTGTGTCGATTGGCAGATCCGTGTTGCTCGAGTTTTTGTAGGACGTACTCGCCAGCGCGAGGTTGGGGAAGTCATCATAGAACTCGACGATCGCGGTTTTTTCAATGGCTGCCGAAGAAGGACTTTTGCCTAAAACCTCGATTCGCTTGCCTCGTGCCCCGAGACGGCCAGAAGCTTCGCTGATTCGGGCGTTTGCGAGGTCGAGCACAAAGTCGCCGATTTCTTTGCCATTACTCACCAGGGCCTCGGCCGTAGCCTCCGGGCGTGGGTCGTCCAGACGTACAGCTTTTCCGTCCCGCAAAAGAGCGGCCTGCAGATAACCACTTGCGAACAGGCGGAATTCCGCTGCCGATGTCCGAATCACAAGTGGACTCCCGGCGCTCACACTGATGCTGCTGCTAGAATTTGATTGAGAGGAGCCCTTACGGCTGCAGCTCAGGAAAGGAAGGGTGGCGAAACACAAGAGGCACAAGCAGAAAAGTAGCTTTGCTTGCGCACTACGCGCTGGAGTCCGCAGGCAACTCATGAGGTATCGGGGACGATCAGGTGTAACGTTTCACCAAGCCGGTTTTTCTTTATACCCACTGGACATCGGCTGTCAAGAAAAAACTGCTCACCGGATACTTCGTCTTGCGAGCTTCTGCCTCCAGGGCATGCGTAGCCGCGAAGAGGTGCGGGGTGAATTGCCTCCACTCGCAAGTGAAGATAGCCATCCCATGGCTGCTTCGACTCGCGTGGCGCGCTTGAGCGCCCTCCATACTACATCGTTGTTGAAACTGCTCGTTTTGGTTGCGAACGAAATGCCCGTTGTAGCGAAGGAGCGAGTTCGATTCCTCTCTCATTCGCGAATCGGACCAGCGCAGGGAAGGAGGTATCGGGGTGAATCGTATGTGGCGAGGTCACCTTGTAGCTGGCAAGCAGCACCCCAAATTCGAGTGCTGTTCCCAGGGGACGTTCTGCAAGAGTTTTCCTTGGCGAGCAGGAGTTTAGCAGAGGGCCGCCTCTGGCCATGGCGGCAAGGATCCCCCCCAGCAGGCAATCTCCCGCACCGGCTGTGGACGCAACCTCGACGTGCGGCGCCGGGCAGTAATTCGAGCGCTTACAACTCACAGCACACGCTCCAGCCTTACCTGCACTCACCACAATCTGAAGATGCGGATACCCTACTTCGACAAATCGAACACACTGCTTCAGAAAGCTCTCTGGATTTTCTGACACAAAGGTGTCGCCGATGAGCTCGCCTGCCTCACCCTCGTTCAGAGACAGCAAATCCAGTTGCTCGAATAATCTCAACTCTTTCGCAGCGGCAATCTCCGTCGAAACGAACGACGCTGCCCGGAACGCCCCTTTCCTGGTGGCGAGTTGGATAAAATGCCGGCGTAGTTCGAGGGAAACTTCTGGAAGCGAGAGCGCAATGGTTCGCGAGCCATTCGAAGCAAACAAGCTGTCAACTTCCTCGAGGTCTTTCGCACAGAGCTCGTCCGCCGCCGAATTGTTGGTCGTAATATTGCCCCCGCTGCCATCGGGATACTGGAAGCACACGCTAAACAAGGTGGGCCGCCCTGTGACCGTTTGAACAAAACCGGTGTCAATACCGGCATCGGCCAATCCCCTCAGAACAAATTGGCCGGCAGCGTCGTTTCCTATTTTACCTACGGGAAACACGCGAAAAGACTGGGTTCCAAGCAACTTCGCGACATAGTGACTCACAATGTGCAGCTTGCAATAGTCCCTTACGTCTAGAAGTTTGCCTGGCCGGCTTTCGTTCCTCCCGAGTGTGTGCTCTCCCTCGAGTGAGAAGAAAATCCCCGTACCCAACCCGCCGACCCCTACGAGCTGCTGAAAAGGAAGCCGTTCGTCGATCCGCAGTACCTCCATGACTCCCTTTCTACAGAAGTTCCCAGTCGGGATTCTCGCTAATCGGGTGGCTCGCCGTTTCCTCAGTCGCAGTGATGATCGCGTCCTGATGCCGCTGCAGAAGTGTCATCGGATATTCGGGCGTAGGTTCAGAGAATAGTGCAACTCGCAGTGCGGTCTGCTTCCAGGAGCCTGTGTCGCTGTAAACGCGCACTTTCCTGGCGGAGAGACATTCCTTGATCCCCAACGTGATCGACATGGGCGGAACAAATTGATATGCGCCGCCAAACGTGCGCTGCGCCAGAGCCAGCACAGTATCGAAATTGTTTTCCTGAATACGGATGCTTGAGTTCGCGAGCTCTTCAAGCGAGACGGGACTATACGGATGGCGCCGGGCCTGGTTGTACGCCACATGCCCATCCTGGCCCCAACCGCCTACGGTGATGTCAATCGGGGCAGCATCAATAGCGGCTCGTACCTGCTCGGCCGTCGACGGGAGCAACCAGAATCTCTGTTCTTGGGGAACGGCGAGATCGGGTCTGATCCCATCGTAAAAGTATTTCTCCATGAAGCTGCGGAAATTGTAAGGGTGATTTGCCGGTAACGGACGAGCTTGCCAGTCCAGACACTCATCCATATGGAATACAAAGAAATTGCGCAGGAATATGTTTCGCGAGTTCACCCGATCTGTGAACGGAACATACCAGCACTTGGGCCCGCAGGGGACAATCGCCCGCGTGACAAGGTTCTGCTCATTATTGGCTTCGATTACCTCCACTAATTCCCTCGCCATAAGCAGACCCATTTCGGCGGAATTCCGCACGATACGAAACCGCACTCGCAAGCCGGGATGCATTAGCAGGTCTGTTGCAGGAATCCTGCACCACCGATAAAGGTCGGCCTTAGCTATGTAGCTCATGCGATTTTCTGCTGTAACGTTTCAACAACAAACACATAGCTATTACGTGCCACGTCCAGGTCAGGAGCGTGGCGCAGAACACGTGGAATCGCGCACGATGAGCTTGGGTGAAACCTTGCGATGCTTTGGTTGGACTGGCCGATTTTCGGCGCTTGCCCGGATCAGCTCTTCCATGATTTCAGCTCCCAACGAACCCTGCATCTCGAGTTGTTGTTGCACCGTGGTCAACGGAGGATTGTAGAAGGCGGAGCTGGGAATGTCATCGAATCCGACCACGGAGCAATCTTTGGGCACGCGGCGGCCGGCTTTGGTCATCGCGCGAATGGCGGCGCATGCGGTGAGATCGTCAAACGCAACCAGGGCAGTGAAATCGGCCCTGCGGCGCATGAGTTCTTCGGTCAGTTCGCAGGCTTCCGCGTAAGTGGAATTTCGGCCCTTAATTTCCAGGACAAGCCTGGGGTCGAGCTTCAACCCCACCTCCTCGGCAAAACTTTCAAGCCCGTGCCACCGTTGCACGCTGTCGACCAGGATCGCGGGTCCTTTGATGAAGGCAATGCGGCTGTGCCCAAGGTTGTACAGATGTTGAAGCGCTTGCCGTGTCCCCGCTGCATTATCCACAACCACCGAACTTACCGGGACATTAGCTAACTCACGGCCAATGACGACCGCAGAGACACCGCGTTGGGCAAATTCGGACAGCAGCCTGGTGTCGAGGTAGAGCGGGTTTGCGATTGCGATGATGCCTTCCACCTGCCGCCCCAGCAACATGTCGAGGCACGGCTGAAACTGCGAACGATCGTCCTGCAGATCCGTGACAATTGGAAAAAGGCCCATAGGGCGAAGATGGTTTTGTATGCCTCGCCAGATTTGTGTGCAATAAGGGTCGGTGAGATCAAAGACAACCACGCCCACTGTGTGGGTGCGTTTGCTGCGCAGCGAGCGAGCGTGCAGGTTGGGTCGATATCGCAGGCGCCGCGCCACTTTCCAGATCTGACTGCGGGTCCGCCCAGAAATGCGAGTAGCGCCGCGACCATTGTTCAATACCATGGAAACGGTAGTCACGGAAAAGCCGCTCTCACCGGCAACATCACGTATAGTTACCATTCTGGCTTAGGCCTTGGCATCAGGGCGCGCTTTTCTCACGAAATGCCTGGCTTCTAACCCTCTCGCCACGACATGTTTCGCGAAGCGGTCATGCCTGAAAGTCCCGGTCATCATGACCTATCACGAATTTCTGTTCAAGAGTATAGTTGACAGGCTGCGGTTCAGGGTCTAAATTTTCCGCCTGGTGTATCGTTTCACCAACTTCCCTTACCGTGAGCCGATACGGGAAAACCATCCGCCTTCGCCGTGTTCTCCGCCCCGGCCGGGGCAGCCTGGTCGTGGCATTCGATCACGGGCTTGTTCTCGGGCCGATTCTGGGGACGCAAAATGCCCGGCGCCAGATTAGCCGCTTCCTGGAAGGCAAGACCGACGCCCTTCTTCTCAACCTGGGAATGATTGGAGAGCTTGCGCAAGTGCCGGCACAGGAGAACCTGCCAGGCCTCATCGCCAGGCTTGACTGGACTACCGCGATGGGCACAGCCAGCAAGCTTCCTCCTGACGCCTTTCGCAGTTGCCTCGTTGCACAACCGGAAGACGCCCTCCGGGCAGGCGCGGACGCGGTCATCACGTTTATGGTTATCGGCAGCGGTGATGCGAAATTTGAAAGAAGCGAAATCCAGCGCGTTGCGAGGGTCTCTCGCGAGTGTGAGCATCTCGGCCTGCCCCTGATCGTTGAATCGGTCGCTCGTGGCGCAGGAGTTCAGAATGCACGGGATGCTCAGTGGCTGATGCTGCACACCCGCATCGCGGCCGAGCTTGGCGCCGATGTTATCAAGACAGAGTATTGCGGTGATCCCGAAAGCATGAGTGCCGTGGTTGAAGCGTGTCCAATTCCTATCCTCGTGCTGGGAGGAAGTCGCGCAGGTTCGGACGCGGCGACTGTCGAGATGGCGCGCAATATCATGCAAAGCGGTGCGGCCGGCGTGTTCTTCGGAAGAAACGTGTTTCAAGCCGAAAATATTCCGGAGTTGTTGCAACGCATCCATGCCGAACTCAAAGCGAGTACGCCACTCGTAAGGATGTAACCAATGAGCTTGCTGGCCGTTGACATGGGCTCAAGCAGCTGCAAGGCGGTCGCACTCTCGACCGAGGGCCGCATCCTTGCAGAGCGAAGCAACTCGTACGCGCCCGACATTCCCAAGCCATCCTGGGCCGAAATGCCCGCGGAGAAATTCTGGAATGCCCTTCAAAGCGTCACTCGAGCGATTGCAGATGGCGCGCTTGAAGATCCGATTGAAGCTCTCTCCATCAGCTCTCATGCAGAGACGTTCGTTGCGGTAAACCAGAACCGGCAGCCGGTGTCGCCCGCCATTCTGAATATGGACAACCGCGCTATGGCTCAGGCGAACTGGATGGCAGAGGCGTTGGGGCCAAGGCGCATCTTTGAAATCACCGGATTGGCGGTACATCCCATGTATCCCATTCCGAAGATTCTGTGGATGCGCGAGAACCAGAAAGACACGTTCTCTTCTGCTGCGCAGTACCTGGGAGTGACTGACTATCTCCTGACACGGCTGGGTCTACCGCCTTACATCGACTATTCTCATGCATCCCGGTTCCTTGCTTTCGACGTCCGCCAAAAGTGCTGGTCCGAAGAAATTCTCTCAGGCTGCCGGTTAACCGCTGACCGGTTTGCCACGCCAGTGCCAGCAGGCACAGTCGTCGGTCGACTCTCGTCGGCAGTAGCAAGCGAGCTGGGATTGAAGAGCGGAACAGTAGTGGTGGTGGGCGGCCATGATCAACCGTGCGCTGCCTTAGGATTGGGCGTTGTCGATCGGGGACGGGTCTCCGCTTCTCTGGGCACCTATGAATGCCTGCTGGCCGCCTCCGAAGCGCCTGCCATCAATGACCTGGCTTACACTGCCAACTTGAATACATATTGTCACGTCGTGCCTGATCGCTATGTGACGCTGGCGTACTTTCCTTCCGGAATCATGCTGGAATGGTTTCGGCACCTGCTCTACGGGGACAGAGTCGGCAGTGTTTCATCCCTCGATGATTTTTGTGCGGCATTGGAAGCCCGCGCACCTGCCAACCCCAGCGGTTTGTGCATTGCTCCCCACCTGCTGGGAACGTGCAATCCCGATTTCAATCCGCATGCCACGGGCGTCATCGCCGGTCTGCGTCCTTCGACGGGCACTTCGGACATCTACAAAGGAATTCTCGAAGGCATCGCCTGTGAACTGGCCAACATGACAGAACTTCTGCAACGAGTCGCTGGGTCGTTCAGCGATCTCTATGTCACCGGCGGCGGATGCCGCTCGCGTCTTGGCCTTGAGCTGCGCGCTGCCATGACCGGGTGTCGTCTTCATCGCATGCGCTGTGGAGAAGCGGTTTGTCTCGGAACCGCAATTCTGGCGGGAGTGGGAGCCAGATTGTACAGCGGCTTCTTTGAAGCGATGGCGCAACTGGTGCAGACAGCGGACACCACTCATCCCGACCCAAAAATTGCCGAGTCCTACCGGTCACAGCGGGAACAGTATCAGCTGCTGTATTCGAGTCTGGCCAGAGTGCGAGAGGCACAGGCGGCAAAGGTTTCTTGAGGAGAGCTACGTGATCGAACCCACGGTCGGCTTCATTGTTTACGGTGTTCACAAGGACGGATTGAAGGACCCGATGGGAACGCCGTTCATTGATGACTCAGTCGTTGCCCGCTCGGAGAAGGCGCTGATGCAGGCGGGGCTGAAGCTGGTGCGGCATCACGTCGTGGTCGCTTCGAAGGAAGAAGCGATCGCGGCTCTTCGGAAGATGAAGCACGATCCGCAGGTGGATGCGGTCGTGCTGTTTTCCGGAAGCTGGGTCT
Source organism: Terriglobales bacterium (assembly GCA_035272945.1). Lineage (GTDB taxonomy): Bacteria > Acidobacteriota > Terriglobia > Terriglobales > Acidobacteriaceae > Gp1-AA122. The sequence continues at coordinate 14,010 of DATEPX010000043.1, forward strand.
GGGCTGCGCACCTGGTAGGTGCTGTCCGCGACTACGCTGCTAGCGGAAGGGGAGTACTGCTGTGGACGCATCCCGGTTCGCAAGGCTGGCGCCCCGTGGGCGGGCTGGTGATGCATGGTGGGCTTCTGGAAATCGGAATCCGCCATAAGTTCGTCTACGGCATGGCAGATGATCCCGCGACAGTCGAGAAGATTGCGAGCTATGCCCGCGCTGCGCATATGAAAAACTGGCTCAATCTATCCACGATCGGAGCTTTCGGTGGGCGAGGCATGGGCCAGACTTGCGGAGTAGCCGATCCATCACAGTGGATGCGCATGTTTGGTGTGGATATCGACTCGCGCGACACCAGCGAGTTGATCCGGACCGCTGAATCGGTCTCCAGGGACAAAATAGCCGGCCTCGCCCCGCGCTTGCAGAAGCTGTTTGGCAAGAGTCCGGAACCGTCCATAGTCAACGAGCGCTCCATCCGTCTCTATCTCGCGCTGAAGGAAATTGTCGAGCGCGAGAAATTTGATTTCTATACCATTCAGTCCTTTCCGGGTCTCGGAGACGACTATGCTGCGACCTGTTTCGCGCAGAGCATGATGCTCGAAGATGGTCACGGGACGTCGACGCTGGGCGACTTCAACACTGCTCTGACCGTCCTGCTTCTCACCAAGCTCAGCCCAGAGCCTGTTTACTATGGAGACCTTCAGCACGTCGATGTCGCCAAAAAGGAAATTAAGATCATCGGTGATGGGGCCTGCCCGCCGTCCCTGGCGGGGAAACTGGGTCCAGCGGGTTTTGCGGAGCACGGCATTCCGACGGAAGGCGAAGCCGGCGGACTGTCGGTGAGGCTAATTTGCAAAGTTGGCGAGGGCGTGCTCGTGCGTCTGGGACGGGTCAGTGGGGAGTTTCAGATGGTGATTACACGCGCCACTGTCTTCGAGCCTCCGGCGGAACAAGTCGAAAGCCGGCTGAACGAATGCGGCATACCCTTCTGGCCGCATGGCTTCGTAACTGCCCACTGCGACATCGAGTGTCTTCTGCAGCGCTGGACCAATGAATATGCCTGTTTAGGATATGGTCCTCACCTCTATCCGGCATTGGCAGACTTTTGCGCGATGACCGGGATCCCGGCCATCCTGCTGTGAGGAACGGAGGAGCAGAATGAAATTTCGCAATAGTCTTACAGGTATCAGCGTTCTGTTGTTATTAGCCACTTTCGCCGCTTGGGTCATCTCACGGCCCGTCCTCGCAGATACGGCAACTGGCAAGGAAACCGGCTCAGAACAGGCTCTAAACTCCCTGGCTGCACTCCAGCCCATAGACGTGCACGTGCATGTGTTCAAAACCGATCCTGCATTTCAGGCATTCCTGGAACGGCTCCATCTTACGCTCGTGAACATTCTGGTCGTGGATGACACGCTGTCCTACCGCAAGCGACTCGAGCCTCAGGTGGCCGACGCGCTGGCCCTTGTGCGCTCAAGCCGCGGTCACATTGCTTTGTGTACGACGTTCGATCCCTACAAATTCAATGACGCTTCCTTCCAGCGTGAAACCATCAAGCAACTGGATGAGAACTTTGCCCAGGGCGCGCTCGCGGTCAAGATTTGGAAGAATATCGGAATGGAGATCAAAGATCCCAACGGCAAGTTCATCATGCCCGATGATCCCAAGTTCGCCCCTATTTACCAGGAGATCGCCAAGCGCGGGAAGACACTCATGTCGCATGTTGCCGAACCGGACGTCGCTTGGGGCCCGCCTGATCCATCCGATCCTTCGTGGCCCTACTACCAGGAAAATCCACAATGGTATCTGGGTAACAAAGCTGGCTACCCGGCGAAGAAAACAATTCTGGAGGCACGCGATCGCATACTGGCCAGCAATCCCCAACTTCGCATGGTCGGCGTGCATTTAGGAAGCATGGAGAAGGATCTCGACGGAATCGCCCGCCGATTCGACCGCTACCCGAACCTTGCCGTGGACACAGCCGCACGCATGGAGTACCTGATGTTAG
>DATEPX010000044.1:0-6868 GCA_035272945.1 Terriglobales bacterium
GCGGCAATCCGGCCGTCCCGGGCAATGATGAAATCAGTCCCGGCGTAAGCTGGCGCCTCACCAGGGCGGCCCGATACCCATTGGATCCGCCCGCCATTGCCCAATTCCTCGGGCCCGGCAATTGGCTGATATCGAAAGTCAAGGTGAGTAGACTTGATCGCGCCCGCGACGCGATCGATCTCGTCGCGGCCACGGTAGACGCCCCTGGGCTCGTAGAACACGCAATCTTCGGTGAATATCTCGTCGATGGCCGCCCGCCGACGGGCGGGGTCGTTTTCACCGAAGACGTCGTGAAGATTGCGGGTCAGCAAGGTCGATATGCTGTAGGACATAGCTTGTCTCCTCTCGGCATCGAGTGCGGCTTGCGATGTCTGCTTTCGCGGCCAACCGACACGTTGAAACCGAGATCTTGTCGGCACCGATCGTGAAACAGTGATCCATCAGAAGCGGATCAGGCCGGTGCGGTCGAACGTGCCGTCAATCTTTACGGTTACAATGGTCTGCCCGTCACGCGCGGCTACTCCCTAACGTCCAGCGCGACATTAACCGCGAAGATCTCCTGATTGGCCCATTCTTTGATCTCAACGATGCCGCAAAATTCCCGCCCCACGTCTTTGACGACGGCATCGGGAGCGAAGCTGGAAACGCATCCGTATCACCGGCATTGATTGCCCGGATGTAAGTTTCAACCGGTTTGGGCAGTTTTAGTTCCTTCTTCATTATGTCCTCCAACCTCTTGCTGTTCTCTCAGATCGTGGGGATGTTTCCGCCGTCAATGACGTATTCGCTTCCGGTGATCGAGGACGCTCGATCGGAAACCAGAAATGCAATCAATTCTGCAACTTCATCGGGTCGGCTGGGGCGACCGAGGGGAATCCCGCCCAGCGAATTCATCAGATTCTGCCTCGCGGCAACCGTGTCAGTCCCGGCTTCCGCCGCCAGCCGCTCGATCAATGCCTCGGCAGCTTTGGTTTCGGTGAATCCCGGCGCAACACTGTTGACACGGATGCCGTGCGGGCTGACTTCTTTGGAGAGTCCTTTGCTGTAATTGGTGAGAGCGGCTTTAGCGGCGGCATAACCTAGAGTGGCTTCGAACAACGGCAGCGTTCGCTGGATGGATGAAACATGGACGATGACTCCAGAGCGTTGTTTTAGCATCGCGGGAAGAAAGCCGCGGTCCAGGCGCACCGCTGAAAATAGATTCAGCTCGAACTCTTGCTGCCAAATGTCATCGGTCAACGCCAGCACGCCGCCGCCAGGCGCGGAAGAACCGCCGACGCTGTTGATTAAAATGTCGAGGCCGCCGAGCCGGTCGAAGGTTGTCTTGATAACGTGATCCGCTCCGGCGCGGGTGCTGACGTCAGCCTGAATGAACTGTTCGGGATTGCCGCCTACGGGGATGGTTCTTGCAGTGGCGAGCACCGTACCGCCGCCGCGTACCAGGCGATTCACAATAGCTTCGCCAATTCCCCTGGTGCCGCCGGTGACGAGGATTCGTTTGCCGGTGAATTCGTTTGCGTCGTATGGAACCTTGGATGCGCTCATCGGTGAACCTCCTGGTTTTCGTTCCTGCTGTGACTAGGCAGTAGGGTCAGTAGTTCCTCTAAAGTCAGCATAGCATGCGCAAAGCGCGGTCCATTGATCTCGTGCGCCGCGTGCATGCCTTCCGCATCGAATGCAGCGGTCGCATCCTTGATCAGCGTGACGTGGTAGCCAAGCTCCATGCCGAAGCGAGCGGTGGATTCGATGCAGGTGTTCGCTACAAAACCGACCAGGATGATTTTCTCGATTCCCCGCTGTGTGAGTTGGGCGTCGAGATCAGTATTGGCGAAGCCGCTCTGTCCCCAGTGCTCCAGCACGACGACGTCGCCAGCGCGGGGGCCAAATTCGGGATGAAACTCTCCACCCCAACTTCCGGCGGCGAAGCCTTGGCTTTGGTTCGCTCGAACCTGGGTTGGGTTCATATGTTTCCAGCCAACGTAGTCGCCTTCGCGCCAGCGGTGGTGCGGTACGATAATGACCTGGATGCGCGCCGCTTGGATCGCGGGAATCAGCTTGCGCATGTTGTCGTAGAAACCGACCGCTTCGGCCGTCTCCCTCGTCGCCTCGTAGAACTTCCCCGTTCGCTCATGAAATCGTTGTAAGGGTCGACGATCAGCAGGGCGGTGCGGTCTGCGGTGTAGGTGGTCGTTGTCATGGCTTACCTCCAAATCGGAGTTGCAGCGAACTATGCTCGGCCACCTTTACTCGGCGCCTTGTGCATTCCACGGACCGACGCCGGCGAAATGGGTCGGTGTTATTCGGGTGATGTAACCGGGAATGTTCCGCATCGCAGCCGGCGGATAGTCAGCATTTGGCCCCAGATAGATTCGGGCCAGGCGTTGCAAGAGATCCACTGCGCCGCCTTCGGTCACGCGCGCCGTACCGTAAATCACCACGTATTCGCGCAACCCTTTCGCATTTGTCTTATCGCCGAGCAGAGACAACGCGACTCTTCCGTCGCGTCGAACGTTCCTGACTTTCTTATGCGCAGCCATGTGGCCGATAACGAACTCCTCGTTTTCTATTCCGACCCAGACCACGGTGACCTGTGGGCCGCCGTCTGAATTGAGCGTAGTCAAATGAGCAAGAGGAGCCTTTGGTAGCAGCTCGCGAACGGATTGTGGAGTCTTCATGTGTGTTTCTCCCTTTGGGCGTCTATGCGCCCACGCGGACGATGAGCTTGCCGAAGTTGCGTCCTTCCAGCATTCCGATCAAGGCTTCGGGCGCGTTCTCCAGACCGTCGACGAAGTCCTCGCGATAACGGATGCGGCCCTCGGCGATGCCGGCACCGACCTCGCGCAAGAATGCGGGATAGTGCTCGGCGGCAAATTCGTTGTTGATAAAGCCGCGCACCGTCAGGCTCTTCGACAGGATCTGGCGCATGGTGGCGGGCAGCCGGTCGGTGCCGTCACCCTTTCCCACGCCGTTGTACTGCGCGATCAGGCCGGAGACCGGGACGCGCGCAAACTTGTTGAGCAACGGCAACACCGCCTGCCAGATCGCCCCGCCGACGTTCTCGAAGTAGACATCGATGCCGTCCGGGCAGGCCGCCGCCAGCTTGGCGGCGAAATCGGAGTCCCGGTGATCGATGGCGGCGTCGAAGCGAAGCTCGTCCTTCACATACGCGCATTTCTCGGTGCCGCCCGCGATGCCGACTGCCCTTGCGCCGGCGATCTTCGCGAGCTGGCCGACCAGCGACCCGACCGGTCCACTCGCCGCCGCGACGACCACCGTTTCTCCGGGCTTAGGTTTACCGATCACGCGCAAGCCGCCGTATGCAGTGAACCCGGGCATCCCGAGCACGCCAAGGCCAGTTGTCACTGGCGCCACTGCCGGATCGAGCTTGCGCAGGTCCGCGCGATCCGACAGCGCGTGCGTGCGCCATCCCGTCTGGGCAAGCACGATATCGCCTTCGGAATAGCCGGGATGCTTCGAGACGATCACCTTTGCAACGGATTCACCCTGCATGACACCACCGAGCGGAACCGGTGTCGCATACGATTTCCGGTCATCCATCCGGCCGCGCATATAAGGATCGAGCGATAGATACTGCACGCGAAGCAGCACCTGCCCGGCACCTGGCGTCGGGATAACGGTTTCCTCGAGACGAAAGTCGCTTAGCTTCGGGCGGCCTTGTGGTCGAGCAGCAAGAACAATTTGGCGGGCTTTGGCTGCGGTCATAACAGCTACCTCCATTGATCCGGAGCATCACTCCGCAAAGGCGATATCACTGATGTCGATCGCGATGAGCAACGGCGTAGGAATCTTGTTTTTTCGATCGTCATACGCATAAATCCGGCGCTTGGTTGGAACCAGTATTCCATCTACTTCGCGATAATCCGAAGCATAGTTGACGCCACGAGCCCCGCCCATGACGTCTACAGTGTATTCGTGCCGGCGCAGGAGGCCGTCATCGCCAAAGTACGACGATTGCACGCGCGAGTGGCTCGCAACATGCTCGGGAAAGGTTACTTGCAGGACGCGCCAGCGCTCGCCGTCTTCGTCCCAGGGAGCTATCTCTTCGGTCCCAAAACCAGGCCTGGTGTATAGGAATGGCACGGTCAGGTACGTCCAGAGGGCGTAACCGCAGAAATAGCCGAGATGTAAGTCGTCCCAGGGACTGAGCTGCGTCTGGCCTTTGAAAGACTCCCGCGGGTTATCACGGGCACCGAGCGGCTCACCGCTCTCTGTTTCCTGCGTAATTCGCTGTGGGGTGAAGATGAATTTTTTTCGCCGGGGAAGTTGGTGAATGACGACATGCTCCGTATGAAGCTGGGCCTCAACGCGAATGTCGACGAGCGCGTCGGGTTGCCCCTTCGGCGCCCAAATCGCGCCGGTGATCGACATGCTTGCCACGAGGGTGCGCAGTTGCTCCCAACGTGCAAGGCCGCCGTGGCAATGGACAGCGCGTTTGAGCAACTCGGTCATGGGGTGGTCTTTTAGACTCATCTCGAACCCTCCTTCGTTTCATACCGATCTCTTGTCACGAACCTGCTGGATGGACAGCTTGCTCACCGGTACACCGGAAACGAGTCGCCGAACATCGGCCTACCGCTCTTGGATTCCTCTTGAGTAGCCTCGTTCTGGATCACATCCCAATGCTCGACCAGAATTCCATCCTCGATACGGAGAATGTCCGCGGCGATCCAGTTCACCGGCTGGCCGAAGCCAGAAAATCGCCCGTGCACAATGACGAAATCTCCTTCGGCTACAATCGTTCCGAGCTCATGCTTCAGCGTTGGGGGCAGACTCTTGACCAAATTGAACAGTCCGTCCCGGCCCGGCGGGATGTGAGCACTGTGCTGGATATAGTCCGGCGACCAGAACTTCTCAGCCGCAGCGTAGTCACGTTTGTTGAACAACATGTCGAACGCCTCCAAGACGAGTTTTTTGTTCTGCTCAGTCGTTGTCTTCATCGAATCTCCCCGAGCCGCGTTGGATCTCACATGGTCAGGACGACGCGGAATTCTGCTTTTCCGTTCATCATGCGAGCGTATCCTTCAGCGGCTTTCGCGAGCGGGTATTTTTCGACCATCGGGCGAACGCCCGTCATTTCCGCAAAGCGTAGCGTATCCTCGGAGTCGGTTGGGATCCCAGCCAGCCAGCCCTGGATTCGCCTCTTGCCAAAAACCAACTGCATCGCCGGCACTTCGATCGGATCCATCGGCACTCCTACAACCAGCAGCGTGCCGTTCGCCTCGAGACCGCCGACCAGAGCCGATATCGATTTCCCGCTGGGCGCGGTCGCAAGAATCACGCGCGCACCGCCGAGTTTTTGCAGTTCGGCCGCGGGATTCGTGGCGGCGGTGTCGATATAGAGATCCGCTCCAAGCTTTTTCGCAAGGCTCGTATTGCCCGGCCCGCGACCTATCGCGGCGACGCGATAGCCAAATTTCTTTGCGAACTGAATTCCCAAATGGCCAAGCCCGCCGATTCCCTGAATGGCGACAAGGTCGCTTGGAAACGCGCCGCTATGACGGAGGGCATTGAATGTAGTAATTCCGGCGCACATCAGCGGCGCGGCCTCGGCGGCATCAAGTGATTCGGGAACGCGAGCCAACGCTTCGATAGGCGCAATCATAAACTCCTGGTAGCCCCCATCGTAGCTGACTCCGGAAACCTGCCCATTCGCGCAGTTAACGAAATCGCCTCTCCTGCACGCGGGACAAGTGCCATCCTGGCCGCCATGCCAGCCGACGCCGACCCGTTCACCCTTCCTCCAGCCCTTTGCACCCGCGCCGACCTCGTCGATGACGCCAATCACTTCATGTCCGGGAACGCGTGGATACGACATCCCGGGAAAGAGGCCGTCCTTTGTGGCTACATCGCTGTGACAGACTCCACACGCTTGAACGCGAATCCTGACTTGCCCCGCGGCCGGCGCCGGGATCTCACGTTCGACGACTTCGAAGTCCGCTCCCGGCTTCGGTACTTGCACCGCTTTCATTTTTGCCATGTGCTGTTCCCTCCGTTTGCTCATACAACTGCAAATGCCGCTGACAAGGCGCAAAGGCCTACAGTTTCGACTAGCTCGCAACTGCCTCGTTGATTACCTCGGCCACTTTGTTCGGCTGCGACAACATCACGACGTGGCTGGAAGAAAGAACCGTGGTTGTCGCGTTCATCTGCTTGGCCATGCTCTTCTCCTGCTCGGGGGCGATCATCCTGTCGTTGGTGGCGACGATGTACCAGGTCGGCTTTTCACGCCATGCAGCAGAAGTAGGCTTCGCATTGAAAATAGACCCAGCGGTCTGTGGCTGGGCAGTCACGAGCCGTGCCTTTTCTTCCTTGGTAAGATCCTGCGCGAAATCCTGCTCGATTCCTTCCGGCGAAAGCAAAAGAAACCCGTCAGCTTGAGGAACCAACATGTCCAGGCCTGCCGGTTTTGGGAAATTGATGCTGATATCGGTGATGGACTGACCAGCATCGGGAGCGAAGGCAGCAGCATAAACAAGTCCGACCACCTGGGGATCGTTGCCGGCTTCCGTGATGACCACGCCGCCGTAGGAGTGGCCAACCAGAATCACCGGACCCTGTTGAGCGGCGATCGCTCGCCTGGTCGCGGCTACGTCATCCGCGAAAGACGTGAGCGGTATTGCAACGGGTGTAACCTGCAGACCTTTGGCCTGCAGCAGCGGGATGACCTTCGACCAACTCGAACTGTCAGCGAAAGCGCCGTGAACAAGAACCACGTTCTTGACGGGCCGAGAGGTATTGCTTTGTGCCATGGTCGGACCTCCTAGTTCGTGTGATTGAAATCCAATAGAACCTTGCCGCCACGCTGGGAGTGTTCGATTGCTTCTTTGATTTGGGACGGTTTGTATGT
>DATEPX010000045.1:0-16883 GCA_035272945.1 Terriglobales bacterium
GCCTACATCGCTTCACCACCAACGCAGGCAACAACGTCCTGGTCATCTTCTCCGACATGCGCCAGGACACGCTGACCCTCAACCTTGAACACCCCAGGATGGTGTCCACATCCCTCGCCATGAGTAAAGCCGAAAGAGAGCACCTCCTGCCCGACCTGCATGGCGTCGCGGTTTACGCCCTGGGCGTGGATGGGGCAGGCAAAGACATCGCCTACTGGCAGACGTTGCGCGACTTTTGGACCGCCTACTTCAAGAAAACGGGCGCGGACCTGGAGAGCTACTCCGTTCTTCGCGACATTTCCACTTTCGCACGTTGAGAATGGAGTACCATACTGCCCAGAAAGCTGGCTTCATCCTAGCCGATAAGGCAACCGGGAACCGCTGCCGACTCGCACCCGCACCGGGGTCCCGCCAGAAAGGAGGAGCCATGCTGCCTGGGTTACGCCTCCCAAGTATTTTTCGCAGGGTTCTCTTCCTGGTAATGTTTGTCGCTGTCCTTTGCGTTGACTCCGCTAGCGCGCAGAAAAATCAGCCAAATACAGCAAGCCCTCCCAAATACGATCTCAAAACCGAAGCCAAGATGAACGGCACGGTGGAAGAGCTAAAGCTGCCCGCCAAAGGGAGCGAAAAGGAACCTGCCCACTTGCTGTTGAAGAACGGGACGGAAACCGTTGACGTGTATCTCTGCCCGAAGTCTCTTTCTCGATGACATGGGCATTAGTTTCAAGAAGGGGGACGATATCGCCCTCACGGGGTCGAAAGTCAAGCAGGATGCAGCAGATATTATCCTCGCGCGCGAAATTGTAAAGGGTGACGGCTACGCTCGTTCTTCGCGATAACAAAGGCACGCCAATCTGGAACTGGCGACACTGACCCCCCACGCAATGAACGCCGACGCATGTCAAATTGGGCTTTATCTCGTCTTTAACTTTTCTTTAGAATTTTTTTAACCCCGGCGGGGACAATCTAAGCATGGACGAAGCGGGACTCAAATTTCACATCGAGGCGAACAGACTACTTCGGGACTCTCGCGACCGTTCTCGATCTCCTTAGCCAAGACCTGCGAAAGCGCGGACATATGCGCCATTGGGCGACCCTTCTTCGCCTGCGGGATGGACCTTGTTTACCTGCAGCACAGCTACCGGATCGAGGAAGTAGACCTAACCGCCAAGAGTGAGAATGTATCCTCCTAACCCGGCTTACTGTCCACTTACTGTCCATTCCTAAAGGGCACCAGGGCGACATTCGGGAACCCGCGAGACCATAAAGACGCCGGACAAATATCGCCGAACGCCGCGCCAATACTGGGTGTTTTAGCTAAGTGGAAGGTTTGGTAGCGCTACCGGGAATCGAACCCGGGTTTGAAGATTGAGAATCTTCCGTCCTAACCCCTAGACGATAGCGCCTCCGGGAGATTTTGATTATAGCAAAGCTGCTAGGCGTGCTGGATTTCGCGGATTTCTCTGAAAACTGCAAGTAGCTTCCCACCATTAGCTTACAAATATTCTGCACCAGCCCCTTGACAACTCCCCGCCCCAACAGCACAATTCTTATAGCGAACAAAAAGCGAAAGTGATTGGGGACGGAGCGTTGACTCCCCTGCTTCTGCCTCGAACGCTTCCTGAATTGAGGTTGGCATGTCTTCCCTGCTCGTTTGCGCCCAGCCGGCGACGGGCCGTCCGGAGGCTTTTCTCGCAAGAGAAGGGCCTGCCCTGCTGTTGAAACATCTCTCAGCGGTACCTCGCCTCAGCCGAGTCACTCCTGCTTCGCGGCTCGAAGTGCGGCCTGCGCCGGAAACTGTCTCTAGCGGCATCGCAGAAATTGACACGCTCACCGGCGGATTGCCACGCGGATGTCTAACCGAAATCTACGGAACAGCCTCTTCCGGCCGCACTAGTTTGTTGCTGTCGACGATCGCAGCCGCGACCCGGCGAGAGGAAGCGTGCGCGCTGGTAGATGTCAGCGACGCCTTCGATCCTCAATCTGCAGCCGCCGCAAAAGTGGACTTCAAAAGTCTGCTGTGGGTGCGCTGCGGTCCCGATTCCAAGAAAAATTCGCCACCGAGGCACGGAGGCACGGAGAAATATTCTTCAAGTCAACCGGACCGTTCGCCTCGTGCCTGGGAACCCTGCCTGGAACAGGCACTGAAAACCACCGATCTGCTTCTGCAAAGCGGTGGATTTGGCTTGATCGCTATCGATCTCGGCGATATTCCACCATCAGCGGCGCGGCGCATTCCGCTCACTTCCTGGTTTCGTTTTCGCCGCGCGGTGGAAAACACGCCCACGGTGCTGCTGGTTCTCGGCCATGCGCCCTGCGCGCGCACTTGCGCTTCCTTATTACTACGGCTGGAAGGGCAGTTGTCAGCTATCAGACCTCAGCTATCAGCAAGAAAAATTCCCGAGCACGCGCAATTGTTGCAGGGACTCAGCCTCCAAGTTGAACTTGTGCGCTCCCGTCTGGAGCGCAAGCCTGCGCAATCGGACCATACGGTATTACAAACGAGGACTGCCTGGACCGGATGAAAACATTTATGGATTGACGGATTTTCGAATTGTCGAATTTCCGCCAATCCTTCAATTCGTAAATTCGGCAATTCGTAAATCGCATGTCTTTTGCCGCCATCTTCGTCCCCAATTTTCCAGTCGAAGCAGTTTTGCGCCTGGAACCGGAGCTGCGCTCGCGGACTGTAGCCGTGCTGGAGGGCAAACCTCCCCTGCAAAAAGTTGTTGGACTGAACGAGAACTCACGGTGCGCTGGACTGGAGATCGGCATGACCAGGCTGCAGGCAGAAGCCTGGACGGACGTGGTATTGCGCTGCCGTTCTGCCTTGCAGGAATCAGCCGTGCATGCTGCTTTGCTCGACTGCGCTCAATCTTTTTCGCCGCGCGTGGAAGACACAGCTTGTGACACGGTCGTGCTGGACATCTCCGGCATGGAGTCGCTGTTCGGACCGCCGGCCAAGCTCGCCCGCGATCTGGCGCGACGCGCTTCTGATCTTGGAGTGGAAGCGAATGTTGCCGTGGCCTCCAATCCCGACGCGGCCACGGTCACGGCGCGCGGCTATTCCGGCGTAACAGTAATTCCTCCCGGTCAAGAGCACGAGCGGCTAGGCAATCTGTCGCTGGAAGTGCTGTTCGCAAATCAAAATGAAGAGCGTAATCAGTTTTTGGACACCCTCGAACGCTGGGGTATACGCAATCTTCGAGCCTTTGCGGCGCTGCCGGAGATGGCCATCAGCGAGCGCCTGGGGGAAAGAGGAGTGTACCTGCAGAAACTTGCGCGTGGCGCTACATCCCGAACGATTGTGCCAGTTGATCCGCCGCTGGTGTTTGAAGAAGTAGTCGAGCTGGAGTATCCGCTGGTTTTGCTGGAGCCACTGGCGTTCCTGCTGAACCGGTTGCTGGAACAGATCTGCACGCGCTTGTCGGCCCGCGCGTTGGCGACTCAGGAATTGCGGCTGAAACTGGAGTTAGGACGGGGAGCTCTGGACTGGACGGGCGAGGACGCCCGTCCCTCCACTTTTTTTACTCGCACCCTGCGCCTGCCCGTTCCCATGCTGGATGCGAAGGTCTTTCTCAAGCTGCTGCAACTCGATCTGCAGGCCAATCCGCCGGGAGCGCCTATAAAAAAGATCTGGCTTTCCGCGGAACCGGCGAAGGCGCGAACCGTCCAAGGTGGGCTTTTTTTGCCGCCTTCTCCCGAGCCGGAAAAACTCGAGCTCACGCTGGCCCGAATCTCCGGAATCGTGGGCGAAGGCAAAGTTGGGTCGGTGGAACTTCTGGATACGCATCGGGCCGAGGGCTTTCGCATACAGCATTTCACTCCTGCAGCTCCGGAATCCAAAAAATCCAAAACGTATGGAGGTTTCGACAAGAATGCCGCCGTTACTGCGCTGCGCATATTTCGTCCGCGTCTGAGTGCGACGGTAACCCTGCGCGACGGAAAACCTGCGCTTATCTCTTGTCCTAAAAAGAAAGAAGTGCAAGGAGAAGTGATCTGGCAGGCAGGGCCGTGGCGCTCTTCCGGCGACTGGTGGCAACAAACCCCCTGGGCCCGTGACGAATGGGATATCGCTTTGCAGACAGCTTCCGGGGTTGCTCTCTACCGCCTGGTTCGCGATTTGCTCGCAGGACGCTGGTTTGTGGAAGGTACTTATGACTAGCCAAGGAACTTTCACCACGGAGGCACGGAGACACAGGAGGATTTCAGATTTCAGATTGCAGATTGCGAAACGAGACTCGAAAAAAGCAGCAATCAGAAATCAACAACCAGAAATTTCTTCTTCTCCGTGACTCCGTGCCTCTGTGGTGGGTTTTAACTGAGAACCAGTAACTGAGAACTGCTTTTATGGGGTGCTACAACTCGGTTCCCAAAATTCGTAAATCCGTCAATCCGGCGATTCGAAAATCGTCCTCTCCGCCGACGTACGTCGAGCTCCACGCCCGTTCCGCCTTCAGTTTTCTGGAAGGCGCTTCCCTGCCGGAAGATTTAGTTGGAGCCTGTGCCGCCCTCGATCTTCCCGCGATGGCATTACTCGATCGTGACGGAGTTTACGGCTCGCCGCGTTTCCACCTGGCCGCGGAAAAAGCAGGAATCAAAGCACACATTGGGGCCGAAGTGGCGTGTGAACCGCTCTTCAAAATCGACGAATCGACGGATTTTCGTATTGACGAATTTGGTCAACTGCTCGGAGGTGACTCCAATTCGTCAATTCGTAAATTCGACAATACGAAATTTCCTCTGCTCATCTCCTCCCGCACTGGTTATCAGAATCTCTGCCGCCTGATCACCAAGATGAAATTGCGCGCCAGAAAAGGCGAGGGCGCAGTCCGAGAACAAGAATTGCAGGAGCATGCTGCCGGTTTGATTTGTTTGACCGGCGGCGATGACGGTCCCTTAGCTGCCGCTCTCACCCAGTGTGGAACGGAGGAAGCGCGCCGTTGTCTCGAGCGATTGATTGGGATTTTCGGTCCCGAAAATGTCTACGTCGAACTGCAGCGGCATTTCCATCGGGAAGAAGAATCTCGCAACCGGGCTGCCGTTGAGATTGCCCGTTCGCTTCAGCTTCCTCTGCTTGCGACCAATGGCGTCTGCTATGCGACCGCACAACAGCGCGAACTCTGCGACATCTTCACCGCCCTGCGCCATCATCGCACGCTGGCCACGGCGGGCCGGCTGCTCGCCCGCAATTCCGAACGGAACGTGAAATCGCCCGAGGAAATGCAGCAACTCTTCGCCGATTTGCCGGAAGCCCTCGCCAATACGGTCGAACTTTCCAAGCGCCTCAAGTTCAAGCTCAGCGATCTTGGCTATGAATTCCCAAAATACCCGGTTCCTGAAGGCGAGACCATGATGTCTTTCCTGCGGCAACGCACTTTGGAAGGATTTCAGCAACGCTATGGCCGCACCACTTCCGACCTTCGTCAGCGGGCCCGGCGACAGATCGAGCGTGAGTTGCACTTGATCGAAAAACTCGACCTGCCCGGCTACTTCCTCATTGTCTGGGACATCGTTCGCTTCTGCCGCGAGCGGAAAATCCTGGTGCAAGGCCGTGGCTCGGCCGCCAACAGTGCCGTCTGCTATTCACTTGGCATTACCGCCGTCGATCCCATTGGCATGGACCTGCTATTCGAGCGATTTCTCTCCGAAGAACGCGGCGAATGGCCTGACATCGACCTCGACCTCCCCAGCGGCGATCAGCGCGAACGCGTGATCCAGCACGTCTATCGTCAGTATGGTGAGCGTGGCGCCGCCATGACTGCCAATATCATTACTTATCGCGGCCGCCTCGCCGCCCGCGAGATGGGCAAAGCTCTGGGCTTTGAAGCGGAAACCCTGGATCGACTGTCGGCCATTGTGGGCGCCTGGGAGTACCGCGATGAGAACGACACGCTCGATCGCCGCTTTCGCGATGCCGGTTTGGACCTGCGTCATCCTCGACTGCGCAAGTATTTCGAACTCTGCGAAGCCGTCCAGGATTTGCCGCGTCATCTAGGCCAGCACTCGGGCGGCATGGTCATCTGTCAGGGACAACTCGATTCGGTAGTTCCACTCGAACCTGCCTCTATGCCCGGCCGGGTTGTCGTGCAATGGGACAAGGATGACTGCGCCGACATGCGCATTATCAAAGTTGACCTGCTCGGCCTGGGAATGATGGCGGTATTGGAAGACTCGATTGAAATCATCCGCAAAGATTATGGCGAGGAAGTCGATCTCCCGCACCTACCGCCCGACGACCCTGCAGTTTATTCCACGCTGCAGAAGGCCGACACTATCGGCATGTTCCAGATCGAAAGCCGCGCGCAAATGTCGTGCCTGCCACGCCTTCGCCCGCAGCGCTTCTACGACATCGTTGTGCAGGTCGCGATCATCCGGCCGGGACCGATTGTCGGGCAGATGGTGAATCCGTTTTTACAACGGCGTCAAGGCCGGGAACCGGTCACCTATCCTCATCCTGCGCTCGAACCAGTACTGGCGCGGACTTTGGGTGTACCGTTATTTCAAGAACAGCTTTTGCGGATGGCCATGATTGCCGCCGGATTTACCGGGGGAGAAGCCGAAGAACTGCGCCGCGCCATGGGCTTCAAGCGCTCGCAAGCGCGAATGAAAGAAATCGAAGCCAAGCTGCGCTACGGCATGACGAAGAACGGTATCGCGCCCGAAGCCCAAGAGCAGATCATCCTTTCGATCACTTCTTTCGCGCTCTACGGATTCCCCGAGTCGCACGCCGCCAGCTTCGCCCTGCTCGCCTATGCCAGCGCATATTTGAAATGCCATTATTTAGCTGCATTTACTGCCGCCCTGCTGAATAACCAGCCAATGGGCTTTTATCATCCGGCAACGATCGTCAAAGATGCGCAACGGCACGGGCTGAAGGTGTTGCCCATCGATGCAATGAAATCGGATTGGCTATGCACCCTGGAACTGGTTTCGAGTTTCGAGTTTCAAGTTTCGAGTAAAAATAGCCTTGTCATCCCGAGCGAGACTGGCTGTCCACGCAGTGGACAGCCAGTCGAGTCGAGGGACCTGCTTTTTGCCGATAACCACCGTCCCACACTCGCACTTCGTCTTGGCTTACGCTACGTTCGCGGACTGCGTGAGGAAGCTGGCCAGGCTTTGGCGCGCGCCCGCCAGGTTGTTCCATACGATTCCATCCACGATCTGATTCACCGGGTGCCGGAGCTGCGCAAGGACGAGCTCAGTACTCTGGCAGAAATCGGCGCGCTGAATGCAATAGAAAATCCACCACGGAAACACGGAGACACGGAGAACAAAAGACAAGCTGGCCACGGATCTCCACGGATCTTCAGGGATTCAGTCAACAATCAAAAATCAACAATCAACAATTCTTCTGTCAGCAAATTTCATCGCCGCGACGCTCTCTGGCAGGTGGAACGCGCAGTCCGTTATTCCGGCCCTCTGCTGGAAGAATTGCCCGAACCCGACTCCAAATCACCGCTTCGCGCAATGAATGAAGAAGAGCGGCTGGTGGCCGATTTCCACGGCACAGGTTTAACGGTTGGACCACATCCCATGGCGTACCGTCGCAGACAGATGGAACGGTTGGGCATTCGCCGCGCCAGCGAACTCAGCCGAATTCCTGACGGGCAGCGCTTGCGTGTAGCCGGCTGTGTCATCGTTCGCCAGCGTCCTGGCACCGCCAAAGGTTTCGTCTTCCTCAGCCTGGAGGATGAAACCGGCATTGCCAACGCCATCATTACCCCCGGCATGTTCCAGAAAAACCGTTTGCTGCTGGTTAGCGAAAAATTCGTAATGATCGAGGGCATCCTGCAGAATCAGGACAATGTGATCTCCGTAAAAGCCGATCGCATTCTCCCCTTGAATATCACGCAGGCGGAAACTACCTCCCACGACTTCCACTGACGACAAACTAGGCATTCCAGCTTAGGGTTGATCGCGGACCTAACAAAGAATACTAATGGATTTCATAAGGAAATTTTTTCCTTGTACCTTGAGACATTCACAGCCAGAGGCGTTATAGTAGTTTAATCATCCGCCACAACTGAGTTCTCCACCGATGTGTAGGTGGCGGCTAATTCATGAAAGCATTTGTTTGCCGATATTAAATGTTGAGGAGTAAAACGATTATGGCCAAAGTAACCCCCCCCCGCAGCACTTCAAAGAAGAACGGTAACGGCTCCGAGTTGCAGGTCGCAGTCGAGGTAAAGAAAAACATTGTTCCTATCAATCTGGAAGACGAGATCCGCCGCCGTGCGTACGAGATTTATGAGCAGCGTGGGTGCAAGCCGGGCAAGCACCGCGAGGATTGGCTGAGCGCCGAGCGCGAAATTCTCGCCCGCTACCAGCAAAGCGCATAGAATATAGAGCTGTCGGAGCCGGGGCGGTAAAGCAGGCAGCTTTGTGCCTCAGCCGGAAAGAAACTCCGCATGCTCGAAATCCTGCTGATTGATGACAATCCGACGCAGTTGAGCGTCCGCGAAGCGGTCCTGCGCGATGCGGGTTTCTCCGTGGCCAGCGCCAC
This sequence comes from Terriglobales bacterium, assembly GCA_035272945.1. Lineage (GTDB taxonomy): Bacteria > Acidobacteriota > Terriglobia > Terriglobales > Acidobacteriaceae > Gp1-AA122. The sequence goes on from DATEPX010000045.1 coordinate 8,507, forward strand.
CACTGCGGAAGAGGCACTCTCCCAACTGCGAGAACCGGCCGCGGCTACCCGGTTCAGCGTGATCGTGACCGACCACGTCATGCCCGGCGACAGCGGCTCAGTTTTCGTTCGCCGGCTGCGCGAACTCCATTCCCACATTCCTGTGCTGGTGGTTACGGGATTGCCTGAAGCCGAGGAAGAGTATGCGGGATTGAACGTCAGTTTCCTGCAGAAGCCCTGTCCGCCTGAGAAATTGATTGCGCGTGTGAAAAACCTGTCAGGACAGGCGCCCTGAAGCCGAGTTCAGAATCATCACGACAGTAAGATAAGGAATATGTCGTCATTCTGAGGAACCGCCAGGTCCTCAGGATGACGACCTTACTCAACGTCCGGCCGCGCGACATCATTGCTTTGTGGTCGCCGCAGCATCCCGAATGTCCATGAGATGCAATACGGCGGCTGCCGCAGTGTATTTGACCTCGGCTTTGTCATCGTCCAAGTAGAGTTCGATGGCTTTCAGAGCCGAAGCATCGCCGCGCCTGGCGAGTGCCTCCAGGGAAGCAGCCCGCACCAGCCAACTCTTGTCACCGGCAGACTCCGTGAGGGTCTTAGTCGTATCCGGGTCGGGATCGTGGGCCAGCACTTTAGCGGCGGCGGCGCGCACCGGAGAAGTGTCATCTTTGGTTAAAGCCTTGATCGCTCCCCAGCCGATGCCGGCAAACGGAATGAACCCCATCCCCTCCTCAAAACCCAGCTGGGCGAGTTTCTTTGGGTCAGAGATTTTCGAAGCTTCCGAAGCGATCAGTCCCTTGCCGGCTCTCCTTTGTCCCGTCAAGAGTTCATAGAAAACCTGGTAGCCCGAGTCGTCCTTGAGCAAGATAAGGGCGTGGGCAGCCGCCAGGGCGACCGAAGGATCGTCATCGTCCATCCGTTTCCTGAGAGGAGGAATGCTGGATCGCGAGCCTATCTCGCCCAGTGCAGCCGCGGCGGACGAGCGCACTTCGGCATGATTGTCGTTCAGTGCAGCTTGCGCCAGCTCCAGAGCTTTGGGATCCTCGGGCAGGAGGCCCAGGACGCGGACCGCGATGCTCCGATCTCCCGTCTTTTCGGCCGTCACTCCAGTTTCCAGCAGCCTCCAAGCTTGCTCTTTTCGAGGCAGCGGTTTGATGGCGGGCAGGGTTTGCTTTTCGGGCGTGGCCTTGGTGCCGCTTGGCATTTCAGGCTGCTCTTGCCCAAGCGCTATGCACATCAAGAGGAGTACAAGGCCAGTGAGTCTCGGCAAGGTTACAGCCGGCATGAATGCCCCTTCAGGCGGGAGTGATGATTAGCGAGCCCATCTTTTTGCGGAATTCTTTTTTGCTCGGGCGGGCCTGCTTTCCTTCTCCCCGAAGACACGCGCGAAGATCTTATCGATATTTCTTAGCTGTCTTTTAAGATCAAACGCCATCTCGATCTGCTTCCACGGGACACGCCCGGTGATCTCCTTATCGCTCATCACCAAGTCGTGGAAATTCAGGCCTCCCTTCCAGGCGTGCATCGCGTGGCGCTGGACCATGCGGTAGGCGTCTTCGCGGGAAACCCCGTTTTCCACCAGGTCGAGCAGCAGCTGTCCGCTGAAAACCAGGCCGCCCGTACTCTCCAGGTTGGCCAGCATGCGATCGGGATAGATGAACATGGTATCAATCAGGTTGGTCGTCTTGTGGAGCATGTAGTCCACGAGGGTAGTGGAATCGGGCAGGATGATGCGTTCAACCGAGGAGTGCGAGATATCGCGTTCGTGCCACAGGGCCACATTCTCGAAGCCAGCCTGGGCATTGGATCGGACTACTCGGGCCAGACCGCTGATCTGCTCGCAAGTCACTGGATTCCGCTTATGCGGCATAGCCGAGGAACCCTTCTGCTTTTCGCTGAAGCACTCTTCTGCCTCGCGGACCTCGGTGCGCTGCAAGTGCCGAATCTCGGTGGCGATTTTGTCCAGCGTGCAGGCGATCACCGCCAGGGTAGCCAGGTAAGCCGCGTGCCGGTCGCGCTGGATCACTTGCGACGATACTGCCGCCGCTTTCAAGCCGAGACGAGCACAAATCTCTTCTTCCAGTTCGGGAGTAAGGTGAGCGAAGGTGCCGACCGCGCCGGAAAATTTGCCCACTCCCATGTCTGCGGCGGCCCGTTCAAAGCGGACAATGTCACGCTGCACCTCGGAATACCAGTTCGCCAGCTTGAACCCGAAGGTGATGGGCTCGGCGTGTATGCCGTGAGTTCGCCCCACCATCGGAGTGTCCTTGAACTCCCAAGCGCGCCGCTTCAAGACCTCAGACAACCGCTGAAGGTCTTCAGCAATGATTGCTGAGGCTTGCTGGATGAGGAGAGCCTGCGCGGTGTCCACAACGTCGTTGGAGGTCAGCCCGTAGTGGAACCAACGGGCGTGCGGACCGACAATTTCGGCTACAGCCGTGGTGAAGGCAATGACATCATGCCGCACCTCCGTCTCGATCTCGTGGATGCGTTCCAGGTTGAAGTCAGCGCGCTCGCGAATGGCACGAGCCGCATCCTCGGGCACTAAGCCGGCTTCCGCGAGGGTCTCGGTGGCGGCGACTTCCACCGCCAGCCAGGTACGAAAGCGGTTCTCGTCACTCCAGATGCGTCCCATCTCCGGACGCGTGTATCGTGCGATCACGACCCACTCCTTGGACATCTCTCGAAGATCAAGGACTAGGGATTCTAAATGGAGCAGGACATCCGCCGCCAGCGGCAGCAAGGAACTTCTTGGGGCAGAGAACGAACGGCGAATTACGATGCCAGGCGTGTGCCTACAGCCGGAGCAGGATATCCGAATCACTTTCCGCTTCGATATATGTCGTGGTACGATATTATAGTATATTGTCTCGATACGATACAATCCCGCGCATGGACAAAGGACTCACATCTGCCGATTTCCAATCCCTCGCCAACCTGCGCCATCAGATCCGCCGCTTCCTGCATTTCAGCGAGCAGGCATCCCGAAGCGCCGGCCTGGAGCCGCGTCAGCACCAGGTCATCCTGGCTATCAAGGGATTGCCTGAGAACGCGCGGCCACGTATCGGAGAAATTGCCGAGCGGCTGCAGATCCAGCACCACAGCGCAGTCGAACTGGTGAATCGCCTGGCCGCGGGCGGCTATGTGCGGCGCCGGCGCGGTGGCCAGGACCGCCGGGAGGTGCTGCTCGCGCTCACCCCCAAGGGTGAAAAAGTGCTGCGTGAACTTTTACTCCATCATCGCGCCGAGTTGCAGAGCGCCGGTCCTGCGCTGGTGCGAGCCCTTCATGACGCGATGCGCGGGATCCAAAGCTCGAGGTCCCACAAGAGCACACTTACAAGAAACAGGAGAACAGCCTGAATGGCACACAGGACTGGCACTAAGGACGCCAGCGCGGGAATAAGCGCCACCGGCAACGGTTCACAATTGGCTGTCATGCCGGTCGCACAGACTGCAGTCTTGCCGCCTGCGCAATTTCGTATGGTGCTGATGTCATTCCTGGCGGCGGGAATAGGCCTGCTTGCCGGCATGGTGGCTTATGTTCTGTATAAGCTCATCGGACTGTTCACTAACCTGGCCTTCTATCATCGCTGGTCCACCGAATTTGTCAGCGCGCGCTTCAATCATCTCGGCCCTTGGGTCGTTGTCACGCCGGTGGTTGGCGGAATCATCATCGGCTTCATGGCCAAATATGGGACCGAGAAGATTAAGGGCCATGGCATCCCTGAGGCGATGGAGGCCGTGCTGGTCAACCGCAGCCGCATTCAGCCCCGCGTGGCGATCCTGAAACCGATCTCGGCGGCCATTGCCATCGGTACCGGCGGACCGTTCGGCGCAGAAGGGCCGATCATTCAAACCGGCGGCGCCTTCGGCTCTCTTGTCGGGCAGATTGTTCATACCACTGCGGCAGAACGCAAAGTCCTGCTGGCCTGTGGCGCTGCCGCCGGAATGTCAGCAACCTTTAACACGCCCATTGCCGGAGTCATCCTGGCCATCGAGTTACTCCTGTTCGAATTCAAATCGCGCTCCTTCATTCCCCTGGTGATCGCCAGCACCCTGGCCACCGCGGTTCATATGCGCCTGCTGGGTGCGGGGCCGATGTTTGCGGTTGCCGCCGTGGACTTTGGCATTCCGAGAGCGCTTCCCTTTTACCTTCTGCTCGGTGTGATTTGCGGATTTGCCGCGCTCATCCTCAGCAAGTCGCTGTATTGGGTGGAAGACCAGTTCGAGAAGCTGCCGGCAGATCCGCTGTGGTGGCCGGCGATCGGCGCTCTCGGCCTGGGCATCATTGGATACTTTGTGCCACGCGTCCTGGGCGTCGGCTATGACACGATTGGCGACATCCTGAATGCGAATCTTGCTCTCAAGCTGCTCATCGTAGTGATGATTGCCAAGGCAGTGGCGCTGGTCATCTCGCTCGGCTCGGGGACTTCCGGTGGCCTGCTGGCGCCCATGTTCATGTCAAGCGCCGCACTGGGCGGCGTTTATGCCATGCTGATGAATCGCGTGTTCCCGAGCGCCGCGCTGGCCCCCGGAGCTTTCGCCCTGGTAGCTATGGGCGCTGTTTTCGGTGCGGCATCACGAGCTACGTTTACCTTTATCATCTTCGCCTTCGAAATCACGCGCGACTACAACTCGGTGCTGCCCTTGATGCTGGTAAGCGTGATCGCCGACGGCGTGGCCATGCTATTCATGCCGAAATCTTCCATCATGACCGAGAAGCTGGCGCGGCGTGGTCTGCGCATTCACCAGGATTATGAAACTGACGTCCTGCAACAAGTATCCGTCGCCGAAACCATGGATCAGGATCCGCCGCTGGTTCCCAGTGACATGCAAATCGGAGAGCTGGCTGACCGCATTGCCAAGCGTGACCCCGCGGTATGCAAGCATCAGGGCATGTTCATCGTGGACAAGGAAGGGAACCTCGAGGGCATCATCACGCGCGGCGACATCCTGCGCGCGTTGGACAAAGATCCTGCTGGCGCTATGAGCGTGATCGAAGCCGGCACTCGCGACGTCCTGGTCACCTACCCCGACGAGCTACTGCACGATGCGGCCGCCAAGATGCTGCGCAGCAACATTGGGCGCCTGCCGGTAGTGGATCGCGATCATTCCCGCCGCATCATCGGTTATCTCGGACGCCCTGGAATCATGGCCGCGCGCCTCCGCCGTCTGGATGAAGAGCACATACTGGAACCAGGCTGGATCGGACGGTTCTTTGCAGAGTAATACCGAGTTCCACGACTCTCCTGACCGAGTCTCTGAAACCACGTCTCTGCCGCGCACACGCAAAATAACTGCCTGAGTTCGGTGACGAACAGACTTAATCACCGCCTGCGGCTCATCATTCCATTCCCGAAGAGTGCACTTTCGGCACACTGAAGGGCCACCACGTATATCGGCTCATCGCAGCAGGCCGGAGGAAGGAAAGCCACATCATCGAGACCAAGACCAGGAAGCCGGACCGCCAGTCCTCTTCTGCCGATCAAGCTGTCTCCCGAGCAGCCCTGGAGAACCTCGTCTTGCGCGCGCTTCCTAGCGAGGAATACAGCCTGTTCGCACCGCGCCTGGAACTCGTCGAACTGGCGAAGGGCCGAACCCTGCAAGAACCGGGCTCGAATATGGAGCATGCTTACTTCCCGAACCGAGGGCTTGTCTCCCTGGTAGTCGAACTGGAGGACGGGAAAAGCCTCGAGGTCGGCATGATCGGCAGAGAGGGGTTCCTGGGAGCGCCCAGCGTGATGGGCATTCGCGACATTCGCAGCCGCGCCATCGTCCAGGCGCCTGCGGCAGCGTTTCGTATCCCTTCGGAACAGTTCGCGGAAATTCTACCCGCCGCGCCTCGCTTGCAGTTTCAGCTGGCACACTTCGCGATTCTCTACAACCTGCAACTTGCCCAGATCGCGGCCTGCACGCGATTTCATCAGATTGAGCAGCGGCTCGCCCGCTGGTTATCGATCAGCGCCAAGAAATCCGGCTCCGAACAACTCCCTTTCACGCAGGAATTCCTGGCGGCGATGCTGGGAGTTGGGCGGCCCAGTATCACGTTGGCCGCGGGCGCGCTGCAAAAGGCGGGATTGATCCGCTACAGCCGAGGCTCGGTCACGATCCTGGATCGCCACGGTCTGGAGAATGCCGCCTGCGAGTGTTACCGGGTAATTCTGCAGCTCGAGTCAGAGGCGGCTTGAGTCGCTGATCGCACCAAAAGGTACCGCGATCGATCCCAAGAGAAAAGGAAGGGAAGAGTAAAGCAAGCGAAACTAGAATTTTCTTTTTTCGGCTGCCTGAATCAGAGGGCGCAAGGCTTCCACGGAGACTCCCATGGTGCCGCCCGAGAAGCCATCCATGTAAGCGGCGTTGACGCCAATGACCTCGCCCCGGGAATTGAAGACCGGGCCACCACTCCCTCCGTGCGCGGTCGGTGCATCGTAGATCAGCTTATCACCGACCACATCGCCCAGGTGGCCCACTGTGGCGGAGGGTCGAATTAACGACAGTGCCGCCAGCTCGTTGGCTGCGCCGATATCGTCGTGACGATACGCCAGCCGCTCATAAACCGCGGGCGGTGATTTCGCAACCATGCCCGCAATTCCCATCGGATACCCGATCACGGTTACGAGTTCTCCTGGCGGCGTGGGCAAGCTCGCCAGAGGCAGAGGCTCGAGCTGTCGGTTAGACGGAGTGGATTCCACACGCAACAGGGCAACATCGCTTTTCGCAGACAGAATAATCGGAGTCACGGTCACCGGGGTTGGCGAGCCCGGAAAGAATGCGATCAACTTCTCCAGTTCCGGAGTTGCGCCGCGACGCATGAGCGCGTCCGCGTCCGCATCTTCGTACCAAGGCTCAGCAACGTGGCGGTTGGTAGCCGCCAGGGCGTCGCCCACCATGAAGCCCGTGCCGGAAAGCCGTGCCCGTAGCCCCGGGCGGCGGCCGGGAAAGCCCACGTGGTATACGCCATAGATGTAGCAGATCGAATTGCGATAGCGAGTCAGGACCATGGCCGGCATGGTCTGTTCCTGCTTGAGCTGCTGGATCTCGGCAGACAGCTGCTGCACCTGCTGCTGTAGCTGCCCCTCTCGCGGAGCAGGCTTGCGGTGCTCGGTCAGCAGGATGGCGCCGCTCATCATCGTGAGCCCGGCCAGCGGGGCCAGTATGCGCCACCACCAGCCTAGGCGTGTGCGCACGTCGGCTTGGGAAATGATCGCCTTCATGGAAAGTTCGGTCTGTTTGCCGGAGGGGGGAGTTGTAATGCAAACAGAAAAGCTGGGCCCATGTTGCCGTCTCCGAGGGACTTCTCCTAGGGTACGAACGGGTAGTAAACGCGATGGCCTCACGGAGGTGCGTGGACACACCTTTGAATCAGTCGCTAACGCTTTCGTTTTCAACAGCTCTGAGCCGCACACCTGAACCTGTCTTCCGAGTAAAAACTGGAGTACACCAGCGTCCGGGTGATCTGCCCCTCCAATCCGCTCAGCCCTAATCTATGTGAAACAAAGTTCGCGATTTTTTGAGAGCTTTCAGGCCTTTGAAATTAAAAGGGTTACAGATAGCGTCTCAGAAAACAAAGGGGTTAGCTGCTCGCTGCTGGCGATCAGAGCAATGTCTCCTGTTTCCCTGATGAAAGAGCCGCGACGGGTCGGCACTGATTTCACGGATCTGATGCGCTTGAATCTGTGTGAATCCGTCCCCTTTCTCTATAATTGCGAGTCTTTTGGGCGGGAGCAACCATGCGAATCCTGAACATTGTGAGCGGAGTGGCGGTCCTACTCACTACCTTGCACCTGGGACACGGAGTGCATCACTCCATTTCCCATGCAGGTCCGGAAGGCCTGCATGGACCCGCACTTTGGGCCGGCTCGGCTATTGCCGGTGTGGTGGGGATCTTCTCGTTTATCGGAGGCTGTCTGCTGCTGCGAGGGAAGGGACGCTAACCGCGGCTTTGGGAGTACGTTCTATGCCAAGAATTTCCAAAACCAGGTTCGTCATTGCCGTTCCCGACTTGAAGGTTTCATCTGCTTTCTACCAGGACGTGCTCGGATTCACCGTTCACACCAACCCAGATCCCGGCTGGCTTTTTTATACGTCGGGGGATTGCACCATCATGGCGGGGCGATGCCCGGAATGTATTCCTCCCGCCCAGCTCGGCGATCATTCTTACTACGCGTACCTGCAGATCGAGGACATCGACGCGTATTACGCTTCGGTTCGTGCTGCCGGTGTGGAGATCTGCAAGACCATTCGAGACGAGCCTTGGGGAATGAGGGAGTTTGGCCTCGTCACCGCGGACGGACACCGCATCATGTTCGGCTCACCGGCTGCGTGAAGGCGGCCGGTGGCCGCCCACCCGCCGGGGCGGGGTGATGAGGTTTGTATCAGGGCACGC
>DATEPX010000046.1:0-2653 GCA_035272945.1 Terriglobales bacterium
AAACAGGGCTCGGGTGTCATCATCCACATCTCGTCGATCCAGCGAACGCTTCCGCTCTTTGATGCAACGCTGGCCTATGCGGCCGCAAAGTCAGCTCTGACGAACTACAGTAAAGGTCTGTCAAATGAAGTCGCTCCCAAGGGCATTCGCGTGAACACGGTTGCACCTGGGTACACTGAAACCGAGGCCGCACAGGGAATGGTCAACGAGATCGCCCAACGAACCGGCATCAGCAAAGATGCCGCGAGACAACGCATCATGGACTCACTCGGCGGTATTCCGCTAGGTAGGCCGAACCGACCTGAGGAGGTTGCCGAGCTGGTGGCATTCCTGGCATCGGACCGAGCTTCTTCGATCACCGGCAGCGAGTATGTCATCGATGGCGGGACAATTCCGACGGTGTGAGCTAAGCCCGACTTCGGATTACCAGACACGCGGTTGCGGCGCTTGCCAACGCGAGTCCGGAGGCGATCAACATAACCAGACGAAATCCGGCAATGAAGGATTCATCGATTGACCGCCGGATCGCTTCTCTGGTCGCCGTGTCGATTTTTGCCGGAACTTCAATTGCCGCCAGCTTGATCCGCTGTGCTTTAAGCTCCTGCTGGATCTCTGGGCTGACATTGATTTGCGCTAAATTCGGAACGAGATGCCGATTGAAGGTTCCGAGCATCACGATGCCGAGGATCGCAATCGCCAAAACGCCCGCGAGACGTGAGACCGCATTATTGATCCCCGAAGTCACGCCGACTCTCCCTTCAGCGGCCGAATTCATCACCGTTGTTGTGAGCGGCGCGACGGTTATGGCCATACCTAATCCGAGCGTCACTACCGCGGGGAAAAATGTCGTCCAATACTCAGCGCCGATCGTAGGCAGTGCAAACAGGGCGAAGCCCGCGGCCGCGACAATCGGTCCGAACATGAGCGGCCGCCTGGCACCGTAACGGTCTACCAGACCTCCGGACCATCGCGAAAGAAGAGACATCAAGACAATGAATGGTAATAAGGCAGCGCCCGCGGCGGTTGCCGTGTAGTTCTGCACCTGTATGAGGTTCATAGGGAAAAAGAAGAACATACCGTTTAGCGCGCTGTAAAGAAAGAGCGTGAGGAGGTTCGCCCCAGCGAAATTGCGTACGCGAAACATAGTGACTGGAAGAAGTGGCGATTTGGTCCGGCTCTCGACCGCGAGAAATGCGATCAGCGCAGACAAACCTACCAGAAGGAAAGCAATCACGACAGGATCGTTCCATGTTCTCTTCGATGATTCGATCAATGCAAAAACGATCCCGGCCAGTCCCGCGGCGGCTAATAGAGCTCCTACCCAATCCGGTCCTTCGCTTGCTTCCGGATTCCGGCTCTCCGGTACTCGCCACAATGTCAGGATTATTACGATCGCCGCGACCGGCAGGTTTACGAAAAAAACCCAGCGCCATGACGCATGCTCGATCAACCAACCGCCGAGGACAGGCCCGACGGCCGTCGTCATGGCCGTCAATCCGGACCAGGTGCCGATCGCCCGGCCGCGGTCGTGTTCGCGAAACGATGCGCTGATAATGGCGAGACTCCCCGGCACCAGGAGCGCCGCGCCGATGCCCTGCACCGCCCGCGCGGATATTAATTGATTGATGTTCAATGCAAAACCACAGCAGGCGGAGGCTGCCGCGAAAACGGCTACACCGAGCACGTATATTCGTTTGCGGCCATAGATGTCGCCGAGCGATCCCCCGACCAACAGCAAAGCAGCCAGCAAAAGAGCGTAGGCTTCGACCACCCACTGTACGTCGAGCACTGTTGCATTGAGATTCGATTGAAGAGCGGGCAACGCGACATTAACTACCGTGCCGTCGATAAAGGCTAGACTCGAACCAAGAATCGTTGCCGCTAACACCCACGGCGCCGCGTGAGCGGAACACGGAGCCGTGGCGGGCATCGAAATAATGATGCCCTCCGCACACGGCTGCATGATCAAGCCGCTTGATTTCATAGAGGCCAGCCGATCACTAATGTTTGCCAAATCGTCGGCATAGGTATCCAAATCGTTCCCATTCCAAGGCTGGCTCGAACGGCCATGACCGCGGCGGTCGTGGGCGATGCACCGGTATCCCCGCGATGCCAGGAAGAACATCTGATCTTCGAACGCGTCGGCGCTCAGCGGCCAGCCGTGACTGAACACCACCGACTGCAAGTATAGTGCACCCGTAAAGGTTGGCCGCCTTCGTCACTTGGGCGCTGAGGCGTCCGTGAGGCGCTAAAATAATTGGATGGCCGACACACATCCGCCAATCCAATCGACGACGAGTGCTCGGGAACGGATGTTTCCAGCACTGAAGCCGGAACAGATCCAACGCGCAGGAGCGCACGGTCATGTTCGCCGAGTTCAAGGCGGTGCAAACCGACAGGCAGCTTGGGAAGTGCGTTCCTGACCACGCTTTTTCACACGGTGCGCGGGCAATCAATTGTTGAAAAACTTCTTCAGGGCAGCCTTTGTTTCCGTCGGCCGTTGTTCCATTAGCCAGTGTCCGGTATCTGTGAATACGATTGAGGTTACGTTGGTCGCGATAAGTTTCGCTTGAGCCTCCAGCGCCCCGCCCATGGCTTTATCACCTTCAATGGTCAAAACCGGTATCGGCAATTTTGTGGCGGCAAATTTTCG
>DATEPX010000047.1:0-13499 GCA_035272945.1 Terriglobales bacterium
TTAATGCGGCGGTGCAAGCCGCCATTGGCGGCGCGGCGGCAACCCAGATTCTGGAAGGCGACCGCCGGTTTGATTTCGTGGTTCGTTACAAGCCGGAGTATCGCCAGAACCCGGAAGCCATGAAGAACATTCTCCTGTCCACTCCGGATGGCAACCGGGTGCCGCTGGGACAAGTGGCGGAAATCGGCTTCCGCGAAGGGGCCTTCATGGTCTATCGCGAGAACGGCCGCCGCTATATCCCGATCAAATTTAGCGTGCGGGGCCGCGACCTAGCGGGAACCATCCAGGAGGTTCAATCGAAGCTTTCACGCTCAGTTCGCCTGCCCGAGGGCTATCACGACGAATGGGCCGGCGAGTACGACAGCCTGCGTAAGGAGCAGCAGCGGCTCGCGATCATTATTCCGATCACTGTCGGCATGATCCTCGCTCTGCTCTACCTCTCATTCAATTCCATACGCAACGCATTGGCCGTGCTCTCGGTACTCCCCTTCGGGGTCGCTGGAGGTGTACTGGCCCTGCTCGTCTCACACACACCCTTCAGCATTTCTGCCGCGGTTGGTTTTGCGTCGGTGATTGGCGTTGCGACTCTGGGCGGCTTGGTCTTCGTGGCTGGCATCCGCCGCGCCGAAGCGCACGAGCACGGTATTCAGCACTCCATCATTCGCGCCAGTGTCGGTGAAATGCGGGCTGTGCTGATGGCCTGTTTGGCTGCCGGTCTAGGCCTGCTGCCTGCCGCGCTTTCACATGGGATTGGGGCCCAGGCACAGCAACCCCTGGCGCGGGTTGTCGTTGGCGGAATGATTACCACCTCGCTGGCCATTCTGATTGTGATTCCCGTCATAGCGAGCCTCGGCTTGGTTACCAGCGAGGCCACGGAAATGTGAGGAGGTTGCAGAACGTGCTGAATCGACTACCTGCGCTCTGTGTGCGCTCCGGCAGATTTTTCGCCTTAACTGCAGTTACTGCTGGCTCTCTTTGCGGGGCAGCCTTGGCTCAGCAGCCGAGCTTCACCTGGGAGCAGATTCGCGACAAATTCTTGATCACCAATCCGACTCTCGAGGCACAGGCGCAGAGCATCGAGTCCAGTCGCGCCGCCGAGGTCACGGCTGGCCTGCGGCCGAATCCACAATTTCAAAATGACACCACTTCCGCGACGATCGGCATTTATCAGGAGTTGGAAATCGCAGGGAAACGCCCCGCCCGGCTGCAAAGTGCGCGCTTGGGTACATCGATCGCCGAAACTGATTTCGCGAATGCCCGCCGCACCCTCGTTTTCAGCCTGCGACAGGCCTTTGTCGCCGCCCTGTTAGCCAAATCCGATATCGATTTTGCCCAGAAAAATCTCGCGGATTATCAGAAGGCTATCGAGCTTAACCGCCTAATGCTCCAACAGGGAGCCATCTCTCGCGGGACCTTCCTTAAAATCGAGCTTCAAACGCTGCAATTTCAGACCGATGTAGACGATGCAACCCTGGCCTTGAAGACCGCCAAAGCAACGCTCCGAGCCTTGGTGGGGCCCCCCAATCTTCCCCAGAACTTCGATGTTCAAGGAGACCTGCGCGCCATTGCGCTGGAAAAGAGCCTGTCGGAACTCGAGCAGCTCGCTCTGTCCAGCCGTCCGGACCTGAAATCCTCCGAGACCAGCCGCGAAAAGTCCTTGGCTGACCTGCGTCTGGCGAAGGCCAATCGCTGGCCCGACCCGACCTTTGGCACGTCTTTTCTGCATACGGGGAATGAACTTGGTGGGCCGAGCTGGTTTCAGCCGTTTTACCCCAAAGGCGGCATCCCGAACGCTATGGGACTGGGTATTGCTTCATTCTCGATCCCGCTTTTCAACCGCAATCAGGGAGAGATCGCACGCACCAGGTCCGAACAGCTCAGGGCGGACTTTCTCCTCCAGGCGGCCCGTAACCAAGTCCTGCAGGATGTCGAGACCGCTTATGCCTCCTTCGAATCGAGTCGCGAGCGGGTCCGCCTTTACGAGGAAACCTATTTGTCACGCGCCAAGGAATCGCTTGATATTGAAGAATTCTCGTTTCGGAACGGAGCAGCTTCGATTCTTGACTTCTTGGATGCAGAGCGGACGTACCGCACGACGCAACTGGCATATCGCCAACAACTCGCAGCATACATGACGAACCTCGCGCAGCTGGAGGCCGCCGTGGGACGACTGCTGGTGCCATGAGGAGACGAATGCGTTTTAGCGTGCTGATTGTCGGTTTCATGCTGTCAGCCGCGATGGCTGTGTCCGAGCGACACGGAAGGGCAGATTCTGTGCAGAACTACAGGTCGACAGGCACTGAAAACAGCCCAAGCTATCCCCGACCAAACTGGGACGTGAGATACAGTTCCGGCTCGTTCGACCTAAAGCGGTTCGAGTGGCTCAAGGTCGCGTTTGTGCCGGAGGAAACTGCACATAAGACACTTCCACCCGCCAGCATTTCTGCAGATCAATTGCGCAAGACTTCCAAACAGGCAGCTCCACTCTTCACCGTTACACTGGATCAATTACGCGCGATTTACTGGGATCCCCGGGCAGAGAAGGGCTCCGATTTACTGCAAAGCACGCCGCGATCCGGCTGCGGCTATGCCAAGTCCCTAATGCCAATGGCCAATTCTGCTCCTCGGCCTGGGGCGTTTATCGCATGGGCCACCTCTCCGGGACCGATTTTGCGGGCTGTCGAGCATTTCAACAGGCATCGTGCCGTCCGACTGCTTTGGAGTGAGGGCAGTACTGATAAAGAACTCGTGTTGGCTGTGAATCAGTGCGAATACGCATCCTTCATCGCAAATCTGCGCCGGTTTGCAGGACAGCGATGGAAGGAAATCGGGCACCAATTGAAGTAGTAAGTTATGAGCAATGCCGCCCGGTTTGGTGATGGCTGATGAATTGGATCCGATTGGGGCAAGCCACCCGTCGACGAAGCAGAATGAGAGATGCAGTCCGGTCTAAACACGGAACCGTAACTGACGACACCGCTGCGCATATTCGGCGCCTAGGCTGGAGCGACGGGCGGAATGAATCGTTCGCTCACACGGAGGCGGACCGCCACGGCGACCTTCGGCGGCGACCTCGCCCAAGAGCGCTGACATCGGAATATAGACCACAAGAACCCGAGTCAACATCATTGAATTGGTCCCTTGACAAGAGGTATAAGCTCGAACACAATCCGATTGCTAGCTCTGGATTGTTCCTCCTCGAAGTGGACCAACTGAAAGTTTCGCCCGAGCTGCAAGCAGCATTGGTCGCCTTAGTTGAGGTCATGCGGCACGCTGATCGATCGGTCCCGATCGGGCGCAGCGAGGCCGGGGAACTCGAACTCCACAATCACCCAGGCAGGCGAGCCTAGCTCACGTTTTTATGCGACTCTCATCTAGCTCCGCAACCGAAGGCATCCGCAAGGTCGGTTCCACGTCGTCGTCCCTCTTTTGGGGGGCCATTCTGTCTGGCATGGCCGCGCTCTTGGGCATCGTTGCAGTTCTACAGTACCGCTCGAACATTCAGCTAAGTACTGCCGCCGAAATTCGCGCCGGGAGTAATTTACAGTCATTAATGATGAACTGGGGCCTTGATTTTTATGGCGAGTTGTCAACCGTCTGCATTGCTTTGCAGGTCGGGCCCGATTCAGGGGAACGCGACAGCTGGGAGGACTTTACCCATCGTTACGCTGAATGGAGCCACGCGGGAATCAATCACGACGCGGCCGAGAGTATCTATTCTAATCCGGATTTGATTGAGAACATCTATGTCTGGGTAACAAGTCAAAGCGAAAAACCTCGGTTGCTACATTTGGGAGCAGATACCGACACAATCGAGAATGCCAATGTGCCCGCGAACTTGCGGACTTTGCTCGCTCGCCTGCAAGCGAACTCCTCTAGTCTTCCACTAGCTCTACGGGCCTGGGCGCTTCACGACTCACCAGGCAAGCGACGCCCTGCCGACGGCGACCACCTCTCACCATTGAACTTGCTGCAGAGCAATGCATTGCACTTGCTGCGCAGCAATGGAGAAACGGGATGGCAGTTCGATGCGAACATTCCAGCGATCGTTCATCCGATCATTCATCACGCTCACCGGCACTCCGGCTTCCCCGAGCGGTTGATAAGTGGTCAAAGCCGCGTTGATTGGATAGTAGTCGTACTTAACGCTAACACCATTCAAAAGCGGATTCTGCCAGAGCTTGCGAAACGATATTTCGACCAGGGAGAAGGACGTGAGTACAAGCTGGCGGTCATCGCTACAGGGCAGATGCCTCAGGTATTTTATTCCTCCGACCCTGGATTTGGATCCCAGGATATCGATGCAGCCGATTCAACGATGAACATTTTTTCGCCTTCGCCCGAAAGCGCCGAGGGCCAACGGTGGCTGAGTGCCAAAAATGGTAGGCCCGCACCCAGAGCGGAATGGCACAGGTTTTCGAGCCCAGTTTGGTTTCCTGTTATCCAATACACCTCTCATCAGGACCCGTGGATACTCATTCTGCAACATCGCACGGGCCCAATCGAAGCGATTGTGGCAAAAATCTGGCGCAGAAACTTAATGATTGGTGGCTTTGTGCTCCTGTTGCTCGCAGCCAGCATGGGCTTGGTTGTGATTGCTAGCCAACGAGCGCAGAGATTGGCGAAGCTGCAGTTGGATTTTGTGACCTCAGTATCCCATGAGCTACTTACGCCGGTCGCCGCCATCTTTTCTACAGGGCAGAACATCAGAGACGGTTTGATCGAGGGGAAAGCCGATTTATTGGTACACGGATCGATCATCACCGCCCAGGCTCGTCAACTGAAGGATTTGGTAGATCAGATTCTGCTGTTTGCTTCTACGGAAAGCCAAAAGCGCTACATCTTGCGCCCGCTACAAGTTTCGGAGATTCTTCAATGCGTGTCGAAGAATGTAGCCGTTCTGGTTGATGAGGGTGGGTTCGATTTCGAGCAGCATGTGGAGGCGGACCTGCCCCTTGTAATGGGCGATCTGTCGGCGCTTTCTCATTGCCTAACTGACTTAATCGCGAACGCGATCAAGTACAGTGGGAGGAGTCGCTGGATCAGTATTTCGGCCGGAGTTCGTCGGACGGGAAATCAACCTAAAGAAGTCTGGATCAGCGTACAAGATCACGGTATTGGCATTAGCAGTTCGGAGTTGCCGCACATTTTCGAGCCGTTCTATCGCAGCCCGAAGGTCATGGACGCCCAGATTCATGGGACTGGCCTAGGGCTGGCTGTTGCGAAGCGGATTGCGGAAGCGCTGGGAGGGAGACTGTCGGTAACGAGTGAAGTCGATGTTGGCAGCATTTTCACGCTGCACTTACGCATCGCGAGTGAGTTGTATCCAGAAACGCCATTCGTGCCTTCCGAAGCTGATCTAGGGATCCAGGAATGAATCAGAGTATTTTGTTAGTTGAAGACGAACAGTCATTAAGGGCTGCACTTGGGGTTCGGCTGCGCAGCGAGGGCTACAGCGTTGATACGGCTGAGGATGGGGAGGAAGGGTTTGAGAAGGCAACCAGTCTACCTTTCGACTTGATTATCCTCGACGTCATGCTTCCGCACCGCAATGGGCTCGATCTTTGCCGGGACCTGCGGCAACTGGGGTTAGCCACTCCTATTCTCATGCTAACTGTGCGCGATCGAACCATTGACAAAGTCGTGGGACTTAAGCTTGGCGCAGATGACTACGTTACAAAACCCTATGAGGCAGATGAACTTCTTGTTCGCGTCGAAGCATTATTGCGGCGTGTCCCCATCCGTGCGGGCCATGGCATTCACGAGTTTGGTTCAATTCGCGTCGACCTTCGACACTCGGAGGTCACGCGAGACGGCAAGCCCGTATCCCTTACCGCTCGAGAGTTTCAGCTTCTACGCTACTTGGTAGAACGCCCGGGAACCACAGTTCCTCGCGTGGAACTTTTGCGTTTTGTATGGGGCTACGACACGACTGCGTTTACTCGTACTGTCGACATCCATATCGGTAGCCTCCGTCACAAGTTGGAATCAAATCCCAAGCGCCCCGAGCTCATCGTGACGGTTAGTGGGGTTGGATACAAGTTCATGGGGTCGAGCGGTAGTGCTAGCTTAGCTAAGCTGAGCTAGCAGCCTGCGATCAAAAAACGAGCGGGCAGACCGGTGGCCGGCGTCCTGAGATCTCTTCGCGGACTCCCTTTGTATGATCATTCGATCATTCGGTTGAAATGGCGGTTTCGGCAGGTATGAAAGATACTCAGGCACACTGCAGCCCCCGGCGCCGTGCCCGGATTGGGCATGCATACAAACTAAGCTGTTGACGTGAAAGAAACGACCAACCTGCCAACCTCCTCGTTCTGTCTGCCGTGCCGCAGATCCCTGGGCCAACCCAAGGTCTTCATCTAGCCAAAACATTCGATTTCACAGCCTGATCGCCCTCCTGCTCACGTGGTTCATTTTGAGCCAGGTAGGGGTGCTGATGCTTTCGTCGAGGTTAGGGCGTATCACGGCATGTTACCCGACGCACCAATATGTAAAGCGACTCAACTGGTGTATGGATTGCAAAAGTCTCGCAAATTCAGTGGTGCCTATCTTGACTCCCTTAGGAACTCGATCCTAGAGTGCGCAACAGCATTCGCTAACATCGGAGATAAGCCCGATCAGGTTAGCGCAACGCGAAGTGTTTTTGCCGATCATCGAAGCCGCGAAGCCGGAACAATCCCCCCGCTCCTGCGTTCAGGCTGTTAAGTCCTCCCCAATTAGCAGCGCAGCCAGGTAATTCGCTAAGCCAACACGAATTGTTCGACGGAGGAATTCTCCTATGGCAGCTTTCTCTGGTGGGTTAAGAATGCCGAGCAAGAAGCCTGAGGACTTCGAGTGTCCTATCTGCGGGGTGCGGGAATCGGAGGGGGGCTGCGAGGATCTCAGAGCTTGCGAGGAAGCACTTGTTAGGATGGAAGAAAAATATACTGAAGAGATCACCCAGCTCCTGGATCTATCGTCGGACTTGCTGAGCGCGGTTCTGAAGGCGCTCGATCCTCTCAGTATTGGTGCTGCGGTCACCAACGCTTCCGGCCAGTTGTTGTTCGCCAATCAGACGGCAGATCACATCCTTGCCTCTCGCGACGGGCTTGAACTGACTGCCCGCGGCGAACTTTGTACGTCGCGCGGATGTTGTAGTCCCAGCTTGGCTGAGCTCAGACAGCGGGCTGCCGCAGGCGTTAGCCTCGGAACGCCAGGAATCTTCGGGGCGACTCTGCTGGTTCAGCGGCCTTCGGGGAAGAGGGCCGTAACCTTACTTTTGCGCTGCTTCAACGGGCCATCGTCAAAGCTTGGCTTGTCGGCGTCCGCAGCTTTGGTGTTTATCTTGGATCCCGACTACAGCAGACAAGCGGCTCAAGTGGAAGTCCGTCAACTCTACGGACTCACTCCCAAGGAGGCCTGTCTTGCCAGCCTGCTGATGGAAGGCAAGACTCTCGCCGAGAGCTGCAATGACCTTGGTATTTGCGTTTCGACGGGCCGCATGCACCTCAAGCGTTTGTTTTCCAAAACCGACGTCCACAGCCAGAGCCAGCTGGTCTCGTTAATGAACAGCCTTGGGCTGGTTCGCACGAGAGGGATCTTGAGTTGTTCGGATGAGCAGCACTTCAGTTAACCCACCCAACCATTACGCGCGAAGCCTCAGAAGGCGAGCTGAAGTCTTAACGGAAAAAACTCTGATCCGAACCTGCTGGTTTTGCGCGATTGCTTTCTTAAGCAGAACAAGAATTTTTAGCCTCGTACCCCATTTGGGAGTAGACGGCAACTTGTCATCTCCCTAGAGTAAGGTTCGTTTTCGAGGCGCCAGAATCCCCATCTGGGCCGGTAGTAATTCCCCCAAACAGTGCCGATCGGAAGTTGCAGTGCCCCTGCGTTAGTGGGGCTAAAGCTTAGTGCTCGGTGGAAGGCGAACAGTTCTGTGAAGAGCGAACACTCAAAGAACAGAGTGTTCTCCTCGCAGCCTCTGCAGACTCTCAGTCGTAGCTGCCGGTGTATGCGCTGGCAAGTCGAAAAGGAGGCGGTACAGTCATGAGAAGGTCTCTTCAGGTTTGGTTGCCCATAATTCTAGTTTGTCTTGCGAAGGGAATCGCAGGTGCTCAGGCCCTCGGCGTGGGCGGAGTCGGCATCGGGCCGACAGGCCCGGGCGGCAACAGGACCACTGCTCAAGGGGGTGGTTCCTTCCGGGTGCAGTGTCCAACCAATACACCCTTACACCCTACGGCTATTTCCAATTCCGCTCCCGGCACTCCCTTGACCGAAGCCGCAGAACCTGCCTACACGGGGCCGGCGGTTACAGCGGAGACGGTGGGCGGGCAATCGTTGAGCTACACGCTCAACGGCGGCACCGTGAAGTGCCAGGAAATTTCGGGTGGCGACGGTTATTCCACCATGGCGGATGGGAACCAAATCTTCATGTTTTCGTTCGGTCCTCTCTCCGGCATGGACTTAATCAAGAATGGTCAGCCTGGGACTCTGTTCGCCGCAGACTTTAACAATTACTACAACGAGCCTAATCAGCCGGCCGTCTCTGCGGCGCCGGGTGACACCCCAGATCCGTCGTATGACCCAAAGCGCGCCAATAGCCTGAACGGCGCCGTGGCCGACCCCGGCACCATCATGGAAATCGGGGTGCTAAACGGAAACATTCCCGCGCCCTTGATGGCGTTCGACGAGGATGACGAGTTTTTCCTGACTCTCAGCAACGTGGGCATGATCATGCGGCCGGACCTGTTCGAGGAGCACACGGTCCACTTCCACGGCTACCCGAACGCATCCTCTTATTACGATGGCGTGCCGGATGCGACCTGGGCGATCAACATCGGCGGCAGCGCGACTTACTACTATGTAGCGCCTGATGCCGGCACTTACTTCTGGCACTGCCACATCACCCCGCCCGAACACCTCCAGATGGGCATGGTCGGTCAGCTCTATGTGCGACCGCGGCAGAACCGTGAGCCGGCGGGCACGAGTCTTTATTATGCCGATGCTGGTAGCGCTCCCCCGGGAAGCTCTGGGTTCGGTACAGCGACAGGGCCCGGTATGCAAAGTGATCTGCGCACCGCCTGCCAGGGTACCGGGACTGCTCCCGCGGCGGGCTACACATACAGTACGACTGCTGGTTCCATCGATATTCTCTGCTCCGCCCCAATTCCCCTCCCTAACACCGCCACTCAGGTTGCGGGGGCCAAGTATGCCTATGACGACGGCGATGGCAGCACGCGCTACGACATCGACGTGCCCATCCAGATCCACGGCTTCGATCCCAACTTCCACTTTGTCGGCATGACCTTCAACCCGGAAGGGTTCGCCGACATGAAGGACAAGTACTTCCTGCTGAATGGCCGCAGCTATCCCGACACGATCAGCGCTCCGCTCACCAATCCGGGGTATGCCGGTCTCAGTCCGAGTGCACCAACCCAGGACCCGACGTCGAATGCCATCGGGACGGAGGACTCGGATGGACTGACGCGGTATTCGCAGCCCCTGCCTACCCTGATCACACTCAGCAAGACTGGCGGTCTGGGTGGCGCACCCCAAAGGGCCCTGCTGCGTATTGCTGACCTGGACGTCACCGAGTACCAAACTCTGGCCTCACTGGGCATTCCCATGCAATTGGTGGGTTTTAACGCCAAGCTGTTGCGCGACCAGGCAGGCAACAACCTTTACATCACCACCAGCTCCATAACCCTGGGTGGTGGAGAGTCGCTGGATGTGATTCTCGACAGCGCGCTTGTGCCCCCAGGCACTTACTTCCTCTACACCCCAAATCTCGATCACCTGTCGAACGACGCCGAGAACTTCGGCGGCCTGATGACGGAAGTAGTCGTTAACCCGTAGGAGAGAGCAGCTATGAGTCACGAGAATGAGAATACGCAGAGTGCGATAACACGGCTGGCAGCGGTCGTGATGGTAGCAGTGGCCGTGCTGCTCACGGGGATGGCCCGGGCTGCGGTTCCCGGCATAACCGCCAGCGCCGGAGGAAGCTCAACTTTCAATCTGGTCGCCTCGCAGGGTTACATCTCGCAGCCGGATGGCGCGCTAATTTACTCCTGGGGCTACGGGTGCGCCACTAGTAGTGCCAGCTTTGTACCCTACGCGACCGGCGCCTTTTGTCCCAGCATGCAGATTCCCGGGCCCACTCTGGTGGTGACTCAGGGCGTGTCATTTACAGTGACCTTAACCAACAATCTTCCCACGGGGGTGGGTAACACCTCGATCGTCTTCCAGGGCGCGACAGTCACGGCAACCGGAGGCACGGCGGGCCTTCTGGCACAGGAGGCTACGCCAGCTGCGGCGGGCGTAGTCACCTACACGGTCACCTATGCGAACGCGGGTACACACGCTTACTACAGCGGCACGCAGTCCGACCTTCAGATTGAGATGGGTCTTTATGGGGCGGTCGTGGTTAAACCCTCGGCGACTCCGACGACCGGAGCGAATTGCTCAGCGATCGGCTCAGACATTGCACAGCAGTTGGGCGGGGGCAAGGACGATTTCCGGCTCGCAGTGGCCGCGTATAACCACCCCGAGGCCTGCTACGACCGCGAATACCTCACTCAGTGGATGGAGCTGGACGCGCATATCCACAAGCAGGCGCAAACCCAGGTACAAGCCATCGCCACCTGTACCACAGCGCCTTGTCCTACTGCACTCGATGTCAAGACCGAACCCTACCATCCGTCGTATTTCCTGATCAATGGGCGCTCCATGCCGGACAACATGGACCCGTCCTACGCGCCGAACTACCCGAATCAGCCCTACAACGCCAACCCCCACATGCATCCCGGAGACTTTGTCCTGGTCCGGGTCATTGGACAGGGACACTGGCAGCACCCGTTCCACGAACACGGCAATCACGTGCGAATCCTGGCGCGTGACGGCAACCTGATCCTGAGCCAGAACGATCCCCTAGCCAGCGCGACCAATCCAGCTCGGCTGGGTGGTCGGATGGAGTTCAATACCGACACCACTCCCGGCCAGGCATTCGATGGAATCTTCTACTGGTCGGGAAAGGGCTTAGGCTGGGATATCTACGGGCACACGAACGCGTACGCGGACGCCACCCAACCCTGCAACCCGGACGCCAACGGTTATTACACGAAGAATAGCGGGGCGACGGCCGCTTCACCGAATTACTACGAGTGGTGCGCCGACCATAACCACCCGCTGGAAGTCAATCCGGTAGGGCATGTCGGCGGCGGCGGCCCGGCAACGCAATTTGATCCTTTGGTTGCCACCAATGGCTTGTGGTACAACGGCACCCCTTACCTCGGACCCGACGCCGTAGGGCGCAATCGCGGCCCGACACCTCTGCCCCCTAGTGCAAGCAGCATGAACCCCTTTATCGAATCGGGCATCGCCTTCATGTGGCACTCCCACAATGAGCGCGAGATCACTACCAATGACCTTTTCCCGGGCGGCATGTTGCAGATGATGTTGGTTGATCCGCCCACCTTTTGGATCGACGAAACGCTGTGATGGAGAGAAGAGCCATGCGATCAAATCACGTTAGCGCCACTATCAAAACGGTCGTCTCTGTAGTGATCCTCCTCCTGACAGCGAGCATGTCGTTCGCCCAGGTGACCCTCACCGCGACACGCCAAACCGCGACTGTGCCTGACGGTAATGCGGTGCCCATGTGGGGTTGGGTATGCGGAACTGCTACCGGTGCAACGTGCACAGGTTTGGACGGCACTGCGCAACTGGGCGGCACCACCTGGCAGCCACCCCTGATCACGGTGCCATATGTGGCCACCGGAACGAGCCTGACGATCAACTTGGCGAATGCCCTGCCGGTCGAGACTTCGATCGTCATCCTTGGCCAAGCCGCCGCAACGGCGCCGACTGCCAACGGCAACTTGGGAACGCCGGTTAGAGAGAGCGGCCCGCGCACCGACGGCGCACACGCCGGCCAGAACTCAACCACGTGGACCGCCGTCGCTGGTGCGACCTTCACTCCGCCGGCTCAAGGCAATCGGGTCAGGTCATTTGTGCCGGAAGTCGCGGCTAATACGACCACGGCGGTCGCATACACGTGGAGCGCTTTGAAACCTGGAACCTATCTCATTGAGACGGGAACCTATCCCTCGATTCAGGGACCGATGGGCCTGTATGGCGTCCTGGTTGTCTATACGCCATCCGCCGCGGGAGGTACTGCGTTCGGTGCAGGCACAGCCTATGCAGGGACCAGCACTGTCGGTCCGTACACCGTTAACTACGATGCCTCGGTTCCGCTGCTGCTGAGCGAAATTGATCCTGTGCAAAACTCGGCCGTAGAGCAGTTCCTGGAAACTTCCGCGGGGTGCCCGACAGCTACGCCGGGAACTGGAGCTTGCGGTTCGCTGAGTGCAAGCGCGGAGATCGTCAAGTGGACTCCGGCCTGCGGTGCTGCGCACACCTGCTACCCTGCGGCAGTGAACTACGCGCCGCTGTATTTCCTGATTAACGGCCGTTCGTTCGACAAGACATTGACGACCGGATTCTCATCGGCAGCACCGGTTGCCGCCACTGCCGCAACGGGCAATGTTCTGCTACGCTTTGTGAACGCTGGCCTGCACATGCACGTTCCGTCCGTGAACGGGCTTTCCATGTCCCTGATCGCGGAAGACGGGAACATCCTTCCTGATGTCGCTCTTGGCGCCTCGACTAGTGCCACCAAGACCACGCCGAACGTTGCCGTAAGGGTTCAAAACGAAGTCTTCCTGCCAGCGGGCAAAGTGTATGACGTCATGATCAACCCTGGCAGCAATGGGTCGGGGACGACTGCTCCCACAGCTTTCACCCCTGCCAATTACCAGGTTTTTGACCGGGAATTGAGCCTCTCTACAAACGGCAGCGCGCGCGACGGTGGTATGCAGACCGTTTTGCAGGTGGCGGGAGGCGGCACGTGGGCTGCCACGAACCCCACAATTGTTGCTCCGGCTACTTACTACTGCGTACCGGGCGTGACCCTCAATGTGTCCGACACGGGCAAGGGAGTCATCGGGCAAGACGTGAACGTGTATGGCGTGACTCTGCTTAACGGCGCCACTGCCGCCGCGAACCACACAATAACTCCCTTCGGAGCAGCGGGCGGAACCGATTCTCTGACTCTTAACCCCAACGGCACCTTCACGTACACGCAGGCGGCTGCTAACACAACCTGCGGCGGTTCGTTCACGTACTCTGTGGACGGCACCACGACAACGCAAACCGCTCAGATCACGCCAACCACCCTGACAACAAAGCCGGTCGCGAATAACGACAGTTACGTGAGCAACATTCAATCGCTGCTGCGCGTCGCTGCGCCCGGTGTTCTGGTAAACGACACCGATTCCCATAATTCCCTGTTGTGCGCGGCTCCGACGACTGCAACGAGCTGCCCGACGACCGGTCAGTCGCTCGCAGGGACAGGTGTAGCCGGGGCGAATTTGCTCCTGAAGCCGGATGGCTCCTTCCTGGCGACCAACCCCGGCGGTGCGGCCGGCACGGCCACCTTCAGCTACGTGGCCATCAACGCGGAG
>DATEPX010000048.1:0-3240 GCA_035272945.1 Terriglobales bacterium
CGGGTGACGGCGGCGGTTTGGTTCACATGGGCTTCAGCAAGAACGGCCAAATCGCGCACAACAGCATCCTCTTCAACCAGAGCACGAACCCGACTATCCCAACCAACGGCGGCGGCATCATCATCATGGGCGCGCCCGACGTGGATCCGCCCTGCGGTGCAACGACGGACGCGGATTGCGTGCCTCCGCTGGGCTCGGTTGGGCCTAGCGACGGCGCCGGTCCGGGCCTGGTGATCGATGCCAACCTGATTCTGGGCAACGCTGCGGAAAGCGGCAGCGGTGGCGGACTGCGTTTGCAGCACGTCAACGGCGGGGATGTGGTCAGCTTCCCCCTCAATCCGGAACAGTGGTATTCGGTGAACGTAACCAACAACATCATCGCCAACAACGTGGCGGGATGGGACGGAGGCGGAGTTTCGCTGCTGGATACACTGGCGGCGAACATCGTCAACAACACACTCATCTCTAACGACACCACAGCTTCCTCGGGTGTGCTCTTCAATACCCTTGGGGCTCCCCTGGCCAGCTCACAAGGGCCATGCCCCCCTGGGCAAATCGATCCTGCTACGGGCCTTTGCAGGGTTCAGGTGACGACGTCTACGCCGCAACCGGCCGGCTTGGTGAGCATCCAGAACAGTGCGACTCTGGTTGCCAACCTGCCTGCAACTATCACCTGCCCGGCAGGCCACTATGCAGGTACCACCGCCAGCAATGGAACTTGCCGGCAGTACTCGTACCCGGTTCTGACCAACGATGTGTTCTGGCAGAACCGTGTGTTCAACATCACCGTGGGCTCGTTTGGTCCGGGAACCCTGAACCAGCAGCATGTAGTCACACTGGTTCCGACCCTGAATCAGACGGCAACCGGCTCCTGCCAGACCGGGGCGAGCTACTGGGACATCGGCGTGCGTGGCGACACGGGACCGGGCAATCACGGCTCCGGCATCACTCTCAACCCGACGTATTCGGTGCTGACGAGCACGTCTGGCTACGGCTCAACCAATATGAGCAGCAACCCGGCGGTTGCGGCACAGTACTGCAACGGGTCGCGAGTGCCACCCGAGTTTAAGTCGGGCGGCTTCCAGGTGCCTCCGGGCATTTCGGACGCGACCGTACCCAACCCAGTCTTCAACCTGACTCCGGCCGCGACGGTGGACGAAGGCAACAACTGGATCAACATCAGCTGGGGCCCACTGGCGCTGACGAACCCTGTCACCGGCGTTGTGCTCGGCAACTACACGCCGAACGCAGGCGCGCCGACGACCAATGCGGGCACCGCGGCAAGTGCCTACACCACCACCGACTTCTTCGGTACGACCAGACCACAAGGTGGTGGGTGGGATATCGGAGCGGTCGAGTTCTCGGCGGCCACAGCAACGCATGGGCCTAGCGCGAATCTGACACCCCTCCTGTGGAGTCCGTCAGCAGTACGCGGGGTGACTCTCCTGGGACCGGTCCAGATCTTCACGCTCACGAACACTGGGACCGTGCCGCTCGCTGGCATTACCCAGGCGACGCTGGGAGGAGCCAACGCGGCTGACTACTTCATCGTCCGGCTGCTCTCAACCTGCGGTCCGGCCGGTGGCGGCCAACTGCTAGGCCAGACAAGTCTGGCTCCGGGTGCAGCCTGCGTGGTGACGGTGCAGTTCCGGCCGCGCACGACCGACCTGATTCACACCGTAACGCCGGCGACTTTGCAGGTAAGGGACTCGGCCGGCACGCAAACCTCAGTCTTGAACGGAACGGCGAATTAGCAATGCCGGGCGGTTCAACGGACTAAACACGATGCTGCTCGCGAGGCTCTCGCGAGCAGCATCGTTTTCTGAAGACGCCAAGTAGGACTCTGCCCTCGCGGTCGTGGCGAAGCTGATGGAGTCGTAGGTGACCAGCCTTCGTGTTCCGAATGGAATCCCCACTTCGGGGTTGGCAAGCCCGAGGGAGCCGGCGTCAGCCGGGAAATTCCCGATCGACTTGAGACTCGTTTTTCCGGGTGCAAGCAGGTTGTGAATTGTTTGTAAAATTCCGCTTCAAACTTTACGTATCTCGTTATTCATTCATTTAGAGGTAGATAGTAATCTGCCCACTTTCCTAAGATGTCGTCGTGTGCCTTGCAATCCCCGAACCTTCGTTCCGGGCTTGTTGACTGACGAACTAAGCGCGGTGGCTGTTAGAAGTTGAGGTTCTATATTTTTCCGCCATTCATCTTCGGGTCTATGGTTGGGTGTTTCTCTTATGTCTTCGATTCCACTGCGCCTCGGAAAAGTTGCCGATACCCATGGGGTATCTAAATCGGCCGGGCCGCGAAGACGCCGACTCGTCTGTTTCGGGTGGCCTCGGCTCTTCGAGGGTCTTTCCCTGAGCGAGTGCGTTGAAATACTCTCCTTTGCCCAGGACAGACTCTTCTGGCCTAAAGAAAGGATCTGCGGGCAGGACAACGTAGAGCGGATCATCTCTCTTCTTGTCCGTGGTCGCGCGAAGACTGTGCGACTTAGTTCACTCGGAGGCCAGGCTATTCTCAGGATAGAAGAGCCAGGTGACCTGATAGGAGAACCTGTGCTGCTATCGGCGGCTCGTGACCGGTTGACCGTCGAAGCTCTGGAGCGGTGCCAAGTCCTTGCTTGGGAAGGACAAACATTCGATGCTCTTTGTGAACGATTTCCTAAGCTGCTTCACAACCTCATGCAAATTCTGGATGAGCGCCTAAGAATGTTGGAGGAGCGTTTTCTAGAACTCGCCACAGAGGATGCTGACTCGCGGCTAGCGCGGACGCTCATCCGCCTGCTCGATCAGAACCGAACGGCGGCTCGCCAGTCTTTAAACATCAGCTTCTCGAATCGTGAATTAGGCCAGATGTCCGGAATGTCGCTATTCACGGTCAATCGACTCCTCGCGAGTTGGCAGCAGTGCAAAATCATACAGAGACAGCGTAAGAGGGTCTGTGTTGTGGATCTCGCAAGCCTGAGGGGCTTGGCCGGAACGAAGACATCAGATCGTCCGCCCGCCAGTGCCACCTGCACCAAATCACCTTCCATAGTAACTGCCCAACTTTTTGGGTGATTTTGTTCGTCTCTTTCCTTGAGGTGTTAGCTCGTGATTGCCACCTTTGATTTCATAAAGTCGTCGGCCTCATCTGACCTGAGTACACTTGGTAGCGCTAACGACCAAGGGCTCGGGAGAAAGGAGGCCGAACATGTTGATTATAGGTTGCGATTATCACCCGAGCATACAACAAATCGCATG
>DATEPX010000049.1:0-3574 GCA_035272945.1 Terriglobales bacterium
AGCTGGGGTTGCGCCCCGAGAAAGTGAAGGCGCTCCTGCCAGTGGGAGCAGCAGCAGCGATCGCTGCGGCATTCAATACACCTCTAGCGGCGGTCCTGTTCGCCCTCGAGGAAGTCGTAGGAGATCTTCATGCGCCGGTGCTGGGGTCGGTGGTTCTGGCCTCCGCCACTTCCTGGGCGATGCTGCGCCTGCTGCTTGGAAATGACCCGCTTTTTCAGGTGCCGCAATATCAACTGGTGAGTCCGCTGGAGTTTGTGGTGTACGCCGTTCTAGGAGTAGCTGGAGGCCTGGTGTCGGTGGTTTTCACGAAACTTCTTCTCGGTATGCGCGAGCGCTTTCTGCGATTCCCCCGAAAAACCGTATGGCTCCAGCCTCTGGCAGGCGGCTTGGTGGTTGGATTGATGGGCTGGTTTGTGCCTCAAGTATTAGGTGTGGGCTACAAGCATGTTGGTGACGCGTTGAACGGTGGGATGGCGGTCAGACTGATGGTTCTGCTCCTAATTCTCAAGTTTCTGGCCGTGACCATAAGCTATGCCTCGGGCAACGCCGGCGGGATTTTCGGACCGAGCTTGTTTATTGGGGCGATGCTTGGTGGAATCGTGGGCAACGTGGCCCACGGCTTATTGCCGACCTATGTCGCGACTCCAGGTGTGTATGCCCTCGTGGGAATGGGAACCGCATTTGCTGGTATTGTGCGGGCGCCGATGACCTCCGTCGTCATGATTTTTGAAATCACGCGCGATTATGCGGTCATCGTTCCGCTTATGATTTCGAATCTGGTGAGCTTCTTTATCTCCTCACGGCTGCAACGGCAGCCCATCTACGATGTTTTGGCGCGTCAGGATGGCATTCATTTGCCAAACGCCGAGACACGTCAGCAACAAGGGCAACTCCGGGTGATCCAAGCAATGCGCACTGCCACAGAGATTCTGGCCACTCAGATGACGGTCGGAGAGGCTCTCGAAAAAACACAATCTAGTCAATTCCGCAGTTGGCCAGTTGTTGATGAGCGAGGGGTAATGGGTATTGTCGGCCGGAGTAGTCTCCAGAAGGCTCTTGCCGAAGGTGCCACCACAATACCGCTGAGTGGCCTTGTTGATTCACGTGATTTTCCGCACGTCCACGTGGACCAGTCGCTTCATCTTGCGTTGGAGCGCATGGGCGCGGCCCAGTTGGACACCCTGCCAGTTGTCAGCCGCGCTGACGTGCACAAGCTGGAAGGCATCGTAACCTTGCAGGATGTTTTGGGTTCTTATGGTGTCGACCTGCAAGGACCTAAATAATGGACTCGGCGGAACAGACCCCGGCACGTACCAGTCGTATCGTCGCGCTCGGAAGAAATTCACGTGGACGGTAAACGCATCGAAGCACTTGGTCCGCTGACATCAAGGATGTGTTACGCCGGGCGGGCGCGGACCTTTTTCGAGCCTGGAGCAGAATTGCTCAAACCGCTTTGCAGACGGTCGCAGCTTTAATTCTATAGCGGACGAAACTCGCCAACAAGCAATCCTTCAGAGAGGCTGAGGTATTATCCGTGTTGCGCAACGACCGGATCACGAGTTCCTGCGTTTCTTATTGTTGCTGCAGTTCACCTCATGCGGCGGAGGTCTGGGCTCGTCTTGTGTCGACAACTTTGTGCGCTGACGCCGCGGATGAGAACAGAGGTATGAGGCCTTCGACCAGCGTTGGGTGAGTCAGGACCGCGTCGCGCAGCGCGGTATAGGGCAGCCCTGCGACCATCGCAATCTGGACGGTGGCCAGGATCTCCCCCGCACCGACACCGAAGGCCGTGAACCCGAGGATGCGATCGCTATCAGCCTCCACGAGCGTCTTCAGAAAGCCGCGCGTTTCGGAAAGTGTGCGGGCACGCAGGTTGGCTTCCATCGGGACCTTGAATAGTCGATATGGGATTCCCGTCACCTTTGCATCGGTTTCACTCAGACCGATACGAGCAAGCTCAGGATCCGTAAACAGACAATATGGAACTTGCCTGCCGGTTGTGACGCGGTTGCCGCCGGTCAGATTGGCATGGACCACGCGGAAATCGTCGATGCTAATGTGTGTGAACTGCGGGCTGCCCGCAACCTCGCCGATCGCCCACACTCCCGGTGCTGTCGTCTGCAGCCGCTCGTTGACCTTGATGTATCCACGGCCGGTCAGTTCAACACCGGCTAACTCCAATCCAAGTCCCTCGGTGTTTGGAGTGCGCCCTGTCGCGACAAGCAGGTGAGTGCCCGTCAGCGTCTTATCGGCTCCATTCTGTTCGAATGCAATGGTCACCGAATCTCCCGATTTTCCAGACACGCGTTTGATAGGAGTATTCAGATGAACATCGATGCCCTCGTCGTCAAGCAGGCGGTTAAGGCCCTCGCATACGTCTTCGTCTTCTTTGGACATCAATCGTCCATTGCGATCAATCACAGTCACTTTGCTGCCGAATCGCCGCATGGCCTGGGAAAGCTCTACTCCTATGTAGCCACCGCCGATAACGAGCAGATGTTCGGGGACTTGGCCTAATTCGAGCGCCTCGATGTGCGTGAGCGGCTGTGCTTCAGCAAGACCGGGAATAGCTTCCAATGTGGCCCGTGTGCCGGTGCTGACGATCACATTAGTACCGCGGAGTTCACGAGTGCTCCCGTCGGGGAGGGCGGCCTCCACAGTTGTCGGAGCAACGAACCGCCCGGTGCCCAAAATGAACTCGGCGCCCGTCTTCCGGTAATTCTCCATATACATCTCGTTCAGGCCGACGACCATCTTGCGCTTGCGGTCTTGGACGCCCGACATCTCAATCGTGAAGCCATCGTGAGCAATGCCAAACTCTTTGCTTCGGCGAAAGTAGTCCGCAACTTTCGCACTATGGATAATGTTCTTGCTCGGAGGGCACGCAATATTAGGGCAAGACCCGCCAATATACTTGCGATCGACGACTGCGACGCGGTTGCCTTCGCCAGCAAACGTCCACGCAGCGATGGTCGAGCCCGTGCCGCCACCGAGAATCACCAGATCAAATTCTTCCGCCTGCGACTTCTTAAGAACGTGGTTGGATGGAGAGGTCTCGGTGCTCTTCATGCGGATTTTCCTTTCCGAGCGACAGGTTCACTCTTGGCTTGCATTGATTTGACGAGATCGGCTGCTGACGCTCCTTCGAGCGCCAGTCCGTAGCCAACTTCTCGCACGATGCGTTCTTTCAAAGGCTGCATGAAGTGTACGCGTGTGTTGCGGCGCGTTACTTCCGGAGCCTTCAAGTACAGTTCTGCCAATTCCTGCGCTCGCCTGAGCGCTTTACCGTTCGGCACAACCTCGCTAACCACTCCCCATTCGTGTGCAGTGCGCGCCGTCAGCGGCTGTGGGTTCAGCAAGAAAGCCTCCGCTCGTCCTGCTCCAGCGCGATAACTCCAGATAGTAAAAATTCCATCGCCTGGCACAATGCCTCCGGCGAAGTGCGGAACATCGTGGAAGGTCGCACCCTCGGCTGCCACAATCACACTGGCAAGTAGGGCATACTCAGAGTGCACATGAGCGCGTCCCTTGATAGCCGCGATCACCGGCACGCGTATATTGGCTATGTTTTCCA
>DATEPX010000050.1:0-2265 GCA_035272945.1 Terriglobales bacterium
GGAAGGCGCCGAGACCACGCTGGAGGCACTGGCATGGGGAGCATTTGATTACGTCCCGAAGCAACTGTCTGGCACGTCGCTCGACATCGTAAGAATTCGCGAAGACTTAATAGCGAAAATCAAAGCGGCTGCAGAGAGCAACCACGTAGCGATGAAAATCCCATCGCACGCGGCCGTTGCACGAGCGAGGAGTATCGCGACGGCGGTTGTTCGCGGTTTCCCAGATATCGTCGCAGTTGGCACATCTACGGGCGGTCCCCAAGCCCTTCAGGAGATCCTACCGCTACTGCCGGCTGACCTGCCGGTTGGCGTTCTGATCGTGCAGCACATGCCGCCGGGATTCACTGCTCCATTTGCGCAGCGCTTGAACAATCTATGCAAAGTAAGGGTTCGCGAGGCTACGGACAATGACCCAGTTGAACCCGGAACAGTCTATATCGCTCCGGCGGGCCGGCACATGACGATTTGTCGCGGAGCGCCATCTGAAGTGGCAATTCGCATCTCCCCGACTCCACAAGGCATGCTCCACATTCCCTCGGTCGATGTCATGATGCTCTCAGTGGCGCAAGTGTTTCGCTCGGCCGCCATGGGGATAATTATGACTGGTATGGGTTCGGATGGGCTGGAAGGGATGAGGGCCATCGCCCGCATGGGCGGAATCACTATAGGCCAGGATAAATCAAGTTGCATTGTGTATGGGATGCCGCGCGTCTGCGCGGAGAACGGCATCCTGCAGCGTGTTGTCCCGTTGCCCGATATTCCGCAGCATATTGTGCAAGCCACTCTTCATCGCCGGAGGGCGTGAGCTCTCATTTCACTCGCTGATCGGGTCGCTATCTTCGAGCACTTGTTTGATCTTGGTGATGAGGGACTCGCTCGAAAATGGCTTGGGCAGATAATAGCGAAAGTCGTGCTCCTGCGCTCCGGCACGTGCCACCGCATTCTCTGGATATCCGGAAATAAAGATTGTCTTCAGACCTGGCCTTCTGCTGCCCAGTTCGTCAGCAAGATGGGCGCCGTTGTCATCCGGAAGCACAACGTCTGTGACCAAGAGATGCACGTCTTCATGCTCGTAGAAGAGCCGCCGAGCCTCTTCCGCACATCGCGCGGGCAGTGGCCGGTATCCGGCTGACCACAAGATCTCGTTGGCAACTTCACACACGAACTTTTCGTCTTCAACCAGAAGAATGGTGGTGCCTCCCGAGTTCAATTCTGCTTTGGGTGCCCTTAGACTAAGCTGGATCTCTTCCGTGTGAGTCACGATTCTGCTCCTGAATTACCTGTTTGCAGGTGAAGCACCGCATGAGCGGATCAGGGAGCCTGGGTCGTGGCGGCCCGGAAGTAAACGATTTACAAGCGGCATATTGCGTCGCAGCAATGGAGTTTTGGCGTGACGAATCGCCGTTTTGGGAATGTCTGCGGGAATGTGGTCCAAAAGAGAATCTTGCCGAAGCCTAACGCGTTCTCGCCAATATAGTCTGGTATGGGTCAAGTACGATCTTCCTTGTGCCCGCTGGGGCGCTGACACGAAAAGACGCTTCCGGTCCATCGGCGAACACTCGTGCCAGTAGGATTGTCTTACCGCCGATTGAGGCATACACGGGGACTGCAGTGACCAGATCCTCTGGTCCGTCTTTTTGCAGGATGGTTCCGCTCACTGAGGTCGAACCGCCCTTGTCGCTATATTTCAAGCCTCGCAGCTCAAGTCGTGGAATTGCTCTGCCCTTCACCCATCCCTGGTAGAACCAATCCAGTGTTTTTTTTCCTTCGTACCAGAGTGGCCGGGGCAATTCTTCTTCAAATACCCGCAGCATTTCCAAGGTTGAAATTGCTTTGCCTTGGTAGCGGTCCCTCATTTTTTGCAGCGCTCTTACAAATGGCTCGTCCGCAGCGACGGATTGCGTCCCCACCGAGCCGCGCGCGCTCTTTGTCTCAGCATCGCGCATCATGCACCGCAGCATGTGAAACAACCAGGTGCCACGGCCATAGCTGATGGCTTCGTATCCAGCGGGGAAATGCGAAGACGACAGCCGGGTTCCCAACGTGACAGGACCGGCGTCCATCAGCGGATCACCCTGCTTGTTTTTTGACAGCTGTTCCTCGCGATACTTCTGCATCGCGGCCCGGAACTGGACCGGATCCTGCGATTCCAGCAACATCATCGAGCTGTAATTCGCCAGCCCCTCCACGAGCCACTGGTCGCGGTACCCACTCCAGGTGACCAAATCGCCCCACCATTGGTGCGCGGTTTCATGGGCGATGACC
>DATEPX010000051.1:0-13872 GCA_035272945.1 Terriglobales bacterium
ATGGCACTCAAGGAATTAGCCGAGAAGCAAGTCTTAGTGCTCGACGACGAGCGCAAGGCTGCCATGGTCAGCAATCTCATGGTTGTTCTATGCGGTGAGTCCGAGGTCCATCCCGTGCTGAACACCGGCACACTCTACACCTGATCGGCCAGGTTTATGGATCGAAAGCCTTTTCTACTTCGCATTGATCCTAAGCTCTGGGCCGAACTGGAAGGCTGGGCGCAGGCCGAATTGCGGAGCGTCAACGGCCAGATCGAATACCTCCTCCGACAAGCGGTTCAGAAGCGCAAAGGGAGCCAGAGACAACACCATCCGCCCTCGCTGCACCCGACTAGGTCATGACGGCCTTGCCAAAGAGCCTCGGAATGCGCGGCGATCGAACCGACGCTAGCCAAATATTATGACCACCCGAACCGCTCAGGTTTGTTAGATCCTTCAGCATGGAGGGGCGGCTCGTCCCACTTCCTTGGAGAGTCGGCTAACCCACTTGTGGTTGAATGGCGGACTGGCACGACTATCGCAGATAGCGTTGTTGATGGAGTTGACTTGCACGCGCGACACCACGATTGGCAGTGACTTTCACGGCAGCGGTATGATACGACCAACCAATGACAATGTGTCCGGGTACAAATTTAAGTGCGCATGAGACGATCGCGCCGCTCGGAGCAGAACAACGTGTGTAGGCCTCGCCTCCTGTGCTGAATGACTTCATAGCCGGCCGGTACAGGGTGGAGCAGGAAGTTGGCCGCGGCGGTATGGGGGTGGTTCTGCGCGCCTATGACACCCGCCTGAATCGTCTAGTTGCCCTGAAGATGTTGCCGTCCAATACTAGCCACGACTCCGAGCTGTGCCGTCGGCTTGCAGCCGAAGCCCGTGCAGCCTCGGCACTGAGCCATCCAGGCATCGCCACTGTGTACGACTTTGTCGAGCAGGGTGAGGGGAGCTTTATTGTTTATGAGTACGTGGAAGGCCGCACCTGGCGCAAAGAGCTGGCCCGGGCCCGTTTCACGACGGAGGAAATCCTCGATGCGAGTGCCCAACTCGCCGACGCATTGGTCGCGGCGCACAGTCACGGGATTGTCCATCGGGACCTCAAACCCGAGAACATTATGTCCGTGCCGGACGATTATTCCCGCGGGCGTGTCAAGATTCTCGACTTCGGTCTGGCAAAACACCTCCACGCACCGCTGTCACTCGGAGAGGAGAGCGCAACAGTTTCAGTGGCAACCAGCCCGGGCCTGCTAGTCGGGACCGTGAACTATATGGCTCCCGAGCAACTGGAAGGGCAGTCGGTGGACGCTCGCACAGATATCTATGCTCTTGGCCTGGTCCTTTATGAAATGGCTACCGGTGCCAATCCTTTCCTGGGGCGAACACCCCCCTCAACGATCGCCAATATCTTGAAGCAGGAGGCACCGTCTCTGCGCCAGCACATTCCGACGGCCCCTGCCGAACTCGATCGTATCCTGCTGAAGTGCCTGCGCAAACGCCCCGACGAGCGATACCAGTCGGCTCGAGAGCTGTTAGTGGACCTCCGGAATCTTCGCCGTGTTCCCGCCGAGTCGCCAAGCACTTCAGAAACCCCGGGGACCGAATCGAGTCTCCTTCGGCGCTTCTTCCTACTTTTCGGAGCAACCCCGTATCGTCGCTGGGAAATTACGCATCTGCGAATGTGCCTCTGGTCTCTGTTCATCGGCTATCTTGGCTGGCGATTTACGCTGGGGACTCCGGAAAGATGGGGATTGATTCTGTTTTTTCTTGAGCTGGTATGCATCGTTCTGCTATGGGTGGTGCTTTTGTTGCCCTTGTACATGGGCGCGTTCGATGCCCGGCGTCTGCCCCATCACGTGCGGAAAATGGCCCCCTGGATTCGCTGGTCGACGCTTGCCCTTGTTGCGGTTACATGGACGATGGCAGGCGCTTTAGGCGCGTCGCATTCCGGCCTCGCGGCCTTACTTGCGTTGTGCGGTGCTAGCGGAGGTTTTGGAGTACTGTGGTTCAAGCCGGCCATCGACCGTGCCGCATTTCCTAAGCCGCACTAACTGATGAAGTCTTGACCGTGGTCGCCCGAGCACTCTGCTAGAGTCCGCGCGAATTCTCAGAAACTCGAATTGGTCTGGAATGCGCGCCTTACAGTAGGTTGTGATCTCGGAAGTACTCAAACTCTGAGTAGGCGAAGAGGCCGCGATCGCCGCTCTCGCTTCCGAAGCGGGAACGATGTTTGTCTCGATTCGAAAGAGCGACGGGGAGCGAGCGCAGACCCATTTACGCAAAATGATGCGGGAGGAACGCCAGCGTCATGCTTGTTCCGAAGCCACACACCCTCCACATAGTTGAAGATTTCTTTCGACGATTCACCGCGGTCGCGCGGGTTCATGGCAGTCTGTTCCCCGCGCTTCTCAGGATTGTGCCCGCGGAACGTTGGCGTGTGACGCTACGGCCACGTCAAAAAGGACGGCTCGGACATCGACGACACTTCCGCCTTGGCCTTGAGGACGGCACTCAGTTCCAAGGGCCGCATCGAGACCCCATCCTAGACCGCGGGATCGCCATCGCCGCACGGCCCGAACGTTCCGCCCCTAGTTGTACTAATCGCCTCGGCGGGGGAGTGCGAAGGCGATGAATGCATCGCCAACGGGGTTATCACACACATGTCCGCCGCCCAGACAGTTACCATTAGCGGTGATACTTCGATCCGGGACATTCCCACCGAACGCGTTGACGACAAACTCGCGTCCATCCGCGAGGTAGGCTATGGGACCCGCCGCGGCTCCACCGGCGTTGGTAATGTTGGCGGGGGCCTCGAAGGTAAACAGCATATTGCCTGTCTTCGCGTCTGCCGCATCAAATTTCCCGTTTCCCTCACCGAAGAACACCACATCACCGGCAACCAGCACGCCCGACTTCGCCGGCTGAGGCAAGCGAATCTTCCAAACAACTTTGCCCGTGCGGGTGTCGGTGGCTCCGTACAGGCCAAAGGGTTTCGCACCGGGAACATGATTGAAAAACGTCGAGCCCAGATGCAGGTCTCCGTTGACCGCCTGGGGGATAAGGCTGGAATTGCCAGAGTGAGTCTTGAAGACATCCGGGTCGTGCCTGGCGCCGTAGTAGACAAATTTGGTTCGCGGGCTAAAAGCTGCCGGGTTCCATTCACATCCCCCGTTGTCACCCGGCATAATCAGCCGCAGCGTCTCATCGGGAGGAGTGTATTGAGGCGACCGGGCAACTTCGGTCTGGCCTGGAGCGAGGAACGAGCTAAAAGCAGCGGTTATAGCAGCCGTGTCGGGCTGTTCCTCAGTCGTGAGCTGATCGAAGCTGAGCGGGGTCATCGGCTCGACAGCAGAATAGGGTTGGGTTGGTGCGGCAATCTGGAACGCGGCACCAGCAACACTTGGTGGGACGGGTCGCTCGGTCACTGGGAAAATGGGCTGGCCGGTGCCGCGGTCGAGAATGTAGTACTGCCCAGTCTTGCTGCAATGGCCGAGTGCCCTGAAATGCTTTCCATCTTTGTCGAGCGGGAACAGGACGGCGGGTTGCGCGCTGTCGTAATCCCAAATGTCGTGGTGCACTTCCTGGAAATGCCACACCGGGTTGCCGGTAAGCAGGTCTATAGCAACGACCGATGCCGAGAATAGATTGTCGCCACCCCGGTTCTCGCCAAGAATGTCGGGCGCAGCATTCCCCACGCTGAGGTACACCAGCCCTAAGTCCGGGTCGATGGCCGGGGGATTCCACACTGCACCGCCGCCGGTCATGAAAGACTGGCCAGCGAAGCTCGTCGGCTGCGTGGTGGAGAAGCGCCACACGGTATTGCCGGTTTTTGCGTCCAGAGCGTAAACCTGGCCTCGTATTTCAAACTCGCCACCCGACAGGCTAATGATGACCAGTTCACGGCCACCTACTTCCACGAATTGAGGAGCCGAGTTGATAGAGACCCGGTCATGAAAATCAGCTACCGTGCTCTGCCATACCACCTTGCCGGTTTGTGCGTTCAAGGCCACGACGGAATCGTCAAACCGGCCGACGAAAACTTTGCCCTCCCCAAAAGCCACGCCATGGTTGTTTCGGCCGCAGCAGAGAAAGAAATTCGCGAGCTGTGTCTCGTCATTGAAGCCGTCAAACTTCCATAGCAGCTGTCCCGTGGCGGCATTCAAGGCGAACACGTCGTCGTGACCGTCAGTGATGAATAACCGACCGTCGACCTCGATGGGCGAGGCTTCCAACTCGGCCAGCGGGTCGAGTACACCCGTGTGGAATACCCAGGCCACCTGCAGCTTGTTGACGTTGCTCGGGTTGATTTGGTCTAAGTTTTGGAACCGCGTGTTGGCGAGGTCCTTGCCGTGATGCGGCCAATCATGATTGGGATGTTCTGCCGCGGCGCGTGTCGCCGCAAAATAAAGGCCAACGCTAAGACACAAGGTGGCGGCAGCCACGATTAAAAAGATGTTCACCGTTCGAGGCCGCCGTCCCATGGCGGATCGCAGATTTCGTGCGAGGGATTCAACGATGACCGTGGCAGAGGTGGTCCTATGCGGGTCGAGGGTCCCCGTTTCTTTCATAAAGCACCCCTTCATCTTCGGACTTTTCAATACGCCAAGGCATGGTTATCCTGGCCTCTTCCAAATGCACTCAGAATGGGAGGTTAGCTGCGAAGGCGATCATCGCAGTTAGGGTGTCGCTACTGCACGCATGTGGACGAGAAGGCATGCCACCCTTCTCTCGGAACGAGACACATTCACAGATGGGATCTGCGGAGCCGCACTCTCACTCGAAAGCCAGCTGGACAGCCTACCTGGCGAGCAAGATTATAAGCCCGCTCAAGCGTACTTTGTCGACATTTCTTTCGACTCCGCCGCGGGCCAAAAATTTTCTCGAGCGGGGCTGGCTCGTTTCGCCAGATTCACGTCTAGCAGGTTTGCCGGTCCATGCATTCTAGTTGGCTGGCCAATCTGAACAAATTAAACGACTAGGAGCTAAATTTTATTCGTAGCGCAGGGCGACCATGGGGTCGACGCGGGTCGCGCGGCGGGCAGGGATATAGCTGGCGAGCAGTGCGATAGACGTCAAAAGAGCGAGAACGCTTGCAAATGTGGGCGGGTCTATGGCGCTAACCCCGTATAACAAGCCTTTCATAAGATGTGTCAGGGCGAGAGCTGCTGCAAGGCCACATCCGGCACCTATGCCAGCCAGCCGCGCTCCCCTGCCTAGGATGAGGCGAAGAACATCGTGCCGATTTGCCCCCAGAGCCATACGGACGCCGATCTCATGCGTCTGCTGCGCGACCACGTAAGCCAGGACACCATAAACTCCTATTGCTGAAAGGAAGAGCGCCAAGCCCGCAAGCGCCCCAAGCATTACCATATTGAATTCAGGGCCAGCGAACGAAGAGCTGATGACCTCTGTCATTGTTCGAATGCTCGCGACGGCCAAATCGGGGTCGAGCGAATGAACGTCGGCGACCACGGCGGAAGTCAGCGCGGCCGGGTTCACCTGCGCTCGCACAGCAAGATTCATCGCGTGCCAGTCGCCAAAGGGATCCTCTTCGAGGAAGGGGCCGGGCAACTGGCTATAGGGTCGATAGACGTGCGGTTCGACAGGATTGTTCAGCGGCCCTTGGCTGACGTCGCCCACGATGCCCACGATCGTTTGCCATGGGGCTTTCACTCCCCAGCGGATTTGTTTCCCAATGGCGTTCTCTCGCGGCCAGAATTTCCGAGCCGCGGCCAGGCTCACGATCGTTACCGGTTGAGACTCAACGCGGTCTTCGGGCGCAAACCACCTGCCCTGGAGAAGGGGAATGCCCATCGTTTGAAAGTAGTTTCCCATTACCCAGGACTGGCAAATCGCCTGCGGCGTTTCGCTTTCGGCATCGCCGCGGCCTTCGATGGCCATGGAAACCATTTCACGGGCATTGAGAGGCAGATCGTTTGATAGTCCGACACTCTGCACGCCCGGCAAAGTCGAAACGCGGTCGAGCAATTGGCGGTAAAAACTCCTGATCTGCGCTTCTTGGGGATAGGCTTCGTGAGGCAGAGGAATATTCAAGGTAAGCACGCTGTCTGGATGAAAACCCGGATTCGTTTCGAGCAGCTTGCCGAAGCTGCGAATCAAGAGTCCGGCTCCAATCAGCAGCACGAACGCCAGCGCAAATTCCACGGTGACAAAAAATCCCTGGAGACGGTGGTGCGAGCGGGAAAGTGTCGCGCTCCGTCCGCTTTCCTGTAAATGACCTTCGGTCGAGGTCAACGACAGTCGGAAAGCCGGAGCGAGCCCAAAGAGAACGGCGGCCAAGATAGACGTGCCGACCGCGAAAGCGAACACACCTGCATGGAGCGATAGGTGACGCGGGAGAGGAATGCTCGAAGGAACCAGGGCGAGAATAAAATTCCGGGCCAAGAAGGCTAGAAGGAATCCGAGTGCGCCGCCGCCGAGCGCCAACAGGAGGCTTTCCGTCAGCATCTGGCGCACTAACCGAAGCCGCGTGGCCCCAAGAGCAGTGCGAACAGCGATCTCCTTTTGGCGGGTGGCGGCCCGCGAGACAAGCAGTGTCGCAATGTTCGCACAGGCTATCAAGAGTACAAAACATACAGCGGCCATCAAGACGAGTAGCAAGGTGCGAACCGAGCCGACTACATCTTCCTGAAACGGAAATGCGCTGATGCTCAGTTCTGCTGCACGAAATGTTTTCGTGAGAGCTGCAGGGTAACTAGCCAGGACTTCCCGCGCGAGTGGCTCGGTGCTGCCGCGCACCTGTTCTAGGGTAATGCCGGGCCGCAATCTTCCCACCACGCTGGTGAGGTACGATCCTCCCCAGCCCTGCAATTCCGCGGGTAGGAAGGCCATCGGCACCCAAAGATCTGCGGGCGAACCATTGTCGTCCGGCCCTGGCAGGGGGAACACGAATTTTTGTGGCATGACACCGACAACGGTATAGGGCTGGCGGTCGATGTCGATGGTTTGACCGAGGATACTGGAGACGCCACCGTAACGTCGCTGCCAAAGTCCGTAGCTGAGGAGGACTACGTTATGCCCCGGCGTGTCCTCGTCAGAAGCAAAGGTCCTGCCGAGCATCGGCTCCACGCCGAGCATTGGGAAGAGCGAGGAGGAAACCCGTGCAGCCATGACCCGCTCTGGCTCGTCACGGCCCGAGATATTGACAGGTTTATTTCGAAAAGTGCCAATGGCACTGAATGATTTCTGCTCACGCGCAAAGATGGCAAGGTCCGGCGGCGAAAAGCCCATCTTCGGGTAGCCCATTTTGGGAATACCCTCATGGATGGCAATGAGACGCGACGGGGCTTCGAACGGCAAGGGCCGCAAGAGGACGGAATCGACAACGGAGAAGATGGCCGTGTTGGCGCCGATGCCGAGAGCCAGCGTGAGGACGGCGACGGCGGTGAAGCCGGGATTCTTGCGGAGTTGGCGGAGACCGTAGCGGCAGTCGGAGATCACGGAAGGAAGCCAATTGCCAGTCCTCTTTTGGCGAACCTGCTCTTTCACTTGTTCGATGCCGCCAAGCTCGATCCGCGCGGCGCGTTGCGCTTCCTTCGGCGGCATGCCAGCACGAATGTTTTCCTCGGTCAGCATTTCGAGATGGGCATGAACCTCCTGGTCGAGGTCTGCCTCCACACGCCGGGATAGAAAGAGATTTCGGAGAAAACTTCGAGCTTTCACAAAGAGCGGCATAGTGAACACCTCCCTACGATGCTTCCAAAGCTTGACCGATGGCCCAAGAAATGCGCCCCCATCGCTTGGTTTCGACTTCCAGCTGCTTCTGGCCAGCCTTGGTCAAGCGGTAGTATTTGGCGCGGCGGTTGTTCTCGGACTCTCCCCAAAAAGAGGAAATCCAACCTTGTTCTTCCATGCGGTGCAGGGCAGGAAAGAGCGAGCCCGGCTTAACCACAAAAGTGCCGCCGGTGATCTGCTGGATCCTGCGCGAGACACCCAATCCGTGCATCTCGCCAGCGATCAGCGATTTCAAGATCAGCAGGTCCAAAGTTCCTTGCAAAAGGGTTGTGGGTTCAGTGTTCAAGAGATATCTCCTATCGGCTCTCTATAGGAATAATACCGATCTACGTATAGAGTGTCAATAGGAGGTGAGCGTGGCGCCGGACGACAAGTCGCGGCTCTGTTCCATCGCGTGTGGGTCCATCGTTCCACACATGTGATCTCAATGTCCGATTACGCAACTAAAAGAAGTTCTGCGCAGGGTTATGCCGACTCACTCCATACGCAAGGCGCGCATGGGATCTATGGAGGAAGCGCGGTGAGCCGGAAAAAATGTAGCCGCCAATGTGACCATAGCGATGCCGACGAACGCGACAAGAATTGTCAGAGGGTCGCTAGAACTCAAGCCATATAACATCGAACGCAATGTCGTGGCTACTGCGAGAGACGCAGGGATGCCAACGCCAAGTCCCACCGTAGCTATGGAGAAGCTTTCCAGCAAAACCATTCGAAGCACTTCTCGTTGCTGTGCGCCCAATGCCATGCGCACACCGATTTCCATCGTTCGGCGGCTGATGCCGTAGGAGATCGTTCCGTAAAGGCCGATGGCAACGAGAAATGCTGCTAGCCGGGGAAAAAAAAGACGGACAGGTTTGCGATCAGCCTTTCTTGCGACACAGTCTCCGCAAACTGAGCCTGCTGCGTAGTTGGTTTTTGCAAGGGAAGGTTGGGATCGGTGTCGTGCACCGCCCTCGCTGCTTCCCTGAGTAGCATTATCGGGTCACCCGTAGTGTGCAGCTCGTATTGCATTTCCAGCACGCCCGGGGGCTGCATAAACGGCACATAGGCCATGGGGTGCTCGGTTTCACGAACCTGAGTGTAGCGACTGTTCCCGGCAACTCCTACGATGGTGTATTCGACCTTGGGGTCGCCTAGCGCAGCGATATGGTGTCCCAGAGGGTCCGCGCCTGGCAGGTAGCGATCAACAAAGGTCCGGTTGACTATCGCCACTTTGGGGGAATTCGCGGTATCGGAATCTTGTATGTCCCGGCCCAGTCGCAGGGGGATTCCCAGAGTGCGCAGAAACGCGGATCCGACAAGATTTATGCGTACCGGCGCAAACGGACGATCGGGCGTAGGGTTACGCCCGTCCACGAGGACGCCGTCGTTGTCACTGCCACCGCTGCCGATGCGTACTTGCATAATCGTTGCGGAGTCGACTCCCGGTAGCGCACGCATGCGCTCCAGCAACGCGGTATGAAAGCGGATGGCATCGGCATCGTTGCGGATGTTAGACTGCGGGCTGATCCCAAACACGAGCAGGCCGGCGGTGCGCATCCCGAGGTCGCTGGATTCCAGGTTGCGCAGCGTCCGATACAGTAACCCCGCGGAACAGAGCAGGACCATGCAGAGTGAAATCTGAAGCGCCACCACCAGTTTACGTCCCCATAGACGGTTTTGCCTTGTACCGGACGTCCCGCCGGCCGACCGCAACGCAAGATTCAATGGCAGCCGGGTAATGAGTCCCATGGGCGCCAGCCCAAACGCGATGGCAACCACCGCGGAAACACCTGCGGTAAACAATAAAACTCGTCTGTCTGGCTCAATAATGATTTCAATGCCTGACCATGCTGCGAGCGCCTGCGTTGCCGCTCCGGCGAACAGCCAGCCAAGTGCCGCTCCCGCCGCCACCAGGACCACGCTTTCCCGGAACATTTCGAGGAAAAGGGCGCGCTTGTTGGCACCAAGCGCTTGGCGCAAGCAGAACTCCGGCAGCCTGCTGGCATTCCTTGCCAACAGTAGCATGACGACATTTGCGCATGCGATGAGCAGCACCAGCACCACCATGCTCATAAGGAACCGCAGCGGGTGTTCGTAGTCGTCGCGCAGATTCTCCACACCACGAACTCCCGAGAGGACCAGGACAGGTTTCTGTTCATGAGGATCAACTGGCGAGGCGTTGGCTAGTGCATTCTGAAACGCCGGAGTGAGTCGCGCCTGCGCTTGTTCGGGCGAGACTTCCTGACGCAGACGTCCGAGCATTTGCAAGGCCAGCCAACCCGGCGAGCCATACAAAGTGTGATCGGTCGCCGGTGTTCCCCAGGCGTTCAATTCGGGGCGTTCTTGCAGCGGAATCCAAAAATTGATGGTGGCGTGCACCGGATCCACGCCATGGAAACCAAGAGGCGCAACACCCACAATCGTGAAGGGGACGCTCTTGACGTAGATTGTCCTACCTACAATGTCCTTGTCGCCGACGAATCGGCTCTTCCACCAAGCGTAATTCAGCACGGCGATAGGAGCGTGAGTGGATTCATCTTTCAGTGTGAACCCGCGCCCTAGAATCGGCTGGACTTGCAGGCCGGAGAAGAAATTGCCGCTCACCATTTCTCCCCAAGTTTCCTCCGGCTCGGGGCCAATCCGCACGGCAACTTTTTCAAAGGCCAGCGGAGCAAAACCGATGACGTCGGTGAAAACATCCTGCCGGATGCGCATGGCTTCGAAAACCGGCAATGACATGGACATGTCACCGTAGCCTGTTTGTGAAGTACTCAGAGGCTGGTTTTTCAAATGAAAATAGACAAGCTGTTGGGGATTCGGGACCGGAAGAAAATGTAAGAGCACGGCGTTCATGACGCTGAAGATGGCGGTGTTGGCTCCGATCCCCAGCGCGATGGTTAGGATAGCAACGGCGGTGAAAACCGGCGATTTTGCCAGTTGGCGAAACGTATAGCGAAGACCCTGTGCAACTCTTAACACGGAAGTACCTCAGCCTTCGGGATTTTGCCTGATTTAGTAACAGCAGGCCGCGTACCAAGTAGCGGCAGGGACAAGTCATTGACATGCCGGAAGTTACGCAGATATCGAGAGACTAACCTCAGTCAAGACTGTCCGAACTCAGAGAATAGCGTTCGAAAATGGACAGGTAGATGCGCCTTGCCGCAGCTTGTGACGGAATTTTGAGAAGGATCACGTCGTCAGCTCCCCGGAGTACTGAATACGGAAATAATCCACTTGGACGACTAACAGCGATTGCGGAGAGGTCCGCCGCGAATGCTGGCCGATCAAATTGACGAGGACGCCCACTAATCAGATGAACGCTTTACTTTTTCCGGAGCTTGTCCTGTGCGAGTTTCTCCGCTGTCACCAATGCATCCGGAGCTCTCACCTTTACATCGGGCTCAATGCCGATCTCTGCCCAATCGTTCGTGGCAAAAGGATTAATCGCTTTCGTTTCAGGGATCCCCATTCCGAAGTGATCGTCAATCCGATGCCAAACTCCTGAGTGCGCACCACCCCCTGTTGTCTCACCCACAAGCGTGGCCCGTTTCAGCATCTTCAAGTCATAGGAGAAGTGCTCTGCAGCGGAGAAGGTCGATCTGGAGGTCAATATGTAAGCAGGCTTGTCTGCCAGGCTGTTT
The DNA here is from genome assembly GCA_035272945.1 of Terriglobales bacterium. Lineage (GTDB taxonomy): Bacteria > Acidobacteriota > Terriglobia > Terriglobales > Acidobacteriaceae > Gp1-AA122. The sequence goes on from DATEPX010000051.1 coordinate 11,370, forward strand.
CCTGGAACTGGCGAGCGTGTCCAGGACCGTTCCGTCGTATTTTCCCTGGGGTTGTACATGTACTCGGGATGGTCAAAGAGGTAGGCGGCAATCAACATGACCATCGCTGGCTCGCCCCCACGGTTGTCTCGCAAATCAAAGATGATCGCGTCTGCGCGGTTTAGAGAAGCCATTGCAGCCTTCGCCGTCGACTGGCACACAGAAGGATCAGGAAACGAGTTGAGCTTCAAATATCCGATATTGTGCGGCAGGATCTCGACTTTTTCAAAGGTACAGTTTAGTTGTTTCATGGCCGATCTGTAACGAGCAAGGGCTTCCGGTGTTTGTCCTGCAGGGTGTTCAGGTAAGGGGTTTTGGCTGTAGGCCAGCGTCAGATGCCTGTCCGGGCTCAGGTCCCGCATCTGTCGAGTCAGCAGAGCGGCAAAAGCGTCACCAGCCGTCACGTTGTCATCATCACCGCGCTTCTCGTGGGCCAATAGTGCATCGGCCATCTTCTGTGCATTCTCGCGCTCAACGTAATACTTTCTGAGAATCACGACCGCCGCATCAATCACGCGCCGGCGCTCCACCGCGTCCATCTTGAAGACCTCCGTATCATTCGTTGCCCGGATAGCAGTCTGCCGGTCTGTTTGCGAAGCATCCTGTTGAAAGAACTTGGAATCATTCTGCAACCGACCAGTCGCGGCGATCCCTAGTCCCACATAGTTTCCGACATGGTTGAGAGAAAGCCAGAATGTAGCGAGAGCAAGACACGACAATACGCTTCCGAAAAGCATCGCTCCAGGGCGGGGCGGTCCGACTTCAAGAACGTAAAATACAGGCACGCTGTTCAAACGCTGTGGGGCTGAAGCGCCGAAGGATACGGCTTGGGCATATCCGTACTCTCGTGGGATGGAAATTGCTAAGTCAACTATCAGGTCAAGCCAAAGCCGCAAGCACGGGAAGAATCCTTTTTCGTCGCGGACGCGGTCTCGGAAGAGTTGCAGGGCTTCGGTGCCGTAAGCCTCGCGAAATTGAGAAGGATAGAGATGCAACAACCAGGCGTAGATCTTCTCAGACATAACGCCCCCTCAATATCTTTTTGGCGCGAGCGACTCGCAATAGATCGGCAAGTCTCTCTGCCTCTGAGCGTGCCAGTTTGCGTCCAGCCGATGTGATCCTGTAATAGCGCCGACGCCCTGGCCCGAGTCTCGTGTCCTCACGCGAGTCAACCTGGTCAATGAGCTCCGCTTCGAGCAGAGTCTGGATGGAACTATAGAGCGTCCCTGGGCCTAGGCGCATGCGGCCGTCGGTCTGGTCCGCAACCTGGCGCATGATAGCGTAGCCATGGAGGTCGTCATCCACCAGCGAGAGGAGGATTTGGAAAGCGGCCGAAGGGAGTGGGTCGAGTTTTCGTTTTGGCATAAAGTAGTATCGATAATCAGTATATCGATGAGCGACTATACGCCAAGTGCTACCACCTCTGCAACCCTAATCTGGCTGCATCACGCGCCGCGATGGTGCTGGGCACTCTAGTCTATTTGTTACTGCGGCTTCCCGTTTGCCGATGTTGCGGACGCAGCGCCTTGGAAGCACGTTCGCTCGATATTGAAGAGGCTCTTGCTCATCGGATTGGTTTTCCCAGCTCTGCTCGGCTTTGTTTCTGTTTCTTATCAAAGCTGCAACCGGCAAACGTATGCAAAAATCGTTGAGAGTCGGGACTATCTCACAGCGAAGAATCGGGAACAGATTTCTTCGACCTTGTTGTCGATTGTCGTAGCGGTCCTCGTTTGGGATGCTGTCATTCTCCTGCTGACAAAACTCGCGCAAAGAGGATCCAAGTCCCATTAGGTTCTGGAAAACAGCGTTCGCGTCCAGATGGAATCCACCGCGAAAGGCTGCCGGTCAAATGGAGGGTAAGCTGCACCGTTAGAGCCGGTCGGTTCGGCGGGAGACAAAAAATCTACTTTCACTTTATCGCGGATGGAACAGTCGCTGCGCTAGAAAAGAAACGAAAAGCATAACGAGCACAATTGCAATTAGGCTCTTTAGCGCGACGTCCTTTATACGCTTGCGGTTCATGAACAGAGAATAGCAGCATCCTCGACAGGACCCAGCGCCGCAGGGGTTCGCTCCAGTAGTTAATTAGGACTCAGTAACAAAATGGCGACTTCCAAATCTGGTCGTTCGAATCCCGCCAGATGTACTTGCCGGAATGGTCGATGACGCCGTGTTTGCCCTCATATCGTTGTGTCCGGCAGATGCTTGAGTCAACCCCTATCAAGCGGAAGCTCTCAACCTGAGCAACGCCAGCACAGAACGGCATGGCGGCATCATAGATGGGAGGCAGGACAAACCCTCCGGTTTTGTCAATGTATCCCCACTTCCCGCTATCACTGAGTAGGACTGACGAAACCCCTTCAATGAACATATGAGCAATTCGATACTGAAGCGGGACTACCAGGTTGCCACTCTTATCGATATAGCCCCACTTGCCGCCGGAGGTCACCGACGCAAGGCCTTC
>DATEPX010000052.1:0-2781 GCA_035272945.1 Terriglobales bacterium
TGGAAAAATTTCCGGACGAACGCGCAGACATTTTCTCGCTTGGAGTGGTTTTGTATGAGATGTTGAGCGGCCATCATCCATTCCTGGCCGGTAGTTTCGTTGCTACCAGCGACCGCATTCGGCATGAAACGCCAACCCCGATTCATATCTTCAACTCAAAAGTTCCAGAAGAACTAGAAAAGCTGATCAGCAAAGCATTGGCAAAAGAGCCTGGTCAGCGACACGTCAGCGCTCGCGAGCTGCTCCAGGACTTGCGCGTTGTTCAAGCCAGCGTAACTCCCCTCAAGCTATCGCGAGTCTTGCCACGAAGGGCGAAGCGGCCACGGAAACGCTGGCTGGCAGCCGGGATCGTTGTGGCGGCGGTCGCGGCCGCGGTATCTGGAATCTACAGTTGGCACCACCGTTCTCCGATCCTGACCCAGCGCGGCTGGGTTCTTATCTCCGACTTTGACACTTCAGGTGACGAAACGATTCCCGACAAAGGCGTGCGTGAAGGGCTAATCATTGCGCTGCAGCAGTCCCGCTACGTCAACGTATATCCTCGCACGCAGGCTCTTGAAGTCTTGCAGCGCATGAAAAAGGAAAACGTCCAGCGGATTGACGAGGCTCTGGGCCGCGAAATCTGCCAGCGCGAAAACCTGCGGGTGTTGCTCACTGGCAGCATCGAGCACCTCGGCCAGGTTTTCCAAATCACCGTGAGGGCACTCGACCCGGCCCATGGCACATTGCTGTTCGCGGAGAGAGAGCGATTCGATCGCAAGGAGGACTTTTTCGACAAAGCAGATGTGCTGGCAAAAAGAGTACGCAACGACCTGGGTGAATCCTTGTTGGGAATTGAGAAGACCAGCCGGCCACTCGCCAAGGTGACCACGCGTTCGCTGGAAGCCCTGCAATTCTACTCCCAAGCGAAAGATGCCGAGGATCAAGGAAACGACACACAGGTCGAAGGCCTGTTGAAAGCCGCTTTACTACTGGACCCAGATTTCGCCATGGCTCATCTGCAATTGGGTCAGCACTACTCGATGATTGGTGGTAAGAACGAGCGGACCGTTGTGGAATTGGAAGATGCCTATCGGTTGAGACAAGGGGTTACGGAGCGAGAACAGCGCAGGATCGAAGCTGGGTATTACAGCATGCGGGAGCAGTACGAGGATGAAGCACAATCGCTGAGCATTCTCGTCGGCCTCTACCCTGATGATCAGGAGGCGCACCAGGACTTGGCGGGAGCTTATTACGACATTGGACAACTCGACAAGGCAATTCTCGAACTGCGTGAAGTGCTAAGGCTCAACCCCTCATCCGCGCTCGCCTACCGGAGTCTGGTGCTCTATTTAGCACGGAGCGGCCAAGCCGAAACCGCCATTGCCGTTTCCCGCGAAGCTCTGCAGCGCGCTGTCGACCCGCCGCAGATGCACTGGGGAGTTGGCTTGGCGTACCTTATCCAGGGTAACGTTTCCATGGCTCGGCAAGAGTTCCAGGAGATTGGCCAGGGAACTGGGGCAGACCGAGAACTGCGGGACCTGAATCTAGTCGATGCGGATCTTTACGAGGGAAAGTTGAACGCGGCTAAAGACAGACTTGTCAAACAAATCCAGGCTATGCCCCAGCGAAGCGGGGGACTGCAAACCGTTCGACGTTATCTTCTCGGTCGTATCCTTCTTAACCAGGGCAGTTCACGAGAGGCAAAGCTTGAGGCGGATCTTATCCTGCAGGTGCCAAGCACCGGCTTGCAGGTCTACGATCTGTTGAATGCCGGCATCCTTTATGCGCGAGCAGGCAGGATAGACCAGGCGCGCCAAGTTCTGCGGCAGCTTGACCACTCTCGGCAATCGGTTCCGACCTCCTGGAATCGAAGCTGCTTTCATAATCTTGAAGGAGAGATTGGGTTGGCCGCTGCCAAGCCGCAGCAGGCGGAAAGCTCTTTTGCAACTGCAGCTGAGGAGTACCCGCAAGCTTTCTCTCACGCCGGTCTGGCCCGTGCTTATCAAACACAGAAACGCTGGGATCTGGCCGCTCGTGAATGGGAGGAGGTTCTCCATCGAAAGGGGGAGGTTCTTCAATCTGATTTTGGGGCGCCGGATCTCTTATTCGCACATCTTCAGCTAGCACGCGTGTATCGCGAAATGAATCATCGTGATTTAGCCCGCAGCCATTATGAGGAAGTTCTTCGAATGTGGCAGTACGCCGACGCGCTTCCCTTAGTCACGGATGCTAAACGCGAATTGCGGGAATTGATGCTGGAACTCAGCCCGCGAGAGACTACTCAGATAATTGCACCACAGGCCTCATCGCAAACACTGAATTGAAATAGGAGGTTTTATGGACCTGCTCATCACAGTTATCGGGAATGCCGTTGCGGATACCGAATTTCGCGAGCGGTTACTGAGAGATCCTCTCACCGCGCTCGACGAATGGGGTTTCCGCTTAACCAAGGGTGAAATCGAAATGATGCAAGAAGTACTTCCCAGGGCATCGGAAGAGGAACTAAGAAACAAGTTCCAAGCTCTACACGAAACGCTGTATGCGAAGAACTACTGCCCCACGAAGAGGTGCAGCATGTCCGCTTATCCGCCGCCAACTCAGCGTAAGCTCCGCGGCGATTTAAGGACAGCAGTCGCTAAAGAAGCAAGCGAGGAAAAAATCGCCTGACGGGAAAGAAAAGTGGTCTCTAGCCGCATAGGCACACGGCCCGGCCGCGAGAGTTGCAAGACGCCCACAGACCGGGCCATGTTACGGGGCGAACAGGGCCACGCACACTCGCTCCTTAGTTGAAAAATATGT